>NZ_JAMXXN010000006.1 GCF_024129435.1 Acinetobacter lwoffii | reverse complement strand
AGTTGTGGTGAATGGATAAATTACGCAGAATAACTTTCAACTTTTGCCAGTGTTGATCTGTCAGCATGGTACGAGGCATAGCGAATAGTAAAATTGGGTTTGGCGATTTGATTTTACTACTTCGCTATTTTTTTAAGCTAAAAGTGTCAACACACCCTAGTAAAGTTAAAAAAAATATATAATACAGCACAGATTTGTACCGATGCTTTAGCTGATCCATATCCAATTAAGCTCTATTTTGGTATTAAATTATTATAATGAAATCAGCACAAATCCCCTACAAAATCCTACATAAATATATACTTGTACTTAACAATAGAAAATTTATTAAAATTAATCATTTATTTAAGTTTACTTTAACTTAAAAGTACATCCAAATGATCAGCCCATTTCTGCAACCATTCCGCCCATTCTTTTTCATACGCATGTAAATTGTAAGTACCTTGTATTCCTTTTTTTGAATGCCCTAATACAGCTTCTGCAATTTCTGCAGGACAACTCAATCTAGATAAACCAGTACGTACAGTCCGTCTCAAGTCATGGGGACTCCAATCTTGAATTTCGGACAACCACAATTGTTCAGGCTGTAAGGCATATGAAAGTTTTTCAGGATGTCGCATTTGCCATTTATACACTGTAAGAACTTTTTGGGTAATTGCCTTACCTTTAATTCTTGATTCAAAAAGAAAGTCTGACTCGCGAGATAATGCTTTTATGTATTCTAGGCATTGTTTGGAAAGTTGGACATACCTATCCGTACCATTCTTGCTTCCTTTTAAATGCCAAGTACTTTTTTCAAAATCAATGTCCGCCCACTTTAACTCACAAACTTCTCCAGTACGGCATCCAGTCCATAACGTAATTCGAATAATATGCCTAAGTTTCTCTGAGAAACCTGATGTTGGAAGCCATTCCAATACTTTTTTAATTTCTTTATCTGATAGCACCCGGCTACCCTTTTTGTGTGTTAATTTCACCCTGCTTTGCTTTAAACTAGATTTAGCCAAAAGTGCCGGATTTGCAAAATCATCCTTAAATTTTTCTAATCCTATACAGTAGTCATAAGCCAGTGTTAATTCTGCCAATACCCGCCCAGCTTGAACATTTGCACCACGCTCAATAATCTCAGAAATCATATTTACGACATCTTTTCGCGTCACTTGATCAGCTGCTATATGCCCTAATACTCTAACCGCATCGCCGTATAGTGTTCTTCTAGCTTCATCTTGTCCTTTACGTTTTCTCGCTCCTGGAATCAACTTCTTACTGCCTGTTTTACTATCTAAAACATAACGGTCTTCAATGACATTTATTAAATATAAATCAATCAGTTCTTTGACTGTAAATTGGGTATTTATTTCATCTCGTTTTTCTTGCTCAATCTTTTTTTGTTCCTTCTGATCTTTTAGCTCCTGACTTGGGCAAATACCTGCTCTGCGTTTAATCTTCATCTTTTGAAGCTCTACTCTAGCTTCAGCCAATGACATATCTGGATAAGTACCAATTTTTACTTTCTTTAACGAGTTATCAATAGGACTTCTGAAGCGATAAGAAAATGAAGTCAGACCTGTTTTCCCCTTATTAACTCTTAACCCTTCATTTTCACCAATATCTACTAAGAAAGTTTCAGGTTTCATTTTTTCAATAGCTCGAGCAGTTAACGCTACTTTTTTTGTATAAGTAGGATCTTTTACAGTCATATAGTTTTTCTAACCTTTTCGCACTCGGTAATTTTGCTAAAATCACCCTCAGATTTTTCAGCATGCATATACTGATAGGATTTTAAATAAGATACACCAATAAAAGGCATACTAAAAGGTATACTTATTCACTGGATTCCTTAGGACTTGCTTGTTACCCCTAAGCAGCAACAGGAATGTAAGCAGATGATTATCATTGAAGAACTTATTATTTTTAAAGGTATTTTTATTAGATGAACATAGAAAATTCAAGTATTGATCTATCATCACTTACACCTATGATGCAGCAATACATGTCGGTGAAAATGCAACATCCGCATTCATTGATGTTCTATCGTATGGGTGATTTTTATGAACTGTTCTTTGAAGATGCACACAAGGCAGCCAAGATTTTAGGCATTACCCTGACCCATCGCGGTAAAGCCAATGGTCAGCCGATTCCTATGGCGGGCGTGCCTTATCATGCAGCCGAAGGTTATCTGGCACGTCTGGTCAAAAAAGGCGAAACCGTAGTGATCTGCGAGCAGATTGGTGAAGTCACTGGCAAAGGACCGGTTGAGCGTGGTGTAGTTCGAATTATTACGCCAGGTACCCTGACCGATGATGCCATGCTCGGTGCACATCAAAGCTCGAATCTGGTGGCTTTGTGTATTCAGCAGAATCAGATCGGCATTGCACTTCTTGATCTCAGCGCTGGCCTATTTAAAGTCCAGCAGCAGGATTATGATCTTAACCAGCTCATGATTGAACTGGCGCGTTTGATGCCAAGCGAAATTCTGCTGGATGAAAATATCACTGATCCGACATTGACCGAACAACTCAAACAACAGCTGGATATCTCGGTCACCAAACGTCCCGATGTCGATTTTAACCTGAACAATGCGCAAAAAACCTTATGCGACCAGTTTGCTGTCAGCACGCTTTCAGGTTTCGGCATTGATCATTTACCTTTGGCTAAAGCAGCGGCTGCGGCACTGATTCACTATGCAAAAGAAACCCAGAAAACTGCGTTACCGCATATCCGCACGATTCAGCTAGAACAAAGTTCAGATTTTATTGCTTTGGATCCGGTGACACGCCGTAATCTTGAACTGATTGAGCCTTTATTTGAACATGGGACATCCTTATTTCAACTGATCAATGACTGTCAGACTGCTATGGGTGGACGCTTGCTGAGTCGCACCCTGATGCAGCCTTTGCGTGACACTGCCTTGCTGGACGAACGTTTAGATGCCATCCAGGCCCTGCTACAAGGTTTCCACGAAGTGCCTGTACGTCTGGTTCTAAAAGAGATTAGCGATATTGAACGTGTGCTGAGCCGTATTGCGCTTGGCAGTGCCCGTCCACGTGATCTGGTACAACTGCGTCAGGCCTGTGCGCAAATTCCATTTTTACGCCATGCCCTGCAACCGATTGTCAGTCAGCAACAGTCCAAACTTTTAGTACAACTCAATGAAGAGCTAGGCGACTTCCATGGTCTGCATCAACGTCTGATGTCCGCCATTGTGGAAAACCCGCCCGTCCTGCTTCGTGATGGTAATGTCATTGCCGAAGGTTTTGACAGTGAACTCGATGAACTACGTCAGATTCGTGATCATGCCAGCCAGTTCCTGATTGATCTGGAAATTAAAGAGCGTGAACAAAGCGGAATTCCGGGACTGAAAATTGGCTACAACCGCGTCAGTGGCTATTATATTGAACTGACCCGCGCACAGGCCGAACAAGCACCCGAGCATTATATTCGCCGGCAAACCCTGAAAAATGCCGAACGCTACATCACCCCTGAACTGAAAGCATTTGAAGACAAAGTCTTATCTAGCGAATCGCGTGCTTTGGCCCGTGAGAAAATGCTGTTTGAAATGCTGCTGGATGAACTGCGTCAGGATATCGGCAATTTACAGATGATGAGCAGCGCCATAGCCCAGATTGATCTGATTGCGAATTTTGCCCATCAGGCGCGTTTACGCAACTGGTCGCGTCCAAAATTCAGTCCTGAAGTTGGTGTAAGTATCACTGCTGGTCGGCATCCGGTGGTAGAAGCCCTCAGTAAATCGGCCTTTACTCCGAACGATACGCGACTGGATTTTTCCCATCGCATGGCCATCATTACCGGCCCCAACATGGGTGGTAAATCCACCTTTATGCGCCAGACTGCATTGATCGTGTTGCTGGCTTATTGTGGTGCCTATGTTCCAGCGCAAGCTGCAACTTTAGGTCCGGTTGACCGTGTCTTTACCCGGATTGGTTCTGCCGATGATTTATCGACCGGCAAATCAACCTTTATGGTGGAAATGACCGAAACCTCGCAAATCCTGCATCATGCCACCAGCCAGTCTTTGGTACTCATGGATGAAGTTGGCCGTGGAACCAGTACCTATGATGGCTTGTCTTTGGCTTGGGCCTGTGTGCTGGATCTGACCAAACGCATTCAATGTTTATGTCTATTTGCTACCCATTATTTCGAACTGACTGAACTGGATAAGGAAAGTGGCATTAATAACTACCATGTCACGGCCAAAGAGCTGAATGGTAATCTGATTTTATTGCATAAGGTGCAACATGGCCCGGCCAGTCAAAGTCATGGCTTGCAAGTCGCGAAATTGGCAGGCATTCCGGCTGCGGTGATTAAAGAAGCGCAAAACCGCTTAAAGATTCTGGAAAAACAGCATCAGGCCAAGCCACTGAGCCCGCAGCATGATCTGTTTGCAATGCCTGAAGTTATGCAGCCTATAGAACGTATCATCGAAATTGAAAAAGAATCGCCTGCACTGGACTTACTCGAAGATATTGATGTAGATAGTTTAACTCCGCGTGAAGCCTTGCAGCAGTTATATGCGCTCAAAGACCTGATCAAACAGCCAAGTTAATTCTCGGTCCTAGACCTCATCTGGCATAGGGTCGATGTCCTGAACATACCGATGAATGCTGTAATTCATCGGTATGCGACCTTTTTTCAAATCTAACAGCCCTATATATAACAAATATCAATAAAAGGAATTGTTAGTTCCCCCTGTTTTTGCCTAAAATACAGCATTCGTAATTAGAACCATATTTTTTAGGTAGCTGTCGCCATGACCTTCGTTGTCACTGAAAATTGTATTAAATGTAAATATCAAGACTGTGTTGAAGTTTGCCCTGTAGACTGTTTCTATGAAGGTCCTAACTTCCTTGTGATTAACCCGGACGAATGTATCGACTGTGCGTTATGCGAACCTGAATGCCCGGCAAATGCAATTTTCTCTGAAGACGAATTACCAGAAGGTCAGGAAGTCTTTATTGAACTGAATGCTGACCTGTCACAAAAATGGCCAAATATCACACAAATTGGTGACCAGCCAGCAGACCGTGAAGAATGGAATGGCAAAGCAGACAAATTACAATACCTTGAAAAGTAATTAGTTTAAACTTTAAAAGATCAGCAAATGCTGATCTTTTTTATACTCAACGCACACATTTCATTGCAATATTCTCCAAATTTCTCCCTATATTTAGTCTAAAATAGCGCTATTTTGTAAATATCTGATTTCTATAAATGAAGAACTTGTTAAAGGGATTATTGAGTCTTTGTATAATTCCTCTTGTTTTTGTGGGCTGTACCACGACCACAAAACAACCTGGACAGGCCACCACACCTGCTGGAAAACGGATTTACATTCCACAAGAACGTGTTCAATACGATCGTAAAGCCCACCCGAAAACTGTGCCTTATGTGTATACTCACTGGGTATCGGCACTGGATAATTTGTCACGCGTGCGTGAATATGAGGTTTTTCTGGAACGTCATGGGGTTGGCAATATCATTCCGAGTTTCGAGTTAATGCGTACTGCACGTGATTGGGCCAAGTGTGGTCGTTCCCAATACATGATTCCAAGCCGTGAATTATGGGCCAATCAGATCCCAACTTTAAAAGTCTTTAAATATCTGGTTGCAGCCAATGTACTGACTGATTTTGAAGTCACATCAGTCTATCGTGACCTGCCTTTGAACCAGTGTGCCGGTGGTGCCAATTCTTCACGCCATCTTTACAACTCTGCGATCGATTTCCGGATTGGGCCTGAATATCCTCAGGCACAAGATTATAGCTATATTGAAAATACCAAGTTCAAATTGTGTCAGTTCTGGGTCCAGCATGGTCAAAGCCTAAATATGGGACTCGGCATGTATGCTTCTGGCCAAATCCACATCGATACCCAAGGTTATCGTACTTGGGGACCGAGTTTAGGCCGTAATTCTTCGATGTGTAATTACTAAGTCATGACAACCGCTCTACAAAGTTCATCCAGGACTTTTTAGAGCCTAAAAAATCAGCACCTATAGAACAATAAATTGCGCTCTGCCGCGAAAAGTTTAAAATGCACGCATCGCAATCGAGGTGCTAAGACTATGCAACAAATGTGGACAGACATTGATCACTACATTGATTCACATTTAATTCCTGAAGACCCCATTCTGAATCAAACTCTTGAGAATACCGCAGCGCACGGTTTTCCTGATCATCTGGCTGTAGCACCAAATCAAGGCATGTTGTTGCAGATGCTAATCCAGATGAACCAGTGTAAACGTGTACTGGAACTCGGCACATTTGCAGCATATAGCACCATGTGGCTGGCACGTGCCTTGCCTGATGATGGCTATATCCTGACGATTGAAGGACGTGATACCCATGCGGCAATGGGTCAGGAAAATATTGATCGCGCGCAGCTTAAACAGACCGTCGAACTGAAATGCGGCCGTGCAGCAGATGTGCTTAAAGCCCTGCCTGCAGATACGGAAGCTTTCGATTTCATCTTTATTGATGCAGATAAACAGAGTTACCCTGAATATCTGGAGCTCAGTTTAAACCTGTCGCACTCAGGTACACTTATTTTTCTGGACAATGTCATTCGTGCTGGCGAAATCATTAATCCGGACAATAATAAACCAAGTATTGAAGGCATTCGTGACATGTTTAAAGCGCTTCAAAATCATCCACGTATCTTGTCATGCACTGCTTTACAAACGGTTGGCAGCAAAGGACATGATGGTTTTGCACTCGCGATTGTGAAATAAAACAAGAAGAACAAAAATCACCCAATGACATATTTATTATAAATAACATTAACTTATAAATATTAACCACAGAGTTATCCACAATATATGAGGATAACTCTGGTCATTTTTAAATCAAGCTGTAACAATTTACGATTAGACTTCGCGCTTGGCTATTTTATGCAATCCTTACTTCGCAACCAGTAAAGGTACTTTGGAATTCCGGAAAATCGTGGTCGCAATACTGCCCAAAAAGAACTGGTGAATTTTACTGTGACTAAATGCACCCAACACGATCAGTTGAATCCCGAGTTCCTGTTGATAGGTCAAAATATTTTCTGCGACATCGCCATAGCGGTATTGTGGCACCACATCTAAACCGGCCTGATTTAAATATTGCAAAGGTTCATTTAGAATTTCAGCATGATCACCGATATATAACAGATGACATTGCAATAAGCGCAGCAGATCACTTTCCGCAATCCGTTTCATCATCTTGATACAGGTCGGTGAATATTCATAGGCGAAAATAAATCGTGTCGGCGGCTTAAACTGTTCTCCGACCGTCATCACGGTACAGTTTGCCCCACGAATAAAATTTTCCACATTGGTACCAATCGGTTTGTTTTTTTCAGCGGAGCGTTCACCGAGTAATCCAATCACTGCGATATCATCAGGCTGCAGGATCTGAAAGCTTTGTTCCAGAAAATCACCCTTTTCCTGAATATGGGTGGTTTGAATGCCGTGTTCTGCCAGAATCCGCTCCGAAATGTGTTGCAGCAGGTTATTGCTATAATCCAGCGCGATTTCACTTTGTTTTTGTTCAAGCTCAGCCAGTTCTTTCAGTAACATGGCATTACTTTCAAAGCCAATCACTCCGCTGATTTCCCCCAGATGATAACTGGCCGGGTAATAATCCAAAACCTGTAACAGGACCAGTTCACGGCCAGTCTGTTTGGCAATCCATGCCGCCGCGTCTGCCAGCGCGTTTATACATGGCGATGAGTCGATGCAGGCGATGACACGTTTCATGTTTAGCCTCTCTTCTATTTATGATAAAAATTTCTTAGTTATTTTTAACTTAGCATAAGCATTCAAAAATGTGCAGCGAAATCTGTAAGGCTTGACTTGAAATATGTTAACTTTTATGTGAACAAATATAGATCAATATATCGAACCATCTGCTGAGTCAGGCTGTTGCATCAAGCACTTGACTTCCAAAAGCTTATTCACGATAGCGAATGAATTGGGCCGGATTACCGGCGACAATCGCACGCTTCTCGACATCCTTGGTCACCATACTGTTCATTCCCACCACGGCCTGATCTGCGATTTTAATTCCGTCCTTGATACCGACATGCGCACCGAGCCACACATCCCGACCAATCTCGATGCCTTGCGAACGTACTGGCTGCTGATAAATCGGCTGCTCCAAATCCATGCCATGATCAAAGGCATAAAGATGACAATAAGCGGCGATGCGCACCTGATCATGCAGTTTAATCCCCACCCGGCCACCATCCAGAATACAGTGATGATTGATCGCCACTTCATTACCGATCTCTAGGGGGCCATGTAAGGTGCAATCTGCAGCAATAAAGCTATTATCACCAATAATGATTTTGCGTCCCGGCTCCGCGAAAATATGCGCAAGAGGTGAAATAAAACAGTTTTCACCAATCTCGATGGTTTCCATTTCCATCAAGTAAGCCTGATAGTCCTTTTGCCACGCTTCTGCCCAGCTACGATTTTTAGGCTTTAAAGACCAGTACAGCCAAGGCATATAATTCAGGCGATGTTTGTGCTGTTCACGATATTTCAGTAATGGATCTACGTCAGTCATCTGTCGCTTCTTCTATGATTTTGAGCTGTTCGCGGCCGCGGGTCACATCTTGAATTTTTAAGGCAAAAGATTGAATTTGATGTAACTGAAATAAGACACTGACCTGCACCCCTTCGGCTGTATATTCTTCCTGATAATCGATTTGTTGCTGATTCAATTCATATTGAAAGATGGCCCATTCATTGAATTGACAGGAAAATTGCACCTTTTTCTTTTCAATCAGTTCAATTTTTTCTGCCAACAACAAACATTGCCCAGCACAACCGCCATAGGCCCGTACCAAGCCCCCTGTTCCCAGCTTGATCCCGCCATACCAGCGATTGACCAATACCAGCACATTGGTCAGCTCATTGCCTTCAATGGTCGCCAGAATCGGACGTCCTGCAGTACCTGAAGGTTCACCATCATCATTAAAGCGTACCTGATGGCCAATTTTCCAGGCCCAGCATTGATGCGTGGTGCTTGGATCACGATAAGTTTCCAGAAAATCTTTGACGTCCTGCTCATTCTCAACAGGGGTGGCAAAGGCCTGAAAGCGGCTTTTTTTGATGTCTTCCTCAAAACTGACCAGGCTGGCAATGGTAAATGGCATAACTTCAGGCTTTAAACTCTCACTGCTGCAGTATACCCGCTTTGCACAGACAAATAAAAAGCCTCTCCACGGAGAGGCCTGATTTTGATCGATTGTTTTACTCAATTGCTTGGCAAATATTACCGTTCACGCAAGGCTTCTTTGGCTTTATTAAATGGCTTGATCAGATAATCCATCACGGTTTTTGAACCAGTACGAATATCCACGGTGGCCACCATCCCTGGAGTAATATTGAACTCCTGCCCGGCATTATTGCTGAGCTTGTCGCTATCGGTACGGATATACACCCGATAATAAAATTGATCCTGCTTGACTTCATCACGCAAGGTATCCGGTGAAATCATCGCAACTTTACCATTCAACCCACCATAGATCGAATAATCATAAGCTGTAATTTTAACCAATGCTTCCTGATCAGGGCGAATAAAGGCAATATCACGCGGCGAGATTCGTGCTTCAACCAGTAATTTTTCATCCAGTGGCACGATGGTCATCAACTTGCCATTTTGTGGAATCACGCCGCCCAGCGTCATCACATCAATCTCTTTGACGACACCGCGAACCGGTGATTTAAAAACAGTTCGGCTCAAAGTATCCGACTTGCCACGTACCACCTGTTGCTGGGTTTCTACATCAGTATTGGCTTTGGACAATTCTTCCCGCGCATTCACATAATATTGATTACGGATATCATTCATCTGATTACGCAGGTCATTGGCTTCACGTTTTAGACGCAACACTTCAACTTCACTGGCTGCCCCTTTGGCGACCAAGGGAGCGGTCATTTCCAGTTCTTGCTGCACCAGTAACAAAGCCTGTTCCAGGCCTGCAACGGATTCTTGTAAATTGGCTCGACGCGACTGATACAGGGCCGTTTCTTCTTTAACCAATTTGGGATATTTCAACACTTCTTCGGGGAAAACTAACGGTGCACCAGTGACTTCCGCACGTAAACGGGCTGAAGTGGCACGTGACGACACTAGCAAGGATTCTGAT
Source organism: Acinetobacter lwoffii (assembly GCF_024129435.1). Lineage (GTDB taxonomy): Bacteria > Pseudomonadota > Gammaproteobacteria > Pseudomonadales > Moraxellaceae > Acinetobacter > Acinetobacter lwoffii_F. The sequence goes on along the minus strand of NZ_JAMXXN010000006.1, from coordinate 160,341 downwards.
TCACCGACATTGGATTCAAAGCGGGTCGGATCAAGCTGGGCCAATACTTGCCCACGCTCGACAATTTCACCTTCTTTGACATTAAGTTTAGTCAAAATACCGCCATCCAGAGACTGAATCACCTGCTCTTTGGATGATGGAATTATTTTTCCAGTACCGGTAGATACTTCTTCCAATTTGAATAACCAGGCCCAGGTCAGTAATACCAGTAGGCCAATGCCGATAATCCAGATGATGACACTTGATTTGGGTAATGGCGGTTCCTGAAAGCTGACCTTGCTGGAACGTTTTAGTTGCTGTAGTTCACTCATGCACTTGCTCCCACAACCCGCTTATTACCACCCTGCGACTGATTCAGGATCTGATCCCGTGGTCCATCCATCACAATCTTGCCATCATTGACCACCAGAATACGGTCCACCAGTTCCAATACCGCACGGCGATGAGTCGCAACGATCATCGTACGATGGGTTAAATACCCTTTAAGATGATCAATCAACTGTTTTTCTGACACATCATCAATGGCAGCGGTCGGTTCATCCAGTAGCAAAATCTTTGGTTGACGAATCAACAACCGCGCCAATAACAAGGCTTGGCGCTGTCCACCAGAAAAGCCGACACCACCCTCTAAAATGATATGATCCAGCCCTTCTTTTTTCTCCTGTACAAATCCCAGTGCACCGGTAATTTGTAAGGCTTCCAGAATTTGCTGATCGGTGGCCAAAGGTGCACCCAAAGTCAGGTTTTCACGAATTGAACCATAAAATAACTGCGAGTTCTGATTTAGCAAACTCATATCACGCCGCACATCTGACGGATCAATCAGGGTCAGATCAATCCCATCCAGCTTGACCTTGCCCTGTAACGGTGTCTGCATCCCAGACAAGAGCTGCAACAAGGTCGATTTTCCTGCACCATTACGGCCCAGAATTGCAATTTTCTCCCCGGGCTTGATCTCTAGCTTGGGAATCATCAAACTCGGTTTCGGATCATCATCGCCATATTTGAACACCACACCGTTGAGCTCATAATGCCCATCCAGTGCCGGACGATGAATCAGGTGCGAATAATCCGGCTGGTCCACCGGTTTTTTCATGAGTTCATCCAAACTAGCCTTGGCGACTTTAGCCTGTTGCAAGCGACCCAGTACACCCGTAATTTGTGAAATTGGTGCCAGCATGCGTGAAGATAGAATCGAACAGGCCACCAGTGCGCCTGTGGTCATGTCACCCTCCATCACCGCAAAAGCCCCGACCAAGACTACAATTGCAAAGGTCAGTCCCTGAATTTTTTGGGTCCAGGCGGTCATCAAGCCGACAATTTTACGTTGCTGCATGCTGACATCGGCTGACACTTCATTCATATGATTCCACTGGTTCTGGAAACGCGTTTCAGCTCTTAACAGCTTGATGTCTTCAATTCCTTGTACAGCTTCTACCAGCAAGGCATTGCGGATGGCAGATTCGCGCATGCCCAACTGAGCCAGCTGTGCCAATTTTTTCTGCGCCAGAATTCCCGGAAGAATCATTAAGGGTACAACGAGTAGCATGACCCAGAACAGATTGCCACCGATCACCCAGAAGATCCCTAAGAACAGGAAGAAGAATGGCAGATCGGCAATTGCTGTGACTGTGGTTGAAGTCACCAGTTCGCGGACGCCTTCCAGCTCACGAATTTGTGAAATAAAGGTTCCTGTTGATTTGGAACGTTCGCTGTTTTTAATCCGTAATGAATGACCAAAAACCCGGTCAGAAATTTTTAAATCCGCACGTTTACCAATAATGTCTGACAGATAGATCCGCGAGACACGTAATACAAATTCAAAAATCGCAGCGATCAGCACGCCACCGGCCAACACCCATAACGTCGGAATAGATTGCGATGGAATGACACGGTCATAGACATTCATCGAGAAAACTATCGTGGCCAGTGCCAGAATATTGGCAATTAAAGACGCAAACATCACATCGATATAGCGCTTCCAGTCATTCAGGACAATCGACCAGAACCAGTTTTTCTCAAAGGGTTTGATATATTCATCCACCCGCGCATCTGGAACTGAAGATTCAGGACGCAGCACATAAAGATGCTTTATGCCAACCTCTAACTGTTCAATCGTGAAACTTTGAGATAAACCTTCATCACCACTGAGCTGTATGCTAACATTCCCTTGTGTGTCGATGCGTTCGATCACGCCTACATCACCACTATCGAATTCAACCAGTAAAGGTAAACGCCATGGATTCAGCAGGCTGCGGTCAAATTTATTTTTACGAACATTTAAACCCATCTGACGACTGACAATTTTGAGCATGTCATCGATATCATGATGCTGGTTCCAGTCCAGTTGCAGGCGTATCCGCTCCTCAGAAGGCTCGATCCGGTAATGCCGGGCAATATTTAAAACTGCCTGAAGCCAAGGTTGATAATTTATTATTGTAGTACTCATGGCTGAACTTCAAACCCCTGAATAGAAATACTGTTAAGCGCGTAAATATCCCGTGTACGGCCCGTGACCTAAATGTACTGTACGATCGCCGAGTAAATGTCATAGCGTGCCGATTCAATTTCCTGCGCGGCACTATGAATGGCTTGCTCTGCATTCAGCAAATCCACTACGGTTCGGGTACCCAATTTATATTGTTCTTGATACAGCTCTTTGGTGCGTACCGTGGTTGCGCGGCGCTGGGATAAAACCCCCATTTGCTTTTGTTTATTTTCAATCTGTTCTCGGATCAAGCGTACCTGATCCAGCACATCCAGATAGACCGTATTGACCTGTGCACGTGCAGCTTCTTCGGCATAACTGGCGGCACGAGTCTGTGAACGTGTTGCACCACCCTGATACAAATTACTGCTGGCTTCAATCATGATTGAATTATAAAAGCCGTCATCTTCATTATTATTCGGATTCCGCCCATTAACAGCCTGACTTAAACTGCCTTTGAGACTGATGGTCGGATAAGGAATATCCCATTCAATCGCAGATACATCAAATCCTAGCAAGGTACGCAAGCGTTGTTGATATTGTCTTAATTGGGTCTGCTGTACAATCAGATTCGATTGCGCTGCTTCCAGATTGGACTGGGCCTGAATTGGGTCGGCCTGACTGCTGATTCCGGCGCGGGCACGCAAATTGGCAATTTCTGCAATCCGTCCAATGCCCTGAATCTGCTGTTGGGCAATCTGGGTGATTTGCTGATAACGTTTGATATTCACTATTGCATCTGCTACTTCAAATGCAATCTGATCCAGACTAACCAGCACTCTTGCCTGTTCTTCTGCTAAACGGGCTTCTTCCACACTGACATTGGTTTTAATTTTGCCAAAGTCATACAGCATCTGGGTGGCATTCAAAGAAACCATTTGTCGTCCACGTTCACCGGAAGTGAGGTCATCTGTCCCGATACCCCCGAATAACTGCGGATAATAACCTGATCTCGCTACATCAATATTCGCAGCCTGCGCAGATAATGTCGAAATACTCTGAGTGATTTCAGGACGTCGTTGCACTGCCCGGTGTACGGCTTCCACCAGATTCATTGTCTTTGGAATGCCGGCTGTGCTTGTAGAACTTAAAGCTGGCTGTCCTGACTGTGGCCGGGTAATTTGCGGCAGCTCAGCTACTTTTGATGTATCTAATGAATAATGATCGAGCGAGGTAATATCAATGGTATGCGCTGACCGTGTCGGCTTGGGTGCAATCAGCTGACCCAAGCCATTTTTGAGATTGGCAAAATAATGGGGTGAGCTTTCTGCATGCACCAAAGATACAGATAAAGGCAAAAGAAGAAGTATCAATCTCTTTCTTTTTTGATCTGTTTTCCCCTGATTTTTTTTTAAAGTGTTCTACCCTAAATCGCATAATAATTAATGTGTCGTGTTTTAGCCTAACCATATATCAAATTCCTTTAAAAGAAATCTTTTTCACTTTGATTTGATCAAAAAAAACCCTGCATCCGACAACTGGCGTCTGATGCAGGGTTTTTATATAAAGCAGGATTATTTAAACAGTGAAATCATCACCCAGATAAACTTTTCTCACGGTCTCATTCGCCAGAATTTCTTCTGGTGTGCCTTCAGCAAGCAATGCGCCTTCACTGACAATATAAGCATGCTCACAAATCGCCAGCGTTTCACGCACGTTATGATCGGTAATCAGCACCCCAATTCCGCGATCTTTCAAGGTCGTAATAATATCCTTAATATCTCCAACCGAAATTGGATCGACACCAGCAAAAGGCTCATCGAGTAGCATAAATTTTGGGTCCGCCGCAAGTGCACGCGCAATCTCGGCACGACGTCGCTCCCCACCGGATACACTCATGCCCAAAGAATCTTTAATATGAGTGATTTTAAAGTCTGCCAATAGCTCCGCCAGACGTTGCTGACGTTGTGCCTTGGTCATATCTTTACGGGTTTCCAGAATCGCCATAATATTTTCTGAAATCGTCAGTTTTCGGAAAATCGAAGCTTCCTGCGGCAAATAACCAATTCCCTTACGTGCCCGTTCATGCATTGCAAGGTCGGAAAGATCCAGATCATCCAGATAAATTTCCCCCTTATCCATCCGCACCAGACCGACTACCATATAGAAACTGGTGGTTTTTCCGGCACCATTTGGTCCGAGCAACCCAACAATCTGGCCACTTTCCATGCTGAACGAAACATCTTTCACTACCCAGCGTTTATTATAGTTTTTCGCCAGATGTTTAATGGTGAGGGTTTGAACCTGCTGCGATTGCTCCATTAATCACGCGCTCCCGGGAAGGATGTTGAACTAGAGGGTGGAATCACGATTTGTACGCGGCCAGACGATGAACCGGTTTTGTTTGGTGTTCCGGTAGCTTCGATATCGCCTTTGTTCATGCTGTATTTTAAAGTCGCACCACGAATACTGGCACCGTCCTGTTGCAGGAAGGCATTACCTGACAAGGTAATAATCCCAGTTTCAGCATTATAGACAATTTTCTGCGCCTGACCTTTGGCAAGACCTTTGGCCGGATCCACTTTTTGCTGGAACTGTGCCGGGCTGCCTGTCGCCGTAATCAGGCTGATCTGGCGCTTATTGTTCAGATTAGCCACAATCGAATTGGCTTGCAGCTTCATGGTGCCCTGTTCAATGATGACGTTGCCCGAATACGTCGTCACACCCGTCCGCTCATTGAAAGTTGCCCGGTCAGCCAGCAAAGTGATTGGCTGGTTACGGTCAGATGGCAGTGCAAAAGCAGCGATTGAACCGAGTCCAACCACAGTCGCAAGCATCATACGCTTCAGGAAAGTGTGCATCATTTTGGCTTTAGGAGTTTGGTTCATACTTTCCTCGAACATTAAAGAATTCGTATTGACCATCATTAAGATTGGCTTTAAGACCCTTGCTGACAAATTCAGCCTGTGGAGATTCCACAATCACTGTCTTGTCTGTTTCAATTTCACGTGTTTTTGGAAAAGCGGTTAGTTCTTCAGTACGAAACTGCATTTTCCCATTTTGCATGATTTTGGTGGCGAGCACTTGTTGAGAGAGTACAACTTTTGTATTGTCATCATAACCATGCGCCATTTTGGCAAAGAAAGTTGCATCGACTTTGCCCTTGTCATAGGTCGATGCTCGCAGATTTTCCAGCTTTGAGGTTTCTAGCTGCAGGTTCTGCTCAAGTCGGTCCACTTGGGCACGAACCGACACCTGGCCTGCTTCATCCGTCTGGGTTAAGTTAATATTTTGAGCGGAATAGGTCATGCTGCGCGCAGAGTCTGCCTGTAGCTTGTTGCCCTTGCCACTGTAATAGTAATAACCACCACTTATTGCGGCAATAATCACAGCCGTAATATATAAAACTTTAGTATCCATAAGCGGTGTACTTAATCCAAAAGATATGACTTATTAATAAGGCGCACGAGTATATTTTTCAAGTAACTCTTGGTACATACCTTTGGACATTAACAGCATATCGCAGATTTCACGCACCGCACCACGTCCACCCTGCGCCTGAGTCACCAGATCGGCACGGCGGCGAACTTCGACATGGCCATTCGGCACGGTCACTTTCATGCCGGCAATGGCAAAAGCAGACAGATCAGGCCAGTCATCGCCCATGTACAGGCAATCTTCAGGATCAATGTTGAGCTGCGCACAGGCTTCACGAAGTGCTGTACCTTTGTCTTCACGGCCCTGATAGACCAGATCAACACCCAGATCCGACATCCGTTTTTGTACAATATTACTTTGACGTCCAGTAATAATAATTACCTTGATCCCTGCTTGCTGAACCAGTTTCATGCCCAGACCATCCCGAATATCAAAGGATTTGATCTCATCACCAGTATTGGTCAGCGTTACAAAGCCATCACTTAAAATACCATCTACATCAAGCACCAGTGCTGCAATATGACGTGCCTGCTCTAATAATACATAAGATGCCATTTATTAATTTACCCCAGCCTGAATCAGGTCATGCATACTAATCACGCCAATGACTTTATTGGCATCATCAACAACTACAAATTGATTAATTTTATGTTCATTCATACGTTCCAGTGCGACCACTGCACGTGCTTCCTGAGAAATGGTCAACGGATTTTTGGTCATCACGTCCTGAATAACCAGATTGACGTCAAAACCTTGCTGCTTGTCAATCAAGCGACGCAAGTCACCATCGGTAAAAATCCCCAGCAACATATCATTTTCATCGACGACTGTAGTTAAGCCCAGGCGCTTGTTGGAAATTTCGTACAATACTTTATTCATGGCAGTATCAGGCGAGACTTTAGGTAAATCGGCTCCAGTACGCATCAGATGTTTCACGTGCAATAACAGACGCTTACCTAGCGCACCTGCAGGATGTGAACGTGCAAAGTCATCCGAAGTAAAGCCGCGAGCATCCAGTAAAGCCACTGCTAAAGCATCACCTAAAGCCAATGTTGCCGTCGTTGACGATGTCGGCGCTAAACCGAGTGGACAAGCCTCCTGAATATTACCCAGCGTCAAAGCCACATCAGCATTTTGTGGCATTGGACCACGATCATCGCCACTGATGGTAATCAAAGGAATTTCCAGATGTTTGATGAGTGGCATCAGCATCATGATTTCATCACTCTTGCCCGAGTTTGAAATTGCAATCAGCACATCACCAGCCACCAGCATCCCTAAGTCACCATGACCGGCTTCACCTGGATGCATAAAAAATGAGGGAGTTCCGGTCGAAGCAAAGGTCGCCGCCATTTTACGGCCAATATGACCTGACTTGCCCATTCCGGTAATCACCAGACGGCCAGTACACTGTAAAATAATTTCACATGCCCGGCTAAAACGGTCATCAATCTGTGTTGCTAAAATCTGTAGTGCATTTTCTTCGATGCGCAGTGTTTCAAGTGCGACTTTCTGGAAATCTAGTTGATTCGCTGTTTTTTGTGAATTCAAAGCCTGTTTACCTACGCTAAGGACAGAGAAAAACTCTGGTTTGATGGGCATAATTTTCGCAATTTTAGCATAGCTATGCAATTGTAAGCTTTCTAAATGTAGAAGATTCGACGGATTTTTAATATATTCAGATTGTATTCAACTTGCACAATCTGGTATCTCCATCTCTACATTCGCTCCATTTTTAAAACTATAGAATGTGCTTATTTTTATTTTTTAGGGGAACACGCTTACGCTATCCAAAATAGGTTTGGTTCAAATCAGACCAGACTCATTCAAATATAATTCAATCATACTGGCAAACACTGCCTCTGAAAATGTAAGCTCAATATCGCCATTTCACTTCCTAAACCTCTTCTTCCTAAATCACTCTTGTCGCCTAACTCCCCTAAATAACTGAGGCTTTTTACGCTTTTATCTTTATGAATAATTATGCTTAGGTTAAGATGATTCATCCTTTTATTTGAAGTCTTTTGAACAGCTATGCAACCATTTGTTCTATATAACTCAGAGCAACGCAAAAAAGTAGAATTCGTACCTCGTGTTGAAGGTCAGATTGACCTGTATGTCTGTGGAATGACGGTTTATGACTACTGTCATATTGGACATGCACGTACAGTGGTTGCATTTGACTATATTATCCGCTTCCTGCGTAGCCAAGGCTGGAAAGTCAAATATGTGCGTAATATTACGGATATTGACGACAAAATTATTAAACGTGCCAATGAAAATGGCGAAAGTATCTCAGAATTAACAGGTCGCTTTATTGATGCGATGAATGAAGACTTTTCCAAACTGGGCTGTCTTGCGCCTGATGCAGCACCTAAAGCGACAGATTACATTGATCAAATGCAAGCAATGATCGGCAATCTGGTCGACAAAGGTACGGCTTATCCTTCCAATAATGGCGATGTCTACTTTGAGGTCGAGAAGTTTGCCAAATATGGTCGTCTGTCTGGCCGTAAACTAGAAGATATGCAGGCCGGCGCGTCTGAACGTGTCGATGTTGAAGTCGAAAAGAAACACCCGTTTGACTTTGTACTGTGGAAACATGCCAAAGAAAATGAGCCATCATGGGCTTCCCCTTGGGGTAATGGCCGTCCAGGCTGGCATATTGAATGTTCAGCAATGTCGACCTGCTGCCTAGGCAATCATTTCGATATTCATGGCGGTGGTGCTGATTTAACCTTCCCGCACCATGAAAATGAAATTGCACAATCTGAAGCATCTACTGGCGAACAGTATGTCAATTACTGGATGCATGCCGGATTCATCAATGTCGACGGCGAGAAAATGTCGAAGTCTTTAGGCAATTTCTTCACCATTCGCGACGTGATTGAAAAATTCCATCCGGAAGTGGTGCGTTACTTTATTATCTCTTCCCATTATCGTAGCCCGGTGAACTATTCGGATGTTGCCTTAAAAGAAGCGAAAAATACTTTGTCTCGTTTCTACCACTCATTTAAAACCTATCAGGCGGTTTATGGTGATCATCTGGTTGAAACTCTGGATGAGGCTTTGGTTGAACGTTTTAATGCCGCTATGCGTGACGATTTCAATACGCCTGAAGCGATTGCGGTATTGTTCGAAATCAATAAAGAACTGAACCGTGCTGTGAAAGAAGAACATACGGAACAGGCAGCGATCTACTACGCAACTTTACGTCACCTGACCAATATTCTCGGTCTGGTACAGCAAGATGTAGATGAGTTCCTCAAATCTGACATTGGTCAGGAAGCATTGGGACTATCGCCTGAACAAATTGAAGATTTGATTCAACAGCGTCAGGATGCCAAGAAAGCCAAAGAGTTCGCACGTGCAGACGAAATCCGTCAATCTTTACTGGATCAAGGAGTTGTTCTTGAGGATACCCGTCAAGGTACAGTTTGGCGTCGTGCTGATTAATTAATCAAATAGATTTATAGAGAGTTGACACTGCTGTGGAATTCTCTATAATTCACCTCATTGCGGGAATAGCTCAGTTGGTAGAGCATAACCTTGCCAAGGTTGGGGTCGGGAGTTCGAGTCTCCTTTCCCGCTCCAGAATACAAAAAACCCTTATCTTTCGATAAGGGTTTTTTTATTGTATTTAAAAAAATTTCATTGATAAAAAGCATACCTCAAATCACTTATTCATCCTCTTTTACCCTGACAATTTTTTTGGGTTATTCATGACAAAGTGCTATTGTGGATAAACTTTAAAACTTTCAATCCCTTTCATAACGATATCGTTTCATGACTTACAAATTGAATGCTCGTCATCTAATTCTAGATCTTTTATATGCCTCTAAAAACTCTACCCTGTCTATTAAGCGGATATTAACGGCTGCTGAATTATTAGGTATATCTGACAATGGTATCCGTGTCGCTGTGGCCCGATTAAATCAGGAAAATGTCATTCAAGCTGTGGAACGCGGCGTATATCAATTGCTAGAGAAAAAGTTCGATACTTCTTTTATCAGCTTAAACAAACATCCTGATATGCAAACGGCGACCACATGGAATGAAAAATATGTGCTGGTTTATACTGGTGCTTTGGGACGTGTAGACCGTACGGCATTATCCAAAAGAGAAAAAGCGCTACGTTATTATGGTTTTCAGGAACTAGAGCAAAATGTTTTTATTCGTCCAGATAATTTAACGCTAAGCCTAAGTCCATTAAAAACAGCTGTAATCCGATTTGGATTAGATTCTGACGCACGTTTTTTCCAAGTCAGTCAACTTGAAAGTGAAATCGAAGTACGTGATTTATGGGATATCGAAGAGCTACATCAGACCTATCATGCAGTACAGCATGATATCAATGACTGGTTTGAAAATTACCAAAATCTGACTTTAGCAGAGGCTGCAAAAAGTGCCTTTTATCTAGGTAAATCTGCCCTGTTTAGTTTACGTGCTGATCCTTTGCTTCCTGCAGAATGGATAGACACCGATGCCCGACAACAATTTGAGCTCGCAGTCCGCAAAATAGAAAAACAGGGTCAACTTTTATGGCAACATTATTTTAAAGACCAAGGGGTCTAATTTATTTCTATTTTATACACAAAAATAAATTGACTGTAATATTTCATCCAAATATATTGAATACAGCAATAAGAACTAAATATAGGCAGAAGAATGAACAGCAAGGTCAGTGTCACAGAACTTTTTAGTCGTGATGAAATTAAAGAACTCACCACGACCTCAGACTTGCACGGTGCCTGGGCAGTAGGTTCGACATGGACCGTAATTGTCATGACCTTTGGCACGGTAGCCTATAGCTGGGAATATTTACCTACGTGGGGGAAAGTCCTGATGTGCGCGCTGGCATTGGCCATTCTTGCTGGACGCCAGCTTGCCATGGCTATTTTGATGCATGATGCCTCGCACCATAGTCTTTTTAAAACCAAATGGTTGAACACTCATTTGACTGACTGGCTCTGTGCACGCCCGATCTGGAATGATGTCGGCAAGTATCGTCCCTATCATCTGAAACATCATGCTAAAACCTCGCAGCCAGATGATCCTGACTTGGGGTTGGTAAAAAATTTTCCCATTACTCAAAGCTCACTATTCAGGAAATTCTTTCGTGATCTGAATGGGCAATCTGGACTTAAGTTCCTTGCAGGTCGAGTATTAATGGATCTTGAATTACTGGAATGGAGTGTTTCCAACGACCCCAAGCCAATTCCGCGTGGTGATCGCAGCAATCTAGAGTTAGCGAAAAACTTGCTGAAAAATAGTTCCGGTATGCTCATCTCAAATGCAGCAATTTTTTCTGCACTGTGGGCCAGCGGACATCCTAAACTATATTTATTATGGCCTCTTGCCTATATCACTCCATTCCCCTTGTTCATCCGCATCCGCGCCATGGCTGAGCATGCGGGCCTAGAAACCAGTCATTCTGCCCTGAGCAATACCCGAACTACTCGTGCAGGCTGGCTGGCACGTGCTTTGGTTGCCCCGATTCATGTGAACTATCATATTGAACATCATTTGATGGCCTCTGTTCCGCATCAAAAGCTGGGGAGAATGCACCAGATGTTAAGGGAGCGTGAGTATGTCGATGCTCCGCCAAGTTATCTGGATGTGATTCGTTCACTTTTAAAAAAATAATCAACTTTCCCCACGCTTAGATTATTCCACTTCAATGCTGATGGGTTTCAGCATGTGAATGCGGATGTGAGGATTGTCCCCGATGTTCCGGCGGGCAATCTTCCGCTTCAATCTGCAAGGTCATCTCGGTAATATGATGCTCATGGTGAAGCATCTCAAAGGTCTGATGCCGCAGTTTCTGATAATCCACATTCGGTGCAACCAGATGCACGGTCAGCATGACTTTTTTGGAAGTAATCGCCCAGACTTTGAGCTGATGAATATCCTGGACCCCATCAAGCGCCAAAAGATCGTGACGTAATTTTTCAATATCAATTTCCTCCGGCACACCTTCAAGCAGAATATTGATGCTCTGTTTCAGCAAAATCCAGGTCCTTGGCAATACCCAAAATCCGATTAATACTGCAATGAGTGTATCTATCCACATCCAGCCGGTGAAATAAATCACTAGTGCTCCAATAATCACGCCTACAGATCCCAGTGCATCACTGAGCACTTCCAGATAAGCACCTTTGACATTGAGACTTTCCTGACTACTAGACACCAGAATTTTCATGGAAATCAGATTAATGATCAGCCCCAAAACAGCAACAATCATCATGCCAAGGCTTTGAATTTCTGGTGGATGACTCAAACGCTGATAAGCTTCAAACAAGATATAAATCGCAACCACAAACAGCATTAAGGCGTTAAACAAAGCAGCCAAAATCTCAAAGCGCTGATAACCAAATGTCCGTTTATTGTCTGCCGGTTTTTGTCCAATTTTGATAGCGACTAAAGCGATAGCCAGTGCAGCAGCATCGGTAAACATATGCGCAGCATCAGAAAGTAAGGCCAAACTTTGAGTTAGAAAACCAGCAATCACTTCCACAATTAAAAAAGTGGTGGTTAATCCCAGCGCTATTGATAATTTTCTGGCATTTTTTGCAGTCACGGTGACATGACTATGCTCATGATGATGTGAATTTCCCACCGGCCACTCCTTCCTTCTTATTCAACGAGGACTGTATCCTCAGCATCTTTCAAGTCTTGTTCTGATTCATATTACGCTTGAATTTTATCTATTTAAGTAGGTTTTTTATGAACTGTTTTATCAGTCGACATTAGATTAAAGTTTTAGCTTTTTCATGCTCTGCCAGCCAAGCCTGTACCGAAGCCCGCTTAAAATTACGCTCGACATATTCTATTATTTTCACAGGAAGTTTCACCTGATGACTCAGCAGACGATGCAACATAAAGGCCAGATCAAAGTCTGCAATTGACCAGTGTTCAGTTAACCATATATCCTCCAGCATATGTTCTGCCACATTTAACAATCGCTGAATTTCTTCAGTTATCGGAGCTGTAAGAGGTGTAGATATTTTTGGTGGATGAAATACCGAATCGGAAGGCATTTGCTGGCGGATTTGCATAAAATCGGTTTTGACCAAGGCTTGTATAGCGCGGCATTTGGCTCTGGCCTGAATTTCCTTAGGATATAAGGCCGGATAACTTGGAGCCGGAAAGGTATCTTCCAAGTATTCAGTGATTGCCCATGATTCAAACAGGCTAAAGTTATCTACTATTAAACACGGAACTTTAGCACTTGGACAAATAGCCTGATAAGCCGCAGATTTCTGTTGCTGCTGATCTAAATCAATCACGATTTCCTGAAAATCTAAACCCTTTTCTTTTAAGGCAACATAAACCGACATGGCATAGGGGCTGATTCTGTTTTTATCGACATATAAACGTATATTTTGCATATCCTTGATCCTGATGGTCTTGTTGTTTTTATTCAGTACGGCAGTCTTACTCTACTCTCTTTCCTACACAAAAGAAAAAATGAACTGCTTAATGTAGTGATCACACGGAAATTTTTAGAAACTTTCTGATAGCGCAGCGATGCTCATTATTTTCTATTTTGCACAGGATCGGTAGATAAAGCCTTTTATTTTGCTTTTGATTCACGTTAAATTAAATCATTCTCTTGATATCAAAAAACTATGCTGAACTTAGCCCACCTCCCCGATACCGTTTATGCCATTCAACATCTCGCTTTTGAAGACTTAGGCGCTTGGGAAGATATTTTTTATCAGCTCGGCTTACGTGTGCGTTATTTCGAAGCCGGTATCGATGATCTCACTAAGGCTTTTGAACATCCCGGATTAACAGTCATTCTCGGTGGCCCGATTGCAGTCTATGAAACTGAGGATTATCCTTTTTTACAACAGGAAATAGACTTACTTAAAGTTCGCCTGCAAAAGAATTTACCGACATTAGGCATCTGTTTAGGTGCGCAATTAATTGCTGCTGCATTGGATGCTGAAGTCTATCCAGGAGATGTAAAGGAAATTGACTGGTCTAAACTCAGTCTTGCTTCTATTGAAAATAATCCACTAAAAGCTCTGGATGATATTGACGTCCTGCATTGGCATGGTGATACCTTTGACCTACCTGAACAGGCTGAATTGCTGGCCAGCTCTGATCTTTATCCAAATCAGGCCTTTCGGGTAGGACAGAACATTCTGGCACTACAATTCCATGCTGAAGTGGCCAGTGAAAGTTTAGAGAAATGGCTGATTGGACATACCTGTGAGTTACGCAAAGCCCAGATCAATATTCCCGCCTTACGGGCGGATCATCAAAGCTATGCGCCCGCGCTTGAACAGGCAGCCAGTTCGGTATTGATGCATTATTTAGAAAACCTGCAACTTAAATAACCGTAATAAAAAAGCACCCTGCTGGGTGCTTTTTTAATTTGTCATTCTTACTTTTTCGGAGCAGGTACAGAAGCCTCAGTAGTAATGTTCACTGTAATTTTATCGCCCACATTTGGAACATAACCGCCTACCCCAAAGGCTGAACGGTTAAATGAAGTGGTTGCATTAAAACCAATCGTTTGTAATTTGGTCATTGGGTGCACACCTTGTTTGTTTAAAACCGCATCCAGTACCACAGGTTTAGTGACATCTTTCACGGTTAAGTTACCGGTGATTTTGTATTTGTTTTTGCCTAGAGCCTGAACTTTAGTACTTTTAAAAGTGATATTCGGATATTTGGCAGCATCAAAAAATTCTGCTGTCTTAATATGGTCATCCAGTGCTTTCACATTCGTATTAATGCTTGCAACCGGGATATTCACATTGACCGAGGAATTCACAGGTTTTGCATTATCAACATTAATGGTACCCTGGATGTCACTGAAGTTTGCAGATGGTGTAGAGAAACCAAAGTGGCTCCAAGAGAAAACAGTTGCTGAATGAGTCGGGTCAATCGTATAGGCCACTGGTTTTGCCATAGAAACTGTTGCTACAGATGCGACCGCCAAGCCTAATGCTAATGTTTTGAAATTCATGTTTTTATCTCACGTTTTGGATGTTATTAAGTGTATAGAATCTGGAACCGTTTACAGCCCTAAAGATAAAACGTTTTGTTGCAGTGATGAAACGATAAAATTGTAAGTTATTTTTTTTAATTTTTTAGCTTTAATCCATACGGTACTGGATGAATCCAGTTTTCTTGGCGACTTTGTTATACAACGCTTGTGCCTGATGATTTGATTCCTGAGTCAGCCAGTAAACCCGGTCGCAATTACGCTGCTGTGCAATCTGATAGACATGTTGAATCAACTTACGCGCCACACCCTTTCCCCGATAGCCAGGATGGGTAAATAGATCCTGCAAATAGGCATAAGGTCTTACTGTCCAGCTACTATTATGTTCGATAACATGCACAATCCCCACGACCTTTCCATCCATCAGCGCTGCAAAACCGTACATTGAATCTAATTCATAATTGGTTAATTTATCCCAGGTATTTTCACTTACCTCTTCAGAAATTTGCGTCTGATAAAAGCGTTGATAGTCTTGCCATAAAAATAGCCATTCTGCCTGTGATATTTGCTCTAAAGATTTGATCTGGATCTGGGGCTGTATATTCATGTTTAACCGCTTCTTTGGCTTATTTCTTTAATTTAAGTCATTTCGATAGTAGTCGCTGAATTTTTATAGCGGCCTAAACTTAGCTTTATCTCATCTGGTGCTCATAAGCAACCTGTCAGATGAAAATCATCCGGCATAAAAAAAGCCCCAATCAGGGACTTTTCATGCTTTATGTTTAAAGTTTTTCAACCAGAATACGATCAACCTGTTTTAGGCCAGTCGTCTTTTCATGATTTTTACGACGCACTTTAATGACCTTTTCTTCGGCTAATTCTTGCAGCATTAAATCAACTGCAACCATCGCTTCAAGAGCTAACTCCTGTCCGATCCACTTGAGTTCGCCTGCATCCATTAAAATAATTTCATCGTTAATTTGTTCATACAAGCTCATGTTCATCTCACTCTTTCATTTCGACTATGGGAGAACTTTCTAACGATTGCCACATGAAAACAACGCTAAAAAGCGAAAAAATAAAAGACGCCCCAAAAATGGAGCGTCTTTTAAAAAACTGCTTAATCAGTTGATTATGCAGTAATCTCTTTTATAGCTGCTACAACTGCTTCAGTAGTAATACCGAAGAACTGGAACAGATCTTTTGCAGGTGCAGATTCGCCATACGTTGTCATACCGATTACGCGACCATCAAGACCCACAAATTTCCACCAGTAATCAACATGTGCAGCCTCAACAGCAACACGTGCACGAATATTTGATGGAAGAACCGCTTCACGATAAGCTGCATCTTGCTTCATGAATTCTTCAGCACATGGCATAGACACGACACGCACGCCTTCAAGCTGTGCATAAGCTTCCATTGCCAGAGATACTTCAGAACCAGTTGCAATGATGATGGCTTTCAATTCGCCTTTTTCTTCAGCCAATACATAGCCACCTTTCGCAGCGTTCTCAATTTGAGCTTGAGTACGGGTTTGGAATGGCAAGTTCTGACGAGAGAAGATCAATGCGGTTGGACCTTCAGCACGCGTTAATGCAGATTTCCAAGAAATTGCTGCTTCAACGGTGTCACATGGGCGCCATGTATTTAGGTTTGGTGTACCACGAAGGGATGCGATCTGCTCAACAGGTTGATGCGTTGGGCCATCTTCACCCAGACCAATTGAGTCATGCGTATACACATGGATCACGCGCTGTTTCATTAATGCAGACATACGTACCGCATTACGTGCATATTCCATAAACATCAGGAATGTTGCTACATAAGGGATGAACCCGCCATGCAGTGCAACACCATTCGCGATTGCAGTCATACCGAATTCACGTACGCCATAGTGTACGTAGTTACCTGCCGGATTGTCCTGTACGCCTTGCGCGCCTTTCCAAAGGGTCAGGTTAGAACCTGCAAGATCCGCAGAACCACCTAGAACTTCTGGCAATAATGGAACAAGTGCTTGCAATGCATTTTGGCTGGCTTTACGCGTTGCAATTGTTTCAGCTTTGGCATTCACTTCTGCAATATAGGCATCCGCTTTTGCAACGAAGTCAGCCGGTAATTCACCAGATAAACGACGTTTAAATTCAGCGGCTTCAGTTGGATATTTTGCAGCATAAGCAGCAAATGTTTCGTTCCAAGCTGCTTCTGATTCAGCACCTTTAGCTTTCGCATCCCAAGCTGCGTAAACATCTTCAGGAATTACAAATGCTTCATCAGTCCAGCCTAGTGCTTCACGAGTCAAGACGATTTCGTCATGACCGAGTGGTGCACCATGACTGTCTTCTTTACCTTGCTTGTTTGGTGAACCTAGACCAATCACAGTTTTACAAATAATGATGGTTGGTTTAGCAGTTTCAGCTTTAGCTTCTAAAGTTGCCTGACGGATTGCATCTGCATCGTGGCCATCAACTTTAATCACTTGCCAGCCGTACGCCAGGAAGCGTTGTTCTGTATTGTCAGAGAACCAGCCTTCCACTTCGCCATCAATCGAGATGCCATTGTCGTCATAGTAAGCAATCAATTTGCCCAGACCCAATGTTCCTGCCAAAGAACATGCTTCGTGAGAAACACCTTCCATCAAACAGCCATCGCCAAGGAAGCAGTAAGTGAAGTGATCTACAACTTGGATATCGTCTTTGTTAAATTGTGCAGCTAGGGTTTTTTCAGCCAGTGCAAAACCAACAGCATTCGCGATGCCTTGACCTAAAGGACCAGTCGTCGTTTCAATTCCTGGCGCATAGCCCAATTCCGGGTGACCAGGTGTTTTAGAATGAAGTTGACGGAATGCTTTTAGATCTTCAATCGAAAGATCGTAGCCCGTTAAATGAAGAAGCGCATATTGAAGCATAGAGCCATGGCCATTTGACAATACAAAACGGTCACGGTTTGCCCAATTCGGGTTGGTCGGGTTGTGGTTCATGAATTCACGCCAAACCACATCAGCGATATCTGCCATCCCCATTGGAGCACCTGGATGTCCTGAGTTTGCTTTTTGCACAGCATCCATTGCCAATACACGAATTGCGTTTGCAATACGACGTTCATTAAGCGGGGTTGTCATAAATCAGAGTCCAAAATATTCAGAAATAGGAAATGATGAAAAGACTTTCAAAACTGCTGTCTATTGTCTTAAAAAAACAGCGAGGGGTAAAGACTAACCAACAATATTTATCAGTTTATTGAGTGTCTCTTGCCTTATCGTACAATTATTCCACATTTCTTCTTCGGCTTTGATTCGCTCTACTGGTTTACAGATTGAATTATCCTGCATTTCAAAAGCGACTGATTTCCCGCGAATGGCCATATCGACTCCCTGCTCTCGTATCTTGAACTCTATCCGGCAAGCGGCATTAATAATGACTTTTTCGATATATTGACCATGCCCACCAATCTGGCGTCCGGCATCACAGTGCTGATCCGAAGCAATAAACTGGGTTCGATATGCTCCAGCCTGTTCAAACACTTCGGCCAATTGATTACGCACGACATAAGCTTGATAACTCATAAAAGCCATCGTCACTAAAATCGCGATAATGATGAGCACGATCAGCACTTCAATCAGGGTAAATGCCTTTTGATACATGATTTCTGATCTCCTTACAGTCTTGCTCCAAGAAGTCCATAGCAAAAGATGTCGCCATTCCTAACCAGCTAATGTGGAAGACTTAGCGCTAATATGAACCGAACATCAACAAGACATTTGGTCGCAAGGCGCACAGCCTGAATCTGCTTTATTGATGTAATGATCACTTGCTTAAGTAAATTTTGAATTTTGAGCTTTGTATTTTTTCTATCGTCTATTTTTTTAAGATTTAATCGGAAATCTAAGCATTTAATTTTCTGACAGTCTGACGGATTAAAATATTGTTGCTTCATATTCCCCAATCAATAATGCTGTCTAAATAGACATATCAATTTTTTTAATTCTATTAATCAATTAAAAACACAATAATTTGAAACAATTTCGACCAATTTTGTCGTGTTAAGCTAGTCCTAGAGCGCAACTCGATGTAACATATCGGGTCTTTAAAATTAACTGTGATAGGACTATGCGCGAGTACGCTGTATTTACTTCGGAATCTGTAAGCGAAGGCCATCCAGATAAAATGGCTGACCAAATCAGTGACGCTATTTTGGATGCAATCTTAAAAGAAGACCCATATGCACGGGTTGCTTGTGAAACGCTTGTAAAAACAGGTGCGGTTGTACTTGCCGGTGAAATCACAACGACAGCAAATGTTGATTTTGAGGCAATTGTACGTCATACCGTAAACGGAATTGGTTATCACCATTCTGATCTTGGTTTTGATGGTTCAACCTGTGCCGTGATCAACATGATTGGTAAACAGTCACCTGAAATTGCTCAAGGTGTCGACCGCCAGAAACCTGAAGATCAGGGTGCCGGCGACCAAGGTTTAATGTTCGGTTACGCCAGCCGCGAGACTGATGTATTAATGCCTGCGCCGATTTCATATGCGCATCGCTTGATGGAAAAGCAGGCTGAATTACGCCGTAATGGCACCTTGCCATGGTTACGCCCAGATGCAAAAAGCCAGGTAACGTTTGCTTATGAAAATGGCGTACCAGTTCGTTTAGATGCAGTCGTTCTTTCGACTCAACATGATTCTGAAATCACTCAAGCGAACCTGAAAGAAGCTGTGATTGAAGAGATTGTGAAGAAAATCATTCCTGCTGACATGTTCCATGCGGACACCAAATTCCACATCAACCCAACGGGTATGTTTGTGATCGGTGGTCCTGTGGGTGACTGTGGTTTGACTGGCCGTAAAATTATCGTAGATACCTACGGCGGTATGGCACGTCACGGCGGTGGTGCTTTCTCTGGTAAAGATCCATCTAAAGTTGACCGCTCTGCTGCGTATGCAGGTCGTTATGTGGCGAAAAACATCGTTGCTGCTGGCTTGGCTGACAAGTGTGAGATTCAGGTGTCTTACGCGATTGGTGTTGCTGAGCCAACTTCAATTTCAATCAATACCTTCAATACTGCAAAAGTCTCTGAAGAATTGATTATTGCACTGGTTCGTGAACATTTCGACTTACGTCCATATGGCATTACCCGTATGCTTGACCTGATCCAGCCGATGTATAAGCAAACTGCTGCTTATGGTCACTTCGGTCGTGAAGGTTCAGATACTGCATTTACCTGGGAAAAAACTGACAAAGTGGAAGCGCTTAAAGCGTCTGCTGGTCTATAAGTTTTTCTTAAAAAAAGCCTGCATCATGCGGGCTTTTTTTATGTCTTTCATTTCTTCATCTTTAGAATTATCTCTAGGTCGTGATGACAAATATTTAAATGCCAAGCTTCATACTATAACCTGCCTATCGAATGATACTATTAAGACTTCCCTCTCTGTGAATATCACTATTCCATGAAACTTAAAACAACTTCCGACTGAGCCATTACAGTATAAGTATCGAAAAAAGTTACAGTTAATCAACAAATGTTGATCTATTTGCTAGCATAAATCTAAATAAATGGCTGCTAAATTAGATTGCAGCTCTACAACAACAAAAGGATATTACTCGATGAATAAATTACTAATTGCTTTAGGTTTGGCGACCACTGTTGCCTTAGTCGGCTGTAGTAAAGAAGAAGCGCCTGAAACCGGCGCAACCACAGGTGAGCATTTAAAAAATGCAGCCAATCAAGCCGGTCATGATATGGAAGATGCCAGCCGTGAGGCTGCGGTAGAAA
Organism: Acinetobacter lwoffii; assembly: GCF_024129435.1. Classification (GTDB taxonomy): domain Bacteria; phylum Pseudomonadota; class Gammaproteobacteria; order Pseudomonadales; family Moraxellaceae; genus Acinetobacter; species Acinetobacter lwoffii_F. The sequence continues at coordinate 139,737 of NZ_JAMXXN010000006.1, read as the reverse complement.
CCGAACGAGCAATGGATAATGCCGCAGAAAATACTGCTCAGGCAGCGGACGAAGCAGCTGCTGCAACGTCTAGAGCAGCAGATGCCACTGCGGAAGCAGCACGTAAAGCAACTGCAGCAACTGCAGCGGCAGTTGAAGAAGGTGCCGGAGAAGTTCGGGAAAAAGCTGAAAACTGATTTTAGCATTCAGTTTGATGTTTAAAAGCCTGCGATTGCAGGCTTTTTTATCAGAGATGATTTTAAATATCGAATGATCTAAATTGAAATTGCATTATTTGTTGATGGGATCAATTTTTTATCTAAGTGAGTGGATAAAATCAGATAAACTGATAAAACTTATCAAGTATTAGAATGACTTAATTGTGATTCAATCGGCAAAACGGGCTGCATTTAAACTGAAATTCAGTAGAATACCAGCCTTTATTTTTAAAATTTAATCTCCCATGTCAGTCATTGTTGCTGCTTCCCAACGGTCGAATATTTCGGTCTGGGCAGCTTTTATTTTGCTTATCATAGGTACAATCGGTGCCTATCAAATCGTAGGCTTAAATCAGGCCCTATTATTTTTGGTTGGTGGTGCACTGGGCATGACCCTGTACCATGCTTCATTTGGTTTTACTTCGAGCTGGCGTGTCTTTATCAAGGAACGTCGCGGCCGTGGTTTACGTGCGCAGATGATTATGCTGGCGCTGGCAGTTTTACTGTTCTTCCCCGCTTTAGGTGCAGGTGAATTGTTCGGCAACCCAGTCAAAGGCAATGTTAACCCTGTTTCCATGTCAGTCATGATTGGTGCCTTTATTTTCGGTATCGGTATGCAGCTCGGTGGCGGTTGTGCATCAGGTACCCTGTATACCGTAGGTGGCGGTAGTGCACGTATGCTGGTGACGCTCTTGTTCTTCTGTATCGGGTCTGTGATTGCGACCTCCCACCTTGACTGGTGGTTTGCCCTGCCACATCTTGAGCCTATTTCACTGGTAGAAAGTTTAGGCGTTCTCCCTGGATTGCTGTTGAGCTTTATCGTTTTTGCCATCATTGCTGCAGCAACAGTTTATTTCGAAAAGAAACGTCACGGTAGTCTCGAAATTGAGCCACGCAGTGAATATCAGGGCTGGAAGCGCTTTGTTCGTGGTCCATGGCCTCTGATTTGGGGCGGCATTATTCTGACCTTACTCAACTTTGCCACTTTGGCACTGGCAGGTCGTCCTTGGGGCGTGACTTCTGCACTGGCAGTTTGGGGTGCCAAAGGTGCTACGCTTGTGGGTGTTGATGTAGCTTCTTGGGATTATTGGCAAAAAGCAGGCAATGCTAAAGCACTGGCAGAATCATTATGGTTTGATATTACCTCAATGATGAACTTCGGTATCATGCTGGGTGCTTTGTTGGCAGCAAGTTTGGCAGGTAAATTTGCGCCGAATTTCAATATTCCAAAACGTTCACTGATTGCTGCTGTTGTAGGTGGCATAATGCTGGGCTACGGCGCACGCTTAGCTTATGGGTGTAATATCGGCGCATATTTCAGTGGGATTGCCTCTGGTAGTCTGCATGGCTGGTTGTGGCTGGTGTTTGCCTTTATCGGCAATGGCATTGGGGTAAAACTTCGTCCAATCTTCTTCCCGGATGAGAAACCGCAGCCTGAAAAACTAACCGGTTGCTAATGCTTAAAATCAAAAAAGCCCATCTGTGATGGGCTTTTTTCTGGCTTTAGGATTTACAGCGCAGCTTTTAAATTACAGCCATAACCCATGGTCTGCTGAACCTGACGATAAGTCGTATAACGATCCAGAATAAAGGTATAAAAATGATCAGCATCAGAGAAATTAGCTTTTAAATTTTCATTCTTGGCATTGGGCAATTTAATGTCATCGACCAGTTTCAGATTGTAATGTCCCAAACGGTACATATCGGAAAAATAACTATTCATCATATTGCAATAGGCGATTTTACTGGGTTTTAATGCAGTACTGCTGACAAGATGCTGGTTCAAGCTTTGCAGATTATTGACATCTAAAGGAAACTGGTGCGCGAAAGCAATGCTTTCGACTTTCTTAAATTTCTGAAAGTCTTGGGCTAACTGGACATTGAGTGCATCAAAACGTTGCTGCAGTTCCTCTGCAGTCTGAACCTGATATTTGACTGGATCTACGACCGGTTTTTGTGGTTGTTCCGAACATGCAGTTAATCCAGTGAGCAGCGCTAATGACGTTAGCCATACCTTCATGTTTATACACTCAATTTAAATATACCAACACTTATTATGCCTGAAAGCAGTTTGATGTACTGTTTAAAGTATTTTCTCATTCATATAACGCCAGTAGCGCTTTGGCACATATTGAATATGCAATTTCATGTTCTTGCGCGCCTGAATATTCACACTGTTGAAATAATCTTTCCAGAGCTGATCATATAGCAGCTCTTGATCATCCAGTTCAATACTGAATGACTGACTATGACCAATCCGGATTTGTGGATCAATTATTTCAGCGTTCATCTCGACCTGATGCATCTGCCTTAAATCATAATAAATACCGTAATTACGCTGCTCGTCATAAATCAGCCAGCTTTGATCCTGATAACGCTCCTGAAAATGTCGGGAAATAATCGGCAAGACATTAAAATCCGGTCTGACCAGACTCAGAAACAAACCATCTTTGGCTTTTTTAAAGCGTACAAAAGCCTCCATACGATGCTTTTCCCGCCCCACTTGCTTGGCACATTGCGACATGCCGATCACCGCAGTATGACCATAATCTTTATCGACTGGACGCTGGTTTTGAAAGACATAGACTGCAAAATCAAAAAGAGTCTGGAACGCTGCTTCCTGCTCTGACAAAAACGTATAGTAAAAAGCACGCAAACTGCTGGAAGATACTTTCTGCTTTAATCCCTGCCACACCCGCTGCCCATGCTGATCATTAGAGGCCACATGGATAAATTCATCAAATAAACCTGTTTGTGCTTGAGGATTGGCCGTCACTATCACGTTAAATTCTTTAAACTCGAAAGCACGAAATACACAACTGAGCAGACCAGTCATGCTGCCATCAAAACAGTAACTTGCCACTAGAAACCCAATCCTAATTGAGGTGAAAGTTGCTGCTGATATTTGGATTGTCCTGACATCAAAATTTGCTGGCGAATCTGATGGGACTGCTGATCTTTCTTAAATTTCGGTGTATCTGCACAGCGGATAAAATGCTGCGCCCGGTTATAAGCCACGCCCATGCGTTTTAGCTGGTCAATATGAATCTGTCCAAAACGGCGGGCCTGTACAATTTTCTGGGCAGAACGTACACCTATACCGGGTACCCGTAGAATCATTTTATAGTCGGCACGGTTAATATCGACTGGAAAGGCTTCAGGATGACGCAAGGCCCAACTGAGTTTGGGATCAATATCCAGCTCCAGATTCGGATGCTGCTCATCGACAATTTCATCAGCAGCAAAGCCATAAAAACGCATTAGCCAGTCGGATTGATACAGACGATTTTCTCTTAATAATGGTGGTGCTGAGCCGATGGCGGGTAAGGCTTTCTCTTCAGGGTTAATCGGAATATAACCAGAGAAATACACCCGTTTCAGCTTGAATTCCTTATAATGCCGATCAGCCATCAAAATAATGTCCTGATCGGTTTCACTATGCGCGCCCACCACCATCTGTGTGGTTTGTCCGGCAGGTACAAATTTTGGAACGGACTTGATCAGCTTGCGTTCATCTTTGAGCTGGATCAACCGGTCACGCACAATGCCTAAGTCTTTTTGTACTTCAGCATGGGTTTTCTCAGGCGCAAATTTTTGCAGTCCCGCTTCCGTCGGCATTTCCAGATTAATACTCATACGATCGACATACAGTCCAGCTTCGGTAATGATCTCCTGTGATGCACCCGGAATAGTTTTCAGATGGATATAGCCATTAAAGTTTTCTTCGAGTCTAAGTTTTTTGACCACCTGCAGCATCCGTTCCATGGTGTGATCGGCCGATTTAAAAATCCCCGAACTGAGAAACAAACCCTCAATATAATTACGCCGATAAAAGTTCATGGTCAGATCGACGACTTCCTGCACGGTAAATGCTGCACGCTGGACATCATTGGAACGGCGCGAAACACAATAGGAACAGTCAAAAATACAGACATTAGAGAACAGAATTTTCAGCAAGGAAACACAGCGGCCATCTTCGGTATAACTATGACAGATGCCATTCCCGGTATTGCCCACACCCTTGTCTTTATTTTTACGGTTGCTACCGCTGGATGAGCACGACACATCATACTTGGCAGCATCGGCTAAAATTTGCAGTTTTTCACGGATACGATCAGACATGAGCTCAGAGAATATGTGACCAAAAGGCTATTATAAAGTGTTCAATTCTAGGCTAATAAAAGTTCTATCTTTTTGGCGACGTAGCGTGTCGCAAGAAATGTAAATAACACGTAACCCATGCTGCAGTATTTCAAAATAAAATAACCAATATGATTTGCTTAATTTTGTGCTCAAAGGCAAAGTAAAAGCATAACAAGGAGCAAATCTATGTCTTTATTAGAAAATCTCGGAATTAAACACCCTATTTTCTTGGCACCGATGGCAGGTGTCTCTACACCTGAGCTTGCTGCCGAAGTGTCCAATCAGGGCGGCTTGGGTTCACTGGGTCTGGGGGCCAGCAGTATCGAGGCTGCACAAGAACAGATTTTAAAGACCCAGGAACTGACAGATTGCCCTTTTCAGGTTAATTTTTTCTGTCATGAGAGTGTACCTGTAGATGAGGCTGTAGCGCAGGCATGGATTGCACAATTTAAAGATAAATTTGCCGAATATGGCGCTCAGGCACCGGATCATTTGGAATGCATTTATCCGAGTTTTAAAGACAATGATAACTTCCTGAATCTGGTATTAGAAACCAAACCGCGAGCAGTCAGCTTTCATTTTGGGATTCCGCATCCGCATCAGATTCAAGCCTTAAAACAGGCCGGGATTCTGACCATGGTGTCTGCCACCAATTTTGCCGAAGCTAAAGCTATTGAAGCAGCCGGAATTGATATCATTATTGCGCAGGGTATTGAGGCTGGTGGCCATCGCGGGATTTTTAGCACCAAGTTTGATGCTTCAGTCAAAACCTCCAATCTGGTGAAGCTGATCAAACAGCATTCTTCCTTGCCGATTGTAGCGGCAGGCGGGATTATGACGGGTGAGCAAGCGCGTCAAATGATGGATTTCGGTGCAGATGCCGTGCAACTTGGGACTGCATTTGTGCAGTGTAAATCTTCTAATGCCAATGATGCCTATCGTAAAGCCTTATTTTCCAAGCCACTCACTCAGGTGAGTGCCAGTATTTCCGGTCGTCCTGCACGTGGCATTATTAACCACTGGCATATTGAGGTGGATACACCCGATCGGCTGGATGTTCCCGCTTATCCATATACTTATGATCTGGCCAAGCAATTACATGCTGCTGCTGCCAAACATGGGGATCAAGGGTATGGCGCATTCTGGGCAGGTTCAAATATGGCGCAGATTCGTGAAATGGAAGCTTCCGATTTGATTAACCAGCTCGTACTGGAAATGAAGCATCTTTAATCATTGAATCATAAGAAAACCTCTCACATGGAGAGGTTTTTAGTTTATTTAGAATTAGCGTGTGACACGATGCCAGGCATCTTTAACTGCAAATTTAGCTTCTTCCCAATTGAGGCGGGACTCACCTTTTAACTGTTCCCACTTGGTACGCAGTTCAGGTTCGGCACGATCAAAATCCGTATCATGCTCATACATCGGACGGTTTTCATAACCGACCCGATAAGCACCGCGATAATCACGATCATAATCTAGATCGCCATATGTGCTACGCGTTTCATTGAAATACGGGCGATTATGATACTCATCTCTCCAGTAATTATCTTCTGCACTCAAATGATCTGGATGTCGATAGTTATCTGCCTCAGGAAAGTTCTCTGGGTGCTGGTAATTATCTGCCTGTTTCTCATGATCAGGTGTCGCAATGTCATTACCTGCAATACCGCCAACAACACCACCGATAATACCACCCACCACTGCACCTGGAGGGCCACCTACCAGACCTGCAACTGCGCCTACCGCAGCTCCACCCAAAGTACCGGCACTGGTCGCAGCCAGATTATCTTCACCTTCATTCATGTCTGGAACACGAGGATTATCTTTCACGGGTGTATTCAAATCTGGACGTGCATTAGTATCAGTCGGATTGATATTCAGGCCTTCACTGCGTTCTTGTGGCAATTCCGTTGACGTTTTATGGCTAAACTCTGTGACTGGACGATTGGTATTTGTCATTACAGATCTCCCTCAATGATGACGATAAACAAGATGGATCACATCTGGTTTATATCTGGATAGGTTCATCTTTATATCTGGATAGGTTCATCTTTATATCTGGATAGGTTCATCTTTATATCTGGATAGGTTCATCATAGAGGAAGCTTGAGTAAGCAATGTCCAAGTCCTGTCCAGTTTAAGTGAACAAACTGTGCTGCTATGTATTAGACAGGCTGAAGTGTAAACAAAATGCAAAAATCAGCCTGCTCAAGATAAAAAAGGTAGGGATTTCATGCAAAAAATATTACATGATTCGCTGAATTTTGCCCGTCATTACTTGGTTTCCAGTAAATTCACCTGCTCGACCTGTACATCAGTCATGGTTAAACCATGTTCTAGCAGTGCATTAAAATAATCTTCTACCACACGATACTGGTCAGCGGTATTTTCTACCTGATACATGCTTTGACGAAACTCGTTACTGGAACGCAGTCCTTTGGTGTACCAGGCAATATGTTTACGGGAAATTCGGCAGCCGGAATACTCGCCGTAAAATTCGTATAATTCTGTCAAATGTCCCAGCAGTACATCTTTAACTTCTGTAATACTTGGTGCGTCAAGATGTTGACCAGTTTTTAAATAATGGGCAATTTCACGAAAAATCCAGGGGCGACCTTGTGCTGCACGACCAATCATAATTGCGTCTGCACCGGTATAATCCAGCACGTATTTGGCTTTTTCCGGACTGTCGATATCACCGTTGGCAATCACAGGAATCTTCAACATTTCCTTTACGTCTTTGATTAAAGAATAACGCGCGGTATTCAGGTACATATCTTCACGGGTACGGCCATGTAAAGCTAGCGCTGCAATTCCGGCTTGTTCAGCACGTTTAGCGACACGCATAATATTTTCCTGACCGTTCAAATAACCCAGACGGGTTTTTAAGGTCACTGGCACATCAACTGCAGCCACAACTGCATCCAGAATACGCGCAACTAGATCTTCATCCTGCAATAAAGCAGAACCGGCGAGTCGGTTACAGACCTTTTTGGCTGGGCAGCCCATATTAATATCAACAATTTGCGCACCATTGGCCACCTGATAACGTGCCGCTTCAGCCAGATCATGGGGATCTGAACCAGCAATCTGCGCTGAAATCGGTGCCAGCTCTCCATCAAAATTGGCACGATATAAGCTCTTTTTACTCATGCGCAAAGTTTTGTCAGATGTCATCATTTCACTGACCGCATGGCCTGCACCAAAGTATTTGCACAAGGTTCTAAACGGACGATCGGTCACACCTGCCATGGGGGCCACCCAAAGCTTCCTATCTATTGATCTTCCAAACAATTCTTCAATTACATTGTTTTTGCTCAAAATCTTTAACCTCGTTTAACTTCGTTTAGTCGCTTCGTATTGACTTTTAGTGTCCTTTGATTGCACCCTACTTGCACCCCAATATTTTAATGGTGCAAATTCATGGGAACAGTCACTAAGCGACAAACAAAAGACGGCACAACCCGGTATAGAGCTCAAGTCCGTGTACAACGTCAAGGCTACCCTGAATTCAAACAATCAAAAACCTTCAGCAAAAAATCATTAGCTGAGGACTGGATCAAACGCACGGAAGCAGAAATCGAATTGCACCCTGAAAAAATGTTGAATCCGGCGGTGCAAATAAAGCACAAAACGCTCAGGGAGTTCATTTTTCAGTATTTGGAAGAAGCAGACAGCTTTGCCAGGACAAAAACAGGAGCACTACAGCACATCGCTAGTTTAGATATTTCTGAGAAGAATATCTATTCTTTAACACGACAAGACTTTTCTGATTATGCAATTATGCGAAGAAAAGGCGATCCAGTTAAAGGAACTGACGGTGTTGCACCTGCCACCATCTTAAAGGACTTAAGCCATATCAAGGCTGTTATCGTTCATGCAGAGTTTGTATGGGGCGAACCCTTAGAGACTGTGCTAATCGAATTTGAAAAAGCCATGATTGGTTTACAGAAGTCTCGCATCGTGACCAGATCCAAACAGCGTGACCGCTTGCCTACGGCGGAAGAACTTCAAATGCTGACCAACTATTTCTATAAAAGCTGGAAACGGGTCAAGAACTCAACGCCGATGCATCTGATTATGTGGTTTGCACTCTACACTGCCCGCCGTGAAGATGAGCTGTGTTCATTGCGCCTGGATGATTACGATGATCTGAATAGTCAGTGGTTAGTCAGAGATGCTAAAAATCCGAATGGATCCTTGGGTAATCATAAGTATGCTCACATGGAACCAAGAGCCATCAATATGATTGATGAGTTTATGAAGCCAGAAGTCCGGGATCGAATGCTTGCCTTGGGATATGACAAGAATATTTTAATTCCAGTGAATACCCGTACCGTGTCTACATACTTTACCCGGGCGTGTAATGCATGTGGTATTAGTGATTTAAGATTCCATGATTTACGCCATGAGGCTGCAACACGTTATGCAGAAGATGGCTTTACCATTCCCCAGTTGCAGACTATTACCCTTCATGAGTCATGGAATACCTTGAAGCGATATGTGAATCTTAAAAAACGTGGCATTCGATTGGAATTTGAGGAAGCAATCCGTGTTGCAGAAGATAACTATAATAGTTATTACAAGGAATGGAGTAAGAAACAGCGCTACATGGCATTGGTTGATAAGAGTGATGCTTTTGAAGATGAGGGCGTAATTAATGTTGAATTTGATTTCATCAAAAAACATTTAGATCTGTTTATTGAGATCCATCAGAACAATAAATATTTTAAACGTCTGCATGTGAATAAGTTGAATAGTAATAATCCATTCGCCTGGGATAATTCTAATAGTCGATTTGTGGCTCATGATATTCAATTAGCTTGGGAAGACTGGTTTACTGAGAATGGAAAGGTAGATTGGGATGAATTACCGGAAGGAAGTACGCATTTTGGAATTAGGGATCTTACCCTGGTGAAGAAACTTAAAACTCGTACTTATGTGTGGGAAGCATCTATTCAAGGCTGGATAGATAGTTTTGGACAGTATTTGATTGATGATAAGCATGTCGAGAAATAAAAATGATGCAGGATTGGGCTGATATTGTGGATGGGTGGAAGGAATGAATAGTACTAAGAGCATTGTTGTAAATACAATTGCTATTGCATTTGTAGCCACATTATTTGTGCTTGCTTTTACTTGGATTATTATTGATTACAAAGGCTCGCCCGACTCATTGAAAGATGCTTGGGGTATTACAGGGAGTTTTTTCGGTGGGATTACAACCTTGCTGGCGGCCTATATTGCCTCAAGACTGTTTAATGATTGGAAAGAACAAGAGAGAATGGTGTTCATAAGAAATACTGCTTATGATTCATCTAATTTAATGGTTCAAATTATGCAATTGATGCAACAATATCCCAAAAATAATATTTCTGAGATAAAGGTTTTACACTCCCAAATTATTACTAATCTCTCTTTTTTGAATAGGCAAATTCGGGACAATGAAGTAAAAATAATAAATGAAAATTTCTCTACTTTTGTAAGGAAATTTTTTGATATTTTACTTTTAGAGCATGATAATCTCCCTGTTAAGCTAGATATAAAATTATTAATCTCTGATCATATTAAGCAATTTCATCCAGAGCTTAATTACATTATGGATCTGGTTGATATTGATAAAGTCTACGAGAAGACGAGAAAATCTAAATAACTTTTACGTATATCCCTATCCTCACATTCGTCGTAATCGAATGAGCTGTGCAGCCCTCACTTGAGGGCCTTCACAATTGCACCATGACGTGCCTTACAATCGTTATATTTAGCAACCACATCGATAGACCAGACCAAAGCAACCTTACCCTGCCCTGATTCCAGTTTTTGCAAATCAGGACAAGGCTCAAGGAGGTTTGCTGGCACCACTGGCGATAAGTGAGTTGAGTTGCTGCAGGCCATCATCATCAAAGCAATGGTTGAGATACACAGGACGATCAATGATCTTTTGCACTTCACGTGTAACTGCTTCGACCTGCATACGCTGCTTTGATTTTGTTGATTCATAATCCGCACTCATCTGGTTAATTTGATTTTGTTTTTCAGTTAAAGCTTTGAGATGCTTCTGTTCAATTTCTTGAATTTTGGCTGTGCATTGCTCACTGGCTTTGCGTAGCTTCCCGCTTAAGTGGTTGGTATAGGCAATTTGCCCGACCCATAAAACAAAAAAGACCGCAATTGCGATCCAGTGTTTATATTGCCATAATAGATTTAGAGTCATTTTAAAAATAACTCCATTTCAATTTTCCTGCGATTCACCAGACCTTGCAGGCGTTTGCCACGAGCATTTACCCATAAGCCAAATTGATCAGCTGCCGCCTTATAATTTTTCTCATTCAGCCTTTTGACCAAAGTAGATTCTTCAAATGCGGTAGGTCCAATGTTATAGGCCAATGAAACCAAGGCATCAAACTGATTCTGATTGAGTGGAACTTTGACCGTATTATTTACAGTCTGCTCAAATGATTTCAGATCGTTCTGCATATAAGCTTTGGCTTGATCCAGTGTGCAGGTATCCCCTTTTTTGACACGAATACCATTTGGGTATTTTGTGGTGCCGAAACCAATAGTCCATACACCTACGCCATCATCATAGGCTTTCAGTCGCAGACCTTCAAAATTGCAGATCAAATCGACTCCACTTGGACTCACATGCATTTCATCTGTGGCGATACCCAACACATCGTTCAGGTCATCATAAGCAGTTGCAATCAACTTATCGGCAGCATCAACCTGCTTCTGGGTGAGTTTACCGCCACTGATCTTTCGCAGGAAATCAAATATGTGTTTCATTATGGGCTACCCTTAACTTTAGGCTGTGCAATCTTACGGCCAATGTACGCCAATGCAGGCAATACAACTGAAAGCAAAATAGCATGGTATTCAGTCGGAATGAGCTGTGTATTAATGCCCTCTTGAATTAAAACAGGAAGCACACCCAATAAAAAAGCTCCGATAATTGGGAGCTTTACAGATAAATATTTCCAGACATTTTCGGGGATGAATTTCATTTTTCCTCTCTCATATTTCGTTCATAAAGTTTGTTGCGGATTTCTTCAACTGTTCTTAAAAGTTGGTCGGATTGTTTTTCAAGAACTTGGATGGATTGGCTGTTGGTCATGGCTTGAGTGTTTACCGTGTCTGTTTTGCTCGTCTGCGTATTCCAGGCAACAACAAACAAGCCAGCTAAGAAAATGCCACCAAAGCGTACAAGGCTTGTGGTGTTATCAATCTTTGTTTTGCTTTCATGTAGCACCCTGATCTGCATATCCATCTCTTTAAACTTCGGATCGATCTCATTTCGGACCTGCTTAATCTCGCTTTTAAAGTTTGACTTGGCTCGATCCAGATCATCTTGCAGATTGTCCCGAGTCTGAGTTAAGTCATTCCGGGTCTGCTGATGCTCTTTATTGAGCTGCTCTAACTGCATATTCATGCGATCAAGCTTCTGGGGCATTTCAGCTAACTTATCCATACTTTTTCCAAGATCATTAATCTTGTCTGAGATGGCAAGAAGCTGCCCTGCTGTTGCTACTGGTGGGTCAGATGAATAGTCATTTGACATTGCGCCCCCTAAATTTTGGTAATAAAAAAGCACCCGAAGGTGCTGTTGTTTGGTTAAGTTTAGACTTCTATTTCTGAATGGGACCCACTTGGCGCAGGTCGCAAAATAACTTGATTTGAGATGAATACTTTGGCACCCAGGTTATAAGTTGTACCAGATGTGCATAGCACTGGACCAGAACCACCATCAATCTGCACCCGATACTCTGGATGCTTCACCGAGGTGATGGTACCGATGTATTCAGCATGGGTCGGATTAAGCAACTTACGCAGTTCAAATAAAGGATTATTCACGACTGATACGCTCCACGGTAATGGTTTCATTAACCTTGTTATGTGAGAAACTGCCTGAAACTGAATCAATCACACCCCACCACTGGCCATTAAATGCAATCGATTTACCTGGTAGCATCTCGCCAATTTCCGAACTCACCGGAATATCCGAGAAAGTGTGCAACTCCTGAATGTTGGCTTTGACCAGCTCATTTTTGCCATAACTGGCACCCGATACCACGTTAAACAATGGCCCCGTAACTGTTTCAAGCGGCACATCACCGGAGGTACCACGCTGCTGTACTTTCAGACTTTCACCACTTCGACTATTCACTACGGTGATGGCATTGAAGTCAGCAATATATTCATCGTTTTGTTTGATGTTCTGCTGCATAACCAAGCTTTCAGATAACAAAATATCGTAGTCATCAACTGTCATCGCATCCCAGTAGCCTTTCTGGTAGCGAGGCAAAATGGTCAAAGTATTACCTGCTTTCTGGCTATAGATAAAGCCGCCGCCTGCATCAACAACCTGCTTTATTGCATCGATCGGTGCTAGTTCTGCATAACTCAGGCTTTCAGTAGGTACAATCCAACCCAATTCATCAATCAATCTCCAATCTAAGTTGGTACTGCTATTTGCCCGATCCAGTTCAGCCTGAACCAATTGAACAGAGGTGCGCTCATTGTCCTGAATAAATGAACGCGTTGGCCCGTATTTACTCGAATTCAAAGCAGTAACGCTTCGACCCGGATAAGTGTAAAGAACACTGGCAAAGCGTCGGGTTTCCTCTGGATCTTCAAGCAAAATATGATGCTCAAATCCATTGATCATAACTTTGAGAACCACAGGCTGACCATTGATTGGTTGCAACTTCTCTTTTTCAGTATGTGCCACGGTAATTGAGTAGGTCCAGCACCACTGTGATCGGCTGGTACTGTAAGTCCCATCAATCACCTTAATCTTCTCGCCGGTATCTAATCGCTCGGCTGTTAATGTATTCACGATATACCACCAGTTTCTGTTCGGCAGTGCTGGAATACAGTCATCTGCACCAAAATTTAAAACAACGTTGTGTGAATCAACCTCATGACACAGACAGATAAAATTTAGATCACCAGTGCCCTCATATTTAGGTATTTCCGGCTTTGGCCAAGGCTGAACCGGATGCTTGCGATAATGGATCGCTTTGGCTTTATCCCAAGGCAAATCTGACTTGGTAACAATCTCCAGGCTTTTATCCCACTCAAATGAAAAACGATGCTCAAAGACTCGGGCTACTTCATGTGAATAAGTAAAAGTCTTACGCCTGCGGATCATTTCTTGCCAAACCGTTTCCCTGTTGTGGCGCAGCTTGATGGTTTCTTCATGCAGGTAGCGCTGATGAATAAAGCGTTTATCACCTTCTTCCCAAATTACATACGCATCGGAACTTAAACCGGTGGCTTGCTCATGTAGCGACCTAACCGCACGATTTAATGATCCAGCCTGCTCATACCGAATATTTTCCTGATTCGAAATTACTAGACCTTGCTCATAAAAAAGAGCCTCATTTGAGACTCTTAATATAGGCTTGGCCCATGGGATTTCTGTGGTGCTCAAGGCTGCTATCGCTTTCTGATATCGCATGTCAAAACCATAAGACACACCCACCAGATGGTTGATATCGAATACCGCTATAACCTCAAATTGAAATTCAGTATCCAAAACCGTATCAATCGTGCACAGGTTTTCACTAAATACCGCTTCGACTTCAAAACTAAAACTGGTGTCTAAAGCCGTATCGATCTGACCAATAACATTAGTATTTTCTTTAAAGACCGCAACAACTTCAAAGCTGAATTCAGTGTCGAGTACCGTATCTATAACTGCAGTATTTGCACCACTGTCGGCATACACTGCGGTGACTTCAAATGAGAATTCAGCATCGAGCACAGTATCGATTACAGCTGTAACATCATCACCAAAATTTAGATTGGTTGAGCCATCGGCCAGATGCTCAAAATTCAGAATGATGTTATGACTGTCAGTATTATCAGGCTTAAAGTTTAAGTTTAGGTTGTGAGCATCAACGGTGCCGAGCTTATTTTTAAAATCCACATGAGCACCTTTTTAAATTAAGGTCTGAGTTTTATTGAGGTGACTGACAGTGTGCCGCCAAGTGCTAGATTGGTATTAGCCAGCGCAATATCTGTACCTACTGTCAGATCGGCAGCGACCTCACCAGCACCATTATAAATACGCGCCCACGTTGCAGTGCCTGCTTTAATGACAGTGCCTGTATCGGTCGGATGAAACTCCACATAAGTAGCAGTGGTTTCTTTGATACATGGCTCAGGAAATGTGAGTGTCACCAAAGCATTATTCGAATCTGCTGCAATACTAGGACTGGCAGGCTGTACACCATCATAAAAAATAACGGTAGCACTTTGACTGCCGCTATCCATAAAATTGGCGAAGGCTTGAATCATGGCAAGCCGAGCATTGACTGATGTTTTACTCATTTGGCAATTACCTTATCCTGAATAACAGCGTTGTATTGGTTGTTTGGGTCAAAAGCCACCACAAAGCACTCAAGCCCTACCGCAATATTGCGGAACAAGTAAGAGCCGTCGGCTTTTGACTTGGTTTCCCAGAGTAATTGCCGATTGTCTCGGCGGAATACACAAACAGGTACCGGTGAGTAATTGGCACCCAATTCTTTCGTTTCACCTCTAATCCGACCGCTACCTTGATCAGCAGATACTGCAAAACTAAGCAAGCGCAATGGTAAAGCAGTGACATAGCCTAATTCTTGCAAGCGTTCGGGATTCGGCTGATAACCGCCAAAAAATCGTCGCATGACTTTAATGTTAGACAATTTTGACCTCCTCCACCCCAGCAACCAAATAAGTTGCATGAACAATAGACGAAGTAAGTGCCCAAGGTATGTGACGTATCATTAAATTATCTAAGGTATCAGCTACAGCAATAGGGTTGACTGCACTTTCAATCGCGGGTTTTTTGCCAGATGTTGTGTAATTTAAAAACCACACCGGAGCCGAGATGTACCCTATCGGCTGCCAAGATTCGTATTCAAAAATCTGAATTGGCTCAGCCGGGATTGTATTAAAATTTTCAATATGCGAAGGTAATTGATTGCTCACAACATAATAATAAAACATATAGTTCCTATCCCGCTGATTGCAAAGCACTCTTGTTTTACCAAGATAACCGACAAATATATTGGCATCTGAAAAAGCAACAGACGAGTTGCTTGCTGATGAGTTATAGCACCACAACATCGGATACTGTAGATCAGCATCGGTCTGGATTATTGAGGCAGGCAAAATTGCATTAAAGTATTTTTGGTCAGCTTGGTTATATCGATTTCCCATGATCGCAACATGGTATTTAGAACCCACGATCATACCCCGACCATAGTTAGAAAAGCCTTGCTCATAGGTGTAATTGATATTTGATGAACTGCCTGATGGCGAGAATTCCCATTTTGGACATACAGACCGAAGTGATTTGATGCTTCGTGTAGACTCAATAGAGCTTGGATCTGTAATTATGCCCGCAATAAGATCAGCAGATTTACCAATACATACCGCAATACAGTTTCGATCACCAGTAGTGACCTGAAAGCATAAACGTAAGAACAGGTCAGATTCATCTAATGCCTTAAACTTATAAATATAAATTGGTGCGGCTTCATAAACCAAATCCCAACCAAGCGGTGCAACTTTTGTGGAAAATCCAGCCGCTATAGCCGATGGTGCATCATCAAGCGTAAATGTCACCGTATTAGTGGTGACGGAGTCTACCCAAAATTCACCGTTATTAATCGATGCGAGTACGCCCGCATCAATTTTTAAAACACGATCTTGAGCGTAACCATGCGCACCGCCATAAGTAAACGTAACCTGATTGCCTGCAACAGCGACACTCGATACTGTCTGCACGTTATAACCAAGTGATAGTATCTTTTTAAAACGATCTGGGAATAAATTCATTGAGCCTGAACTAAAATCGAGACCAGCATCAGAATAATCAAATAATTTTGTTTGTGTTTGCTTCATTGCCATTTTTTATTCACCCATAAAAAAGACCGCATAAAGCGGTCATATTCGATTTAAATTTTAAACAACGCGGTCAATATCGCCACGCAGCATGATCTGGAACTGGTCTGACAGTACCGCTGGTTCCGATTGCTTTACAGTACGAATTACCCAGACCGGGAAATTTGCAGCCACGGTATTAAATCGCAGGACGTTACCATTGGCCCAGCCTGCTCCCCAGCCTTCTTTTTTGATGATGAAATATGGAACACTAGTGACTGGATTGAGTGGTGCATAATCTGCAATTATTGAGCCCGCAAGAGTTAAGCGACCTGTGTATTCACCCACACAATAGAATGTTTCATTACCTGTAAAGACAATTGCCCAGCGTTCCTGAATTGCGCCCTTGTTGGTGGTCAAGATTGGGTAGAGTGAATCATTGAAATTTGCCGAAATCCCTGTACCAGTCGGCTCATCATTCCAGACACTATTCCAAGCCTGCTGCACAAACTTGTGTGTGTAACGCGCCTGCATATCACCAATGACCAGCGCAGACCCGACAATGGTATCCACCGCATCATAGTTATGGGTTAAAGGCTTGGTGAAAGTCAGCTGACCATTAATCTGTACATCACGGATCAGGCCCATATCCTGATAGCGGTATTTCACTGTCAGTGGTGCAACCAGATTACCCAGCAAGAAGTCACCACCCAGAGTTACACGACCATAGTCATAATCAACTGTGTACAAATCAAAAGCTACTTTCCTGCCGTTGCTGTCTTCAAGTTCAGCCCATGAAATGCGCTGATCATTTAGATCATAGGTAGTACCCGCAATCGCACTTGGTAATTCTTGAGACTTGCTTGAACTGACGATTCCAATGCCACCAACACGGAAGATTGGCACCCGGCCATCAATCGGTAAACGAGTCGCAGACAATCCCAAGATTTCCGAATCCAGTGGAATATAGGTGTAAGCCACAGCGTTATAACGCACTGATGAAGCATCCACCCAGACCGGGACATTGATATAAGCGTCTAAGCCTTCCTGATATTCCAGTAATGGGTCATACCAGTCGTTTGCCTCAATATCCGCACGGTTGGCTTCGGTGATTTTGGTTTTGGTGTAGAAGTAAATCGTCACAAAACCATTTTCCCAATTGACCTGACCATGCGCCCGGCTAGTTTCAATCACCCCATTTTCATCAGCGGTTAGTGTGAGCTGGCCGAATTCAATTGATGCTAAAACCACAGTTAATGATTGTGGCCGGATCGGCATGATTGGGGTTCTAAAGCTAATCTTGTTGACCGGCAACAGGTCGGTGGTAGTGGTTAAGGATTCCAGAGTAATCGTGTTATCTGCATTTGGGGTCCATGAGTCGATTTCAACAATACCGGTACCATACTGGATCACACCAGACTGAATCCCGCTGTTATTCGCCGGATTTACATTGCGATACAGCAAGCCAGTGCGATCTAGATAAGTGTCCGCACCAACTTTGAATCGGGCTGAGCCTGTCAAAATCTGCTCATCAAAGCCAGAGGATAAATCCAGCTTTAACTTGTTGGCCGTTACGGTATGAGTTGCTGAGTTCGAGCCAGATGTATCGCGGTATTTCACTTGAACATCAACAGCATTAAGGGCTTTTAATTCAACCTGCTGACCTTGAATGTCTGACGTTTGTGGAGAATAAAAAGACATATTTCCTCGCTAGGCAGCCGCATAGGTAGCCATAGGTGTAAAGGTTTGCACAAATCTGCTCGCTGTACTTTTTGGTGTGACTTCAACAGCGCCAGTGGCATAGATAATGGTGCCTTGCACTTGACCGCGGCTATTCACTAGATTACCCATAGTTGCATTCACCGGCACATCTGTCAGAGTTACAGACCCTGTAATCCCCTCACTGCTTTGAAGTGGAATTTTTAACTCAACACTATTTGGCTGAATTGCTGGTCCGGTGCCAATGGTAAAGGTCAGCTTTTGATTTGCAGGCGTAACATCCATCTTGGTTTGTTCAAGTGAGGATCCATAGTTATAGATCACGGAGAAAGCTGTTCCTTTTTGAGGCAACTTGTTTGGAATGATCTTGCCAATACCGGTTGCATAGTTGATTTCACCTGTAGCATCACCAGTAAACTTACCCTGCGCATTAGAGGTTGCCGTTTTCTCTTCACCTTCAAGCATCCAGTTAATAGTTATGCCCGGCAACACACCTGGTCGTCCTAAATCAAAATCAAACGCAGCTTTTTCAACAGTTAAATTCGAGCGCACAAAAGTGACAATCGGTGTACCCCAGTTCAGCAGGATCGGTGTGTCTACATCTGGTAGCGCCCCAGTCGTTAATAACCATGAGCCAGTTTCATAGTTGATCATGCCCGAACCAAAAGATGGACTCGCAGCCTTTAACTGGCCTGATCCATCATCTTTAAGCTCATAGAACTTACCTTGTGACATATAAGAAATCGAAAGTGCGCCTGGTGCTGGAATTGGAATTAATGCCCCTGTCCAGCTAGTACCCTGATTATTTTGAGTCACTGGAATTGCATGGCTCTGATAATACTGATTCGGTGCAGCGGCTGGCTTGAATGCAATATTCAGACTCATGGTTCCAGCTGGTGCTGCTGCAGTCCACTGAATTAATCCACGTTGATAATCAATCGTGCCAACTTGTGTGCCTTGCGTGTTCTTAAGCAGGCCACCCTGATCATTAATCTGCTGGCCTTGCAAGCTAAAAGACAGACTTGATGGAATCACTGCTGAACCGATGTACAGATTCTGACTGACACCAATCACCATATTCGGGTAATTAACCGTGATCGTGCCTTCATTACCTGCCACAAGCACCACGCTTTCACCCGCAGCGTTCACATCAATGATCGGTGTTTCAGTCTGGGCAGATGGGATGAGTTGAGCAAAGATGCTTTTGGCATTTACGGTAAATTCGCCAACATTGGCATCAGAAGCCAGTGCTGTAGATGAGTAATACAGACCGGTATCAGCAACAATGGTGTCGCGAATGATGGTTTTGGATTTTTCACCGTTGTACCACTGCCGCGCTGTAAGCCCGACAAAATCAACTTCTAAGGCATCATTTAAGGAATATGTAGCAACCTTGTATTCGATTTCCTCTTTATCAATCACCATCTTGGCAATGCGTGTATCAACTTTAGTGATACGAACATACTGCTCGCGTTCTAAAGCCTTCCCTTCATCAGAAATCAATACAATGGTATCACCTACCGATGCCTCAACCTCCTGTGGCCACATCACGACCTGCAGCGATGACATACCTTGCCAGTGTGTATCAAGTGGTGTGCCGGCAATCTGCCCGCCTTTGGCTAGGTAGTTTTCCACCCGGTTCTGAGCCGACTGACGCTCATCTGTCCAGTTCTTTGTGCTGAATAGCAGTGCTGATACGTTTGGATCTTTCGGCAATTCAGATACAAAGACCGTTGCACCCATCAATAAATCGGTGTCTTCAGTGGTGACTGCTGGAAAGACTTTGCGCATGGATACATCACCCATGGTTCGATCCATTTCAGACACATCATTAAACAGGTTATTACTGATGCCATCCTGAACCACAACACCGGAATACTTACCACCGCCATCAGAGTTATCAGTCAAGCGTTCAGACTTGTAGATCACTAAATCCTTGGTTTCAATCGCCATCGTCTAACTCCGTAAAGCGCAAGGTCACATTAAAATAATCATCCAGTGATACCGCTGGAATTCCTTTCACCGGTGCAGCCTCTAAAGCCCCATCCTGGTGGTTAAATTTGACGGTGAATTGTCGGTTGTCATGAGGCTGCTCAAACTGCAGTTTGAAATTTTCTTCCTGCAGTTTCGACCACTCCAAAACAGTCCGCAGTTCACTTAGCTTGATCCAGCCCATTTGCGGATCTGCTGGTTGCAAAGTGATAGGCCGTCCAGACTTCTTTTTGCCTTCTTGAATATGTAAGGTGCCGTCCATGGCATAGGCCTGATTCTGTTCGATAGCTCTCCATGAGAATTCATCAGGCCATAAAAAACCGTCCTCTAATGGGACGGTTTCTGATGTTGTTAAGCGAATAAGTTTCATGTTGAACCCTTAAGTGTTCCTAATTGTTTGAGGATCTGAGTTAATGGATTTACTTGATCGGCATTAACCTGAGCATCCACATATTGTCCATTACCTGCCTCGATCCGAATTGTGGTCTTTGGAGTAGAGTCAATATCTCTAACAGACGGCGCTGAAGGAATAGACGGCGCATAGTCATTTAGGTTACTAGATCCGGTTGAAGCCACATTGATAGATCGAAGCAGCTCATTGATCTTGTTGGTTCCGTGCTGGGTAGTAATCCCTTTGGCAGCCGCATCGTCATACATCTGTCTCATGAGCGTATCCAGACCACCTACACCGCTATTGCCATAACTGGCCATCTTGGCATCACGATCCGCTTCCATGGCTTGTGACCAGATATTTCCAGCCAGCTTTTTGGCATCTTTATCGTCATAACCTTGAGATTTCAGCATAGAGATAACATCATTCTTGTTATAAGAATCATAGTTATCCAAACTGCCGAGTGCCTTGCTCTGCTGCTTCATAGCCTTGTCAAATTCACCTTTGGCCTTATTGACTGCATCCGCCCATTCCTCAGTAGAGGACTTAGCGCCGTCTATAGCTCTGGTGGCAGAATGAACGCTACCCTCGATACCCTTGACCCCATCCCGAACCCGATCCGTTGATTGGCGCATGCTGTGGAGTGAATCGTTGGCTTTATCACCAGCCTCTACGGAAGCTTTGCCAGTTTCATCAATCTGAACCTTGAGCTTTTGTGTAGCATCCGCAGCATTAAATGCAGCTATGACTCCTGCATCACCAGACAGTGCTACTGCTTGAGCTGCTTTTTTATGTGCCTGCTCGATACCTTCGGCTGTAGCTAGACCGCTATTTTTAATCGCGTTGTAGTCCATCACCGCTTGTTGTGCTGCAAGTCTTAATTGTTCCTTGGTTTTAATACCGAGGCGCTCAAAGGCTCTGCCTGTTTCATCCAATTCATCCGGCAATTCAGCATTAGCTTTACGGATAGCCATGATGCCGAGTTCGACTTGCTTGGTTGAGAATACCCCTTGCGCCTCAAACTCGCGCAGTTTGGCGTTAGCTGCATCAATTTCCGCTTGGTTTTCCGCAGCGCTTAACCATTTCAGCCATGCCTGATAAATGATATCCCCCGCTTGGTTCCCTGTAATGCCAAGCTCCTCAAGTTCACCACCAAGCTTGTCTATATCTTCCCCTGACTTGGTGAATTGCTCAGATACCTTATTAAGGGATTTATCCAGGTCTATACCGAACTTTTGAGCCAATTCTGAAGCTCGTGTATAAGCTGCTGCTGATCCGGTTGCTGTACGCTGATTTAATGCCAGTAGCTCAGTCTGTCTCTGGTTACGATTGGCCTGTAGCTCTTGCTCTTTAGCATCGATCTGTTTGATCTTGTCCTGAGCCTGTTTCAGCTCGTTTAAATCACCCGATGCTTTAGCCTGCTGTATCTTCTGTTCTAAGGCTGCACGTTCAATAGCGGCCTGTTTCTGGAAGGTTAAGTATTCCTGATCCGCCAATCTGAGATTTTCAGTTGCTACCTTAACCGCTTCGGTTTTTTGCTGTGCCTCTGTGAGCTTTTTCCCTGCTTCGTCTAACGCTGATACAGTGACGCTACCAGCTTCGTCCATTGCTACGGCGTAACCTTTTGCTGCCAGCTCTGCTTCGATCTGTTTAGACAACACGCCGTCATTGGCTGCTATGGCTGCTTGTGCGTAATCCTCTGCTGCTTTAATCCGCTTCTGTGCGCTGGCGCTTTCGTCTGCATCGATCTTGTCTAAAGTGGCTTTGGCGTTATCAGCTTTTTCCTGATTCTTTTGCTGTTCAGTTTTGGCTGCTTCATTGAGGCGCTGGATATATTTGGAGTTGAACTCCATAGCCTCTTTATCTGCTTCAGCATAATACTGTCTGGACTTCTCTTTCATTAAGTCAGCGGTATCAGCGAACTGCTTGCTTACATCGCCCCACGTGAGCGCTGCCATTACACTGTTGGCTGCTGCTGCCAAACCATAAAAAGCACCAGTAACCAGACTTAATCCGATCTTAATGCCAGATACACCATCTTCAACCATGCCGAAGACAATCGATAAGCCCTGCAATACTCTTGTCAGGAAGCTGACCTGTTCTCCGGCTGAAGTAGCATTACCAGTGAGTGACCCAAGCAATGACGTAAATGTTTTAAATGCGGTCCCTAATATGTCATCTACAGTCTTCCCTAACTCCCATGCACCAGATATAAGCTCTTTAAATAAGCTGTACAGGGAGCCTAAAGCACCTTTTAACGCCTCTGTTTCTGTTCCTAGTCCTGAGTATCGATCAGCAATAGACTCCACTGCACCAATGGCATCATCAAACAGAATGGTTAGCCATTCCATGTCACCGCCAAGTGTGAGCATAGCTTCAGATAATCGCGCTGATACCTGGTGCTTTTCATTCATGGCACCAATGACAGACGTTAAATTATTCTTCAGGGCCACCATTGCGTCGGCTGTAGAGTTAGCCATTGATCCGGCCAGCTCCTCGTTGCGATCCCTCGACTCAATGAGCGCCGTAGTCAATTCTTTGATTGAGACTTTACCACTGGCACCTAATTGTCTAATTTCTTCTTCTGTTCGTCCGGTGCTTTCGGCCATGTCCTTAACGACATTATCTGCACCTGTGATAATAGACATCCATGCATCTGCATCCACCGAGCCTTTAGCCATTGATTTTGCTAATGCGTCCTGCGCTGATGCTGCTTGGTCTGCTCTGGTGGCGTTATGGGTAAAGGATAGGGATAGACTCTCTGTAACTGTCAGGATTTGCTCTGTTGAGTAGCCTAACGACTTCATGGTTCCAGATGTAGCTAGATATACCTCCTGAGCTTCTTCAAGTGGCCGGAAGGTCTTATTAGCCAGCTCTAAAAGCCTGGCCTGAACCATGTTGTATTCTTCTGTGCTGCTGGTGGCGTTCTTGATCCGCTCACCCATCTGCTGAGTAGCGTCAGCGGTCTGCAATAGCTCTTTAACAGTGAGGCCAAGCCCTAACCCCGCCAAGCCTGCTGCAAGGGTGCCAATGGCTGCTTTAATAGTTCCAAATCCTTGCTTGGCCTTATCTGCTGCGCTGCCAGTCTCTTTAAGCTCTACATTGGCTTTATTTACGGCGCTATCAAATTCCTTAAACGCTACCTCTGCCTGTTCTACTTCGTTCTCTAACAGGTTTACTTTTTGCTGAGCAGCATCAATGTCATGCGGTGAAGCATTCGTTTTTGAGAAATCCTGAAGCGCCTGCTTTGCTGTCACCAGGTCAGCTTTCAGTAGATCGATAGCTTTTTCCGCTTTACTACCAAAGTCCTTGAAGTTATCAGCTGTTTCTTTAGCTCCATCCCCTGCACCTTTGATTGCTTCCGTTGCACTGTTTAGTGTAGCTTTCAGCTTATCAGCTAATTCCAAGGATTCTTTCGGCACAATTTTAGAAACAGCATCCGATGTCTTTTTAGCCTCACCCTCAAAGCTGGCTGTCCCCTGTTTAATTGCCTGCTGTAAATCACTAAAAGCCTTCTCTGCACTTTTAGCATTCTGTACTAACCCCTTGGAATCTCCATCCAGGATCAATTTGAAGGTTAAGTTTTTACCGGACATATAAACCTCTGAACTTTGCGCAATAAAAAACCCTGCTCAGGGGCAGGGTTATAAAAATTAGATGTTAAGCATTATGTGCAAAACTTTTCCCATACAGTTTGAAACTCACTAGATTCTATATTCTCCCCATCGATAGCAACTATCGCAGGACTTGCTATAAATCGTTTGAATCCAGTGTAACCACCAAAACTGTTTTTGCTATTTACTTCACCACACATACCGTTCTGATTACGTATTTGTGCACTTTCAGGATCTTTCAGGAAGTTCTTCAATGCAATTTCAGCATCCACCTGCATTGCAATAGCACGATCACGCGCCTCTCTCTCCTGATCACGCCGTTCTTTCTCAGCTGCTTTTGTA
Source organism: Acinetobacter lwoffii (assembly GCF_024129435.1). Classification (GTDB taxonomy): domain Bacteria; phylum Pseudomonadota; class Gammaproteobacteria; order Pseudomonadales; family Moraxellaceae; genus Acinetobacter; species Acinetobacter lwoffii_F. Next base: position 115,462 of record NZ_JAMXXN010000006.1, on the reverse strand, counting down.
GCTTCACGCTCAGCAGTAGATTTTCTTTGCTCTTCAGCATGTGCTTTACGATCTGCTTCACGCGCCAATAGCTCAGGACTTGCTGTACCATTTTCTAAAGCTTTTTCTTCTGAAGCTTGAAGGAGCATGCCTGAAAAACCCAATAAGAAAAATATACCCACACCCAACCAGAGACCTTTAATAGATGGACTTATTTCAGTTATCTTTTTCTGAATTGGGGGTAACATCAAAATACCAGCCAATATCATAAATATACTGCCTAAAAAGCTCTCGCCAAGCAGTGACAACCCTCTAATAATAAAGACCACCCCAAAAAACCAAAGGAATGCTGCAATTAATTTATTTTTCATTACAAATTACGCCATAAGATTTTCACAATTCTGTCTCGGCATAAAATAACAGTGTATTCCTGTAAATCTACCTGTTTTACATACTCAGTAGCTGCACAGTGAAGTCTTCCATCTTCCAGGACGTAGAATCTCGGCTTACCAAGCTCAAGTTTACTTTTAAGTGCCTGATGACTATCCCCAATTCTTACCAAATCACCGGATGGAGTGCGAATGCTGGTAGTTGTCCTTTCTGCATACGTGAACCCCGACACCAAACATAAAGCTAATAATAATTTTTTCACACTAACCCCCTAAATAGTTATTTCCACATCATAACTTTAGGGTGTTACTTGATCAATCAGAAACCATTTCTTTCTTAAATGACTCAAAACCTTTCTTATCAGACTGGGCTACACGCGCTGCAACGGCGTTATTGAAGACTCCCTGCTTATACAGCTTATTTGCAGCCTTAACGTAGCCCTGGAATGCACCGTAGGTCATTTCCATGATTTCGCTATGTTGGTGGCCCGTTGATACCAAAAACTGGAATGAATCAAACCAAGTGGAGTCATCTTTCTTTTTGATGCCGCGTTTTGGCTTTTCGTATTTGAAGTAAGCCTGGTTGATCAGAAGCACTGCCTTAAGTAGCTCTTTAAACCCTTGCTCATTAGCGGCAAGTTCTACCAGTGATTCACTGTTCAGATCAGTGACGCATGCCATGGCCGAAATGACTTGCACCCCATGAGCCTTAAATAGCCCTGTCAAAATCTCATCTGAATGATTTTGGTCTTTGATAAAGTTCTTTAATACTTCAGCATGCACCGCCCAGGTATCAAAGTCTTTCATCTGGATCTGACGCACTTCGATGTCATTCACTTTGATGCTGCGATTTGTTGCTAAGAAAAAATCGTTCATGATGGGGTCTCGAAAAAGCCACCCGAAGGTGGCGATAATTATTAGCTTTGCGTCACACCTTGTATGCCTTTGCATAGTTTCAGGATGCTTTCGGCATGCAGTGTGATGTGTCGATGGTTTGGCTTGGTTCGCTCAATATCAATGGTTATTAGCATTGCTGCGCGCAGGTTTTCTACCGGCTCTACACTTTCAAAAATGTAGGTGTCGTTATGAATAACAATATCGGCATAACCATCTTCTTCTGTGCTTGGTCTGCACTCCACCACAATGTAAGCAGGAACATTATTTGTCATTATCTTTATCCTCATCAAAATCTAAGGATGGTTGCGCTTCCTTAATCAGTTCATCCAATTCTTTTAGTAGTGCTGGCTTAGTTTGTTTTCCATTTACTGACAAGAATCGACCAGCCTCAGAAAGTGATTGGGTAATCATTTCGACTTGTGCTGATATATGTCCGATTCGCGACTGAAGACCATCTTTAAGCTGACGCGCTAATTCTTCTTGTTCAATATAGTATTTGCGAATCTCATGACCTTTTTCATTGCGCTCCATCATCCCAAGGTGCTTAGTCATATCTACCGAGATAATGTATTCATTTAAATATTTTGCACCCGATACCTGCTCGTCTTTTTTGACGACAAGGGTGTAGTCATAATTTTCTTCAAATTTACACTGCTTAATTCGACGCTTAATCCAGTGAGAGAATTCCGCCTTCACTTCAAGCATCTTGTGTAAGTCGCGGGCGTTTACTCCAAGCTGCACCTTTCCATTTAATTCAACTTCAATAAATGGGGTTTGGTTTTCAATTTTTACGATTGCATTCATTGATATGCTCCGACTACTCATTAAAAAAGAAACACTGGCAAGAAGATGCAATGAATAGTCGAAACGACCATCTTCCTTTCGGGGATCAACCTAGCCAGCGGTTTGCCCAAATTGCAGGCATTAAAAAAGCCGACTTGTTAGGCCGGCTTCGCTTTAAAAATATACTTTTCTGTCAATAGGGTGGTAAATGACTTTGGGTTGTAGAAACTAGTTAATACAATTCAAAGTCATCTAAAAACAGGCACAAAAAAAGACGCATAGCGCCGTGGAGTTCTTTGTACCTGCGAAAGGTTACGGTGCTGTTGCTGCCGGAATCGTTACGATATGGCCATATAAGCCAAGTGTTGGGTCTGTTTCTTTACCCACATCAGATAAGGCCTGACCAGAGATTTCATACTGACCCAATTCTTCATGAATTAATGGGAAAGTGGTTTCAGGTGACTTTTTAGTTCGCCATAAGCGCACAGCCATGTGCTTACCATTTGCCGTGTTCACCCCTTTAAAGAACAATTCATATTCTTCATTGAAGTTATTTGCCAAAGTGGTATGTGTTACGGCACCAGTTGTGTAGGTGGCTAGGATCGGCATCGTGAGGTCTGCTACATCATGAAAAATCACAGTGCCAAACTTAGCATCTACGGTGTACTGATCATCAGTAAGTGTTTTTGGTGTGCTGCTGGTTGAGTCCTTAAAGGTCACTTCTGATAAATTATAACCCTTTAATTGAATTTCCTGACCAGCAACCACAGTACCTAGTGATTCATCAGCAATCGCTTTGCTTGTAACTTCAGAGTTGGTACCAGATACGATGTACTCCAGATTGTCTTTGTCTACTTCTTCAAGTGTTCCAGAGAAATTCACAGAAGTTGTATTTACCATCGTAAAGTCGGTTGTGCGATTGCCTGATGTTGACTCTTGATGCTCAATAACATCTGCACTAATCTCAAGTTCAAAATCAGGCACGTTGCCCAGATGGCGCATAGCGCCAGCAATGCCATTGGTTAGCTTGGATAAATAGAATTTACCCTGCAACGAGATATATTCTTTAGCCATTACTTTTCATCCCCTGTGGTTTTCTTGGCTGGAGCAGCTTTAGCTTCAGGAAGTTCCTGAATCACACCATCTGCCAGTAATTTTTTGATTTGTGCGTCATCCAACCCGCCAACGACATCGCCTTTTTTAAAGCGACCGACAGGCTGAGTTGCCTTGTATTGTTTTGCCATGACTGGCTCCTAAATGAATTTTTGTGATTCAAAGATAATCGTGATATATGCAAAGCCTGGACTATAGCCATCCCGAACTGAGATAAATTCCAGCGCCGTACGTGATGCTTGAGGCTGCCAACCGGAAAGCAGTTGAATCACCTTCTCAGTCAAAAACCCCGCTTCATCACTTACAGCACGTCCATCGGTCATTTGAGATTGAGCATTGCGACATGCCACCGTAACCGCCCATTGCTGGCCGATCTGGTTGATGCTTCCACGACCTGCACTTGCCTTTTTATCTATACGAACAAAATTGACGTGTGCCGACGGCGTGACTTGCGACATCTCTGTTACGCTGACTGAATTCAACGGCGTATAGATCTTTAGAAATTCTGGAATCTCTTTCAGTTTTTCTGCAATCTCATCACGCACCGCGAAGAAGGTGCTCATCTATAAAACTCCCGACAATGTCTAAGACTTTCGCCTCATCTTCCGAATTAATACCAAGAAAAGTACGGGATGGAATGTTCACCTCTTTTACTTTTCGATATTGCCCTGCCACCGCAAACGTAATGTATTGACCGTTCTTGGGGGTGATATGAGCACCATAATGAAAAACATGCGCATAAGTTTGATTAGCACCCCACTCCACGCCATTGTTCAAAACGTTGTAGCTCATACCATTGAGTAAATCACCTCTATCGCGGCCCGTTTCCCCACCTTGCAAACGAGCGCGCCATGAAACTTTCCACGGGTTACCATCAACATCATATTGATATTGAAATCGCTTCCTTGTCGCATAAAGCATGGCATCGCCAATGTCGTTAAACATCTTTGACTTATCGACATCGAACTGGTTTAAGCGAGCAAGGATTGCTTCGATAGGTGAACTATCTGCCTGAATGGTTATTGCAAAAGCCATAAGCACCTCACTTCATGCTGGGCATTTGATCCAGAATAGAATCTCCAAATACACCACCGGTATATGAAGTACCGACTGGCGCCGTTGAAGGTCGCCCTTTAGGTTGGTCATCCACGATCTGGTTTGTTACAGGCAATTGGATCTGCAAGTGTGCTTTGTTGTCAGCAACACGCTTAAGGAAAGAAATTGCATCCTCATAGCGCTGTCGAACCTCTTCGGTTGGTTGCTGAAAGTAAAGGCGATAACGTGCAATATCACACGTCATACGCTTTAAATTACTCGGCACATTAGGCAGCGGCAAAGGATAACGACCGCCGATGTGACCGTTAATTTCCTCTGTTGCATCCTGAATTGCATCCTGGACAGATGATTGAGAAGGAAGCATCGTTTTCAGATTTTCAATCTCATCGCCAAATCGTGCGACCAAATCTGATTCAGTCGCATACATAGATCACCTACTTGGTTTCGTCTGCAGGCTTGGCATCTGCTTTAGGTTTTGTAGCAGGCTTGGCCTTTTCAAGATCAGCCACCTTTGCTTTTAGCTCAGCAATTTCCTGATCAGCTTTGGCTTTGTCATCTGCTAAGGTTTTATTTACTGCAGTCAGTTCAGCATTGGCCTTTTCAAGTTCAGCCAAACGTGCAGCGGTATTGTCTGCTTCTGGCTCTTCCGGCTCCTGATATTCTTCAATAACCCCAGATGCTAAAAGGGCCTGAAGTTGTTTAGCTTCAAGCCCTTTGATTTCATCACCTGGCATAAAATGCCCGATGGATTGTTTTGCTGTGTACTTCGGCATGTCTTGCTCCTTATAGGGTGATAAAGCCAGTACCACCAACCACACCGTTCTTATTAGACGGCACAACCAGTGGAGCAGATTCAGTCATCAGCATGATTCCGCTTGGATCTTCGCAGTACCACTGACGATCAAAGTATTGCTGAGCAACGCCGTTGGCCAACATGTTTTTAATCTTACAGTGAGCAACTGAACCATTAGTATCAGAGATCAGTGAGAAGTAATCCTTAGGAATAAAGCGCTTCACCTGACCTTTGTTACGGTAGGTCGCGTCATACACCCAGAATTCAATTCCATCAAAAGTACCTTTGAATGTCGCAGATTCTTTGACACCAAAGCTTGGATTCACTGGAACAGAAATACCGGCATACGGCGTGATGAACTCTTTCTTAAACTCTTCATTGTTCCAGAGAGCTGCCCAAACCAAGCCAGACATAACAGATAGCTTAGCTTCACCACCATCAGCAGCCAATTGACGTTCAAGCATAGTGCGGATATCAGTTACTGGTTTAGCACCAACTTCATTCCACTTGGTTAACGGCGTAAATGTTAAAGATGCATCACGACGGTAATCCACCAGGTTGTATTCATAATCATCGGAGTGAAGCGCGTATTTACCATTTTTCAGTAAATCAATTGCCATCATGAGGACTGAGTTATCAATTGCATCGTGGTTGCGCTTCATTACCGAGATCTGGGCAATGATCATTTGCTCTTGCTCAGATAATCGCTGGTTACCAGTTGAGATGATACCTGCAGTACGTAAGCGCTCAAGCAAGGCAATTTCAAAAGTTTCTGCCGGAGTGACTTGGTTCTTTGGCTTGTAGTAAGCCGGTTTAACATGGCGTACTTCACCTGATTGCGTGGTATCAAATGGCTTACCAGGCTGTTGCGGTGATACCAGTGGTGCCAGATCATGTTCGGCAGATACTTCGGCCAAAGGTACATCATCACGGTTGAATAACGGGCGATTTGGGAAAAGCTTGTCTAAAAGCCAGGTATCCATCGGACGGTAATTCGAGTGAATCAGTGCGAGTTCACCCACATCAAGAAGTTCGAGCGGAGTGCCCTCAAGATTAAAAGACTGTGGCATGTTAATTACACCTTAGAAAGTTCGATTTTGTTTTTAGTTGCCTTGGCACGCGCTGCATCATATTTCGCAGTAGTGAGCAAAGTTCCGTTTAATGACACGGCTTCAACATTGAAGACGCCACCGTAATACACAGGGATTTCGATCCCATCAGCGGCCTTGATTGTGGCTTCTGCAGCCGACACATCCTGACCACAAATCACATCCCATGTTTTTTCATCAGTGGCATGGGCCAGCACATTGGCATCTGACAGCGTTAATAGATCACCGTATTTAAATGCTGTAGCGGTTGGCACCTTGGCATTAGCACGACGTAATTTTTCATTGTCCAGGATCAGTCGTTTTGAAGTGACCGAAATAGGCGGTACATAGTGAATAGCCATGAATTATTTCCCCTTTTGTTCTGCAAATGCTTGTGCACCAGAAGTGAATTTGTGAGTGTCGGTATTATTCGACTGGCCACCTTGTCCCGGATTAGCTTGATGGCTAAACAGGTGAGCAAATGCCGGATTTACATTTGGTGCAGGCTGTGGCTGTTGTGCAGCTGGTGGTTGTGTATTACCTGCCGAGAACTGACGAAGTTGCTTAGCCGCGAAGGTAAAAACCGAATCATCCATATTGGTATAAGCGGTTTTATCTTCAGCACTAAACTGTGTTTTCAGCTCAGTTTCTAAAGCTGTAATTTCATCAGCACGTTTCTGTGCTTTGAACTGCTTAAGTTCAGCCAAGGCATCATCACGCTCACGTTCTGCCTGCTCTTTGGCCTGTTGTGCTTTTTCTAATTCGGTCACGTCTGTGTCCTCTTTGGTTGGGTTTGGATTGGCTTTGCCCGAGAAGGCTTTAATTGATGTGTTGCGATCAGCACCAGTCGAGCAGATCGTAAATTCACGAATACGGTTTTGACGGAAGATGGTGATTGGGCCTTCAAACGACTGATCATTTACAGTGACCGTTTTGCCTTGAGACACTTCTTCAATCGATCCCGGATCAATCATCATCGACATCTGGAACGGGAAACCGTCATCAGAGTCCTGGACAATTTCCTGTGCTTTGGCGTTTGTAAGGAAATCACCTGATACATCAATCTTTCCGTTTGTATCCACGGTTTGAACGACACCAATTCGACTTGAGCCGAAGTGTTCTTCAAGTAAGGCTGTCGGCTTATCAATCTCAATTCCATCAAGATCAAAGACCACGCCAGAGCGTCCCCAATACCAGTGACCATCTACACGACCACCGGCATAAGCAGTGCCTTTGAATTTTCGTTTTTGCCCTTCTTCGGCTTTGGGTACCTCAATCGCAGAGGCATTAAATAAATACTTCAGCCGCTCTTCATTTGGATCTGGCATTTTTCATGCTCCATAAAAAACCGCCCTTTCGGCGGTCATGTTTGATTTTCTTCCAGAACTTCAGAAAGCCCATTTAAAGCTAATGCAGTCTGCCAATTCTCCCGAGCATCACCATCAAGCATCAGGCGCTCATACAGAAACTCAAGGGCTGGTTGTAACTCGGTAGGCACTACCTGCTGTCGTAATTCATCATCACTGAATACTGCATAATCTTCTGGCTTCCACCACGAATGACAGCCCCAATAAATGCCGTCTTCACCTTGTAGTTTTACTGACAAGTTGTTAGGCCCACAGCCATAAGCTTCAGCAATCTGATTGATCGCGCCCTTGTGGGCATCGGGGACGATGTTTACGACTGATAGATTAAACATTGAGTGTTACCCCCAAGAACTTAGCAAGGCCTTGTTCGATTCTTTTGACATCCGATTCAGGGATCAGTTTACCTATGCCGATAATGCCGTATAGATGCCCGTTGAGTGGGAGTGAAGTCCCTGCGCGTCTGCCGATGTATAAAGGGTAGTTACCATAATTACCACTGCCCTGACTTAATGTTTCCGAATAAGCTACACCGTTCGCACGAATTGACATCACACTTGTTGAAATCTTAGCCGAGCCTGTTAACACCAATGATTGTGGAGGAATAAGATTTGAACCTGCATTTACTTGTGCATAAGCAGTCCCTCTTGATGTAAATGTTAATGTATTGCCGATGATACCTGGGTATCTCACACCAAATGAACCGTTTGTTGCGAACCCCGATGGACTACTCTCAATAACTATACTATTCAACGCACCACCAATACCACGTATAGCGGCAATTACTGTCATCTCATCAACAGCGGTGAAGTCAACACTATTTGTCTGCAAGAAGTCGTCAGAACCATCAAATTCTAAATAATTAGCGCCTGTTACATCGTTTTTACGAAGGATAGGGCGGCTTGCCGATGTGGTTTGGTATGCGTGGTTACCTGTCAGTTCTTTGACAGATACGTTATCAATATATAAAGTAGCACCGACACCCCCCCAAAAACCTACTTTTGCTATTCCTATGTTAATTGTCATAAGAGCACTATTTGCCTTAACAATTATTTGAACTTTATTCCTAACACCGTCTGTCAATCCACCTTCTGTATAACTATTGACACCTCCACTCATAATATTGAGCCTGCCCAATCCTTTTACCGTATTCGATAAGTCAGGCGTAATCTCACAAGATATGACGTAGAATTTACCTGAGACTGTTGATATGGCTTGGGAAACACTACCCGATGTACTGGCTGTTGCGGTAGCTTTTAACTGCGACCCACTATACTCAAGCGTTGCTGAGTAACTATCCCAACCTTCAATACCAGTGTCAAATGTGCCATTAGTGATTAACTCAGCACCTAACTCCAAACCTTTACTCTTATCCAACATCAACCCCACAGGCTGCCCTACATCAGTCACAGGAATAACCCCCGCAGCATCCTGAAACATCGTAGTTAGATCATTGGGATCGTAATAGAAGCCCTGCTCGCCATTTGCAAAGAGTTTCAAAATCTGCTGGTCAAAGGTTGGGGTGTTGCCACCAATCACAGTGGCTCCCGGTGTCCAAAATGCACCGCCTAAAACGGTGCTAAGCGGTGTTTTGATCATTACATTTTCTCTGAGTAAACGATTTCCAGTGGGTCAGAATCACCCTTCCACATCCACACGGTATAGCCTTCACCAATATTCATCACTGGCTCTAAAAGCACGTGGTATTGATTTGTATTGGGCTGAGCAACACTAATTGCATATCGTGGCTTAGAACCCTTATTAACGGTCACATGTACCTCTTTACTTCCATTCGATACACGCACCGGGGTGGTTGAAAGGCTTAATTTTGTTGTCATTTAATTCACCAAAACTTTTAATGTATAAATTAATTGCCCTTCAATCGCTTCAATCGCTTCAATCGCTTCAATCGCTTCAATCGAAACTACCTCAAAAGACAATCCCATTGGTATCAAAACGCCGTTGCCTGCATTCAACATATCCAGATCAACACCCAAGCCTTTCGCATTCTCAATCTTAATTGCGATATCTGAAGCTGTATCTACCATCAGCAACGGCGCATTCAATTGAACTTTTTGCCCTACCTGATAAGCCGCTACTTGATTAAGTGTTGCAGCACCCACCACGGTTGAAGCCGTATTACTTGCTACAGCTTGAATCGCTGCCATATCGATACTCAGCCAGCGCTTAAGTACATCATCAGCTAGTGAGCCTGTAGCAGAGTTTAAATAGCCAGTCAGTGCGGCATCATTTCCCTGCACATAGTCCAAGAAGGTGCGAATCGCACTTGGTCGAATGCTTGGATCAAGTGGTATTACTGTATTGGCCACCGTATCGAATAAGTCCCGAGTTTTATCATCTATCGGAGCAAATAGACTGGTGAGCTTTTTGCTCGCCGTCCATTCCGCTCTAATGATCTCTTTTTGCTCAAGCAAATACTCTTTATCCAGGGACGAAGCACTAATCTTTTTATCCACCAGTGATTCAAGCTCACCAAACTGCAATGGATGAGAGCTCCAATCTAAGGCTTTAGCTATCTCAGGCAACTGATCGTCAGGTGTAATGCCGTATTTCAATGCCTGCTTCTCAGTTAAGGCAATCACGGTGCAGCGGCAACGAAAGCCCAGCGGCGGGTAATGTGTTAGCCAGAACGGGTGATCAATCGGCAATACAATCCGGTTCAGAGCCAAATGACTGGGACGCACGCGACTATCATTGATCGCCGAGTACATCAGATATTGTCGCTTGGCCTTGTTCCGTTGCTGTTGTTGCCACCGGCCATGACCATAAGCACTTTGGATATTGGTACGGAATACATTGTCCAGATAGTGCTTTGGCAGAATGATTTCAGATTCTTCAATGAGCTTCTGAAAATCTTTAAAAGTACCGCCGTCGGCAATCGATTTATTCACCGCCTTAATGACAGTTTCAATCTGCTCAAGACTCGATAGAAAGCTAACCGTAGTTGCCATCTGCCGGGTCTTTAGATCCATTGAATAAAACTCATCAGGCAGCACGATTTTTTTACTGTGAGCAAACCGAAGTGCCTCAAGGAATGTGACTGGTTGCATAACTTACTTCCCATTTTGAGCCGCCACATACCCCAACACATCCGCAGCATACAAAGCCTGATCCAGATTGGCCGTGAACTGTGTCTGAGTTGCACCAGGTATTAATTGCATCAGGTTATAAGCCAGACTTTCAGGGCTATCAGACTTGAATACCAATTCCTTGACCTGATCCGGTTTTAATAGCTGCAATTCATCCTGTGCATCAGTCAGTTCTTCAACTTCTTGCTGCTCTGGCGAAAGCTTGTTTGCTGAGGCCTTAAAGTTAAATGCTTGACGCGGTAAAGCACTAAACTGGGTATTAGCTGGAATCTGCTCTGAACGCATTTTAAAGTGCTCAGGCTTGATGCCATAAGTCTCCATTACATACTGATCAGTAAAATCAACACCCAGCTCTTTCAGCTTTAAGTCACGCTCAACTACTTTTACATTCAGGTCTTGCTCACCACCCAAAATAATCGTGTGCTTTTCAAATCCATTCAGGAAACAAATCGCATCGACGATATCCTGAAAGGTCGGGGTGATCATGCGTAAGTCTGAGTTACGCTTATCCATACGCACATTTTCATGTACTTCGCCCAGCGCACGACTCCCTGTGCCATCAGTTCCCGATGTAAGGGTCTGGCCTAATACAACCTTTTGAATACGGCGTGTTAAAACGGTATCAAATGCCTCAAATGCTGAGCTACCTGCACCCGAGAAGTTTGTACCTACTGTACCTACATCATCTTCAGATCCAATCGAGATAACTGATTGCGAATGAGCATTCAATAATGCGGAAGTCATCGCATCAATATCATCTTGGGTTCGACTGTTGCCACCCACCTTGCCTACAAGTAGTGGGGAGCCGAAACGCTCCAGGAACTTAACCCAGAATTTGGTAGAGTTAGTTCTGAAGAACCATAACCAATACAGCTTTGATAGTAACGGGTCGCCATAAGGCTGCTTAAATGAAGGCTTACGTCGAGTTAAAAAGAACTTTAATGGCCACTTCTGAAATACATTGATTTCTGTATTGGCCTGTGGCTCACGATAAATTAGTTCACCGTTATTCTTTGGCTCAAACCACTCAAGTGGCTTCACTTGAATGCCATTAAGTGTAAACCTGCCATCCTCAAGAACCTGATAATTGGCCTCCATGACTGAATAGCCAAATGGACACGCTTCCCACGCACCAGTAATAATTTCATTGTGCCAGTAAGCAACCTGCTCTTTTAAGAACTCAGTTTGCTCCCCATGATCTTCTTTGAATCGCCATGGCGCATTAATCACCGAGTCAAGCCGGGTTTCCATAGCCTGTGATATTTCATCATCAGCCATGAGCACACTTAAACGCTGCCGGGTAACACCAGCCTTGCGCAAGACTTCATCAACATCAGCCGCACGCCCCATACTGAACGCAAGTTTTTCAACAGCAACTTCGGTTAACAAGCCTGCTGCTTTTGGCTTGGTCTCTTTCTGCTTGTTTTTGGATTTTGCCATTTTAAAAACCTTGATTAAAAACTACGTGAACCACCTCCACCCGGCCTTAAACGTTCAGGCGGCTTGATATCACTAAAGCAAATCATGACGCCGTCTGCTCGGTTTGGAGATAAAGCCCCGTCTGGTTGCTTATTGACTAGGATTTTGCCTGCACCATTTTTTGTATAAGTGGGTTGTGATAACTCTCGCTTGAGCTGTTCAAGCTCCTGCTTGTTTATATCTTTGGTTGAGAGCGAAATAAGATTGTCTGAGTCATATTGCATACCCTGTAAGGCTCGATAAGTATTCTGAAATCTTATGCGCAATGACCACCACATCTGAGCTTTAAGATTGGCAAAGAAGTCCACGTTTTTCCGCGCCTCAACCATTTCCTGCTCCGGGTTGTGCACCGCACCTGAGCCTCGGAATGGATTTGCTTCGATCTCCGGAATACCTTTGGATCTATTCTGCTCATTAATGACTCGGGCATCACCACGTACACCAGCACCCAGACCATCGGCATCGTAATAAAACGAGTTCAAACGTAGATCAAGACAAGCATCAATAGCTTTCTGAGTTGTGCCAAAGATGTCATCACCAACGCCTGACCAAGTATCCAAATACTGCAGTACGATGCCATGACGTGCGGCAAAAGAGTTTTTATCCTTACCCTCATCTGCCACATCAAGCGCACCCATACGTTCGCCTGAAGGCTGAATATTCAAATTAAGATGAGCATCAACTGCAGCTTGCACCCATGCTGATGGAATCAACACACCTTCTACCGAGGCGGCATAGTCAATATCAACCTCTTGAGCTAAAACAATATCGTCTAGTGTGGCCAATTGTTTTTCATACCAGGGATGAATTAGCTTGCCATTAAATTCGACCTGCCAATTCTTATCTGGGTTATCACGCCATGCCATTGTGAATACGGCGTAACGTCCACTAAAACGATCCTGGTGAAACTTATCCCCAATACCGTTTGGAGTGGATCCCTTGATGTGTACGTTGGTGTTTTGAGAGATTGCGGCGTCTACAGCTTCTTGTCTCTCTACAAATGCCCATTCATCCAGAAAGTACATTGTGGTACGACCACCACGGCCAATGTTGTCACCAGCTTCACCAGTGACGGTTGCGCCGTTGTCCGGGTTAATGATTCGCATGTAGTTGTCATGCACTTTCTCAACAAAGCCTTTAGGCTTCATCCAGTCCGGCAACTTGGAAAACATATCCCTGAATTTGTGCAGTAACGTTTTTGGATCGCCTTTCTTATCAACCAGATCTTCTTTACGGCTACCGACGCCACCAGCAAAACCTTCAACGAATAACCACCGGTGCAAATAAAAGCCCAGGACTACATAGCTCATCCCTTCGTCACGACTTTTTTCAATTAAACCGTGTGTCTGGGTACCTTCACGTTCAATCAGCCAATCAACGAGTTCAACCTGACCAGGACGCAAAACAAAAGGAATATTCGCCGGCAGTCCAAAAGGCATGCCCCGTGGATCATAAGTCCATACCCAGTGATTAAACCAATGAGCCGGATCATTCTTACATTTGTAGATTTCAGCCTCTCGACTTAGTTCATTCTGCTCTATCAGCATCCGGTAGTAATAGCGCCGTTTCATCTCTTCAATGATTTCAGGCAGACGTGTATTGATCGTCCACTCTTTAATTAGTGGCGCTATATCTTCGATTGCATAAGTCATAACTTGCCATTAATTGCTAAACGCGAAAGCTCTTGCGCGGATAGTCCGTTAAGCTCATCTGGTGTGAATTGATGCATTGATTTAGTTTCTTGCTGAATAGGTCCACCATCTTTACCGGTAATCTCTATTTTCTTTTCATAGTGGCCTTTGACAATCTTCTGCATCTGATCAATCAGTTTGATTGCCATCACCACGTTACCTTTTTTTGAAACCAGCAAATCACTCAGTATCTGAAGCTGCACAATATCGTTAGCACCTTCAATGTTATAGATCGGCTGGGCAATGTATTGCTTACGTGCTTCATTAAATAGATCTACAAATTCCTGTGATAAGTCAGCACCAGCAACTTTGGTAGGGTCATATGTCTCCACTTGTTGTGGGGAAACATCAACTCCTAATTTTACCTTGATGTCCTCTACTACTTGAGTGGGGGTCATAAATTGGGCAAGTGCTCGAACTATAAATACTTTTTCATGTTTTTTAAGTCTTGCCATAAATCACCATCCATCAAGGTACATCAAGGAAAGTGGGCAAAAAATTTAGCCGATAACACAGTTCCCACAACACGCAGCAATACTTGTTTCAGATACAAACGGCGCATTCTTGGCAATTTCTAGAAGTCTTTTAACAGACTCGTCCGCACCCCATCGTTTTGTTTCACCAAAGAACACTTCAACATCATGGCCAGCCAGGTGATGCTTAGGCAGTCCGGTCATATCGCTATAAATGATTTCACCGTCTTCATCGCGCTCAACCCCAATGTGATACAGCTCATGCTCAATCAACCGGCAGAATTCACGATCTGAAGCCTGTTCACAGAATGCAGCATCCACAGTGATCAGGTACTGAGGTACAAAGCCGTACCAATCACGCATTTGCTGTTCTTGACGTGCTTTCTTCCAGCCACCTTGGTTAAACATGACCTTTTCACATTGCCCAAGCACCATACGTTTTTTCGCTACGGCGGCCGATGAAGCCCAGGCGAATGCAAGAAACTCTTCATTGTCGTGAAGTAGCTCAGCAATATGGTCATGATCCGGGTTATGTAGTTCACCGCCGAGAGTAAGCCAATTTTTAAAGACCCATTCTTTAAGCTCTGGTGCCGGTGCCAAGCGAATCGCTTCCTCTTCCTCAGCCTGATCAATCAGATCCGTCGGTGGGAATGGTCTGAACTGTTCCATCTTCTAATCTCTCTAACTGACTTCGAATCCAGTTAATTGCATAACCCGATTCAATTTGATGAGGTTCAAGGCGCACAAATGTATAACCTTGATCGTCAGCAAGATCATACTTATTAAATGAATTCGCTATCTTTTTCCCACCACGACCAACCGACCATGGGCTACCCGCGATTTCTATAAGGAGATTCAACTTCACAATATAAAAATCAAAGCGCCAATTTTTGGTTGATTCAAATTGAAACTTTCGACGATAACCAATTCGATGTTCTTCTAATTCTTGGAATAAGGTCTCTTCTGCTTCTAAGTATTTTTCTTTAGCTTTCGGTAGTGGCTTATTGCGGGGTTTGGTTTTGATTGGGCCTTTGGCGGTTAAACATTTATAGAGGTCTGGATCCATGAACATTACCCAATAAAAAACCATCCGAAGATGGTTTTTTTATTATTCAGTCTTGAGCTATTAGCCACAAGATGCTTGAACGATAATTTTAGTTTGTGGGTCAGTTACTACCGTAACTCTCTCTAAACGGTAATCTAAAGTTACCGGTTGGCCAGGTGCTACCATACGTACAATTTCAGCATTAGTCTTGGCTTTAATTGCTGCTTCAGATAAACCAGTTTGTCCAACAAGTTTGGTTGCTTCCTCTGCTACACAGCTAGTCATCGTATTTGGTTGATGAGAAGGCATCTGTTCAGGATTATTTGCACACGCTGTCAATGTGACTGCTACTAGAATTAAAGATAAATTCTGGATAATTTTCATAAGTTTCTGTCTTGTTGGAATAAAAAATTAATCATACCGAATAAGAAAGTATCGGTTGCAGGCTTAACAACAGTCTATATATTCTGCTTAATCAGAAAAATAATGAACTGTCGCAATAGTTATCTAGTGCATTCCCCAGACTTTTAACAATGATAACGGGAAAACCTCCCAAAGGAGGTTCTATGCATAGATTTAAATTTTAACCACAAAATGCCTTAAGAATAGTTTGGGTTTGTGGATCAGCAATTACAGTAACTCGTCCTGGATGATAATCTTTAGTTATAGGTTGGCCCGGTGCAACCAGTCTAACAACTTCAGAATTTGTTTTTGATTTGATATCAGCCTCGCTCGATAATGTCGTACGTGCTAATTTTGCTGCACTTTCAGGCACGCATTTTTTCATCATCTCAGGCTTGTGAACAATTTCTGTATCAGGAGTACCTGCACAAGCAGTCAAAGTCACTGCTGCAATAATAAGTGACACATTATAAATAATTTTCATAAGCTTCTATCTTTCACATATAAAAGCAGGATGATACCTAGGTCGGCTTGAGCAAGCCTAGCCATATCAACAATGTTAATACACTTCTTTAAATATTGAAATTTAAAAAAACCCACTTAACTCTCCCAAATTAAGCAGGCTTATGTCAGGTCAACAATTTCTTTCATTGTTTTTATACACCTGTATCTTAGCAAATAATTTATCTAACTAAATATAATTATTTGCTTCTTTAGACCAAGGGGTAATCACCCAACCTCTTTCAAGCAATCACGGCACTCTTTCTGGTTATCACTGATCTCAGTTACACCGTGAAGACCGAATAAGCAGAATATAAATTGGAGCATACTTTTCTCTGGATAAAAAAATACCCCCTTTGGGAAAAGGAGGCTGAAATTGGAAAGAAACTACAGCATAGAATCTAGGTGGTCATTTTATACAAAGCCATAATTTATTCATTAGCATAATGTTACTTTATTGATCACAATAAAAAGCCCACATTGTAGAGGGCAATGTGGGCTCCCCTTATCATTTTGCGCTGATTAGGGGGTGTGTTGCAGTAATTGCAACGAATAAAGGATAGGCCTATTTAAAAATATTGCTAATCAAGTTTTAAAATATGTATTTCAAATACATTTATTAAAATGATGAGTATAAAAAAGCCCACCATTTGGCGAGCTTTCCTTGATGCTTAAACCTATTTTTGACATTTCACGTTAAACTGGTATTCGTCTTGAGTAACCTTAATTTTAATATTTTTATATTTTCGTTTGTTTGGATCCATTGCCGAGCCAGCCACTTCCTCAAAAAAGCTACGATCATTCATTAGCTCGCCATACGCTTTATAGCCTAATAAAATCTTTTCAGGCTTTTCGCCTTCAGCCACTAATTTACCGAGAGTATCTTCTAGTTTTTTAACAGTTAAAATCGCCATTTCAATTAGAGCTCAAAAACAAAAAGGCATTATCGCTTATTTTCATGAACAAACAATGTCAAAAAAAGCCCACCTTTCGATGAGCCTTTACTAGTCTTTCCTAGCAGTCAACATTTTATCAGATAACACTTGGTCTCGGTTGAACCGTAATACGACCAGTATAGAAAAAGAATACCTTACATCCATATAGGATGTCAAACACTCAATTTTCTTAAATTTTTCCGGTACTGGCCTGCATAATGCTCTACCTCATCATTCAACTCTTTGAGCAAAAGTTCAACTGCATTACCTAGCCATGCATAGCGTTTTGAATAAGTATTTGGTTCAATATAATCAATTCCTGAAAATACTAAGCGGCCTTTCAATGTATGGTATTCACGCAACTTTGGACGCAATGAATAAAACAGCTCCATACGTGCAATGTGTTTGCAGAATTGCGGCATATCAAAACTTTCACGCTGCTTATCCATTTCCTCTTGCACCATACGCCATAAGTAATCTGAGATGTATTTTGTGACCACGGAATAATTATCCGTATTGTCTCGATAATCACCCCATACCAAAATTGACGCATAAGCCTTGGTTTCATCATTTGGCATTAAAGCAATTGCGCCACAACGATCTTCCCAATTGACAGGGATTTCATTTGTTGGTGGTGTATCTGCTTCATAATTTGCTGTTTTTGCTCTTAACTGCTGCCCCAGCCATTCAATGTTTGTCATTTTTTCAGCTACCATCGCATTCATCCCTATTCCCCTACCATCATTTCAATTTGCTGTATCGCTAAACCTGACTTCACTTGCTCTGTACTAAACCGTATTACCTGAAAACCCATCATTGTTGCTGCGTTATACTTTTCCATGTCCCCAAGGTAGCCTTTACCCCTTGTGTGCCTACCACCACTCCAGATCCCACCTTCAACCTCCACTAAAATCTTTTTATCAATTAAGTGAAAATCTGCTCTCCATTTCCGCTTTGGGTGAAACTCAAATTCCTGCTCAAACTCAATTTTTAAAGTTTTGAGTTCTCCGGCCAGTTTCGCTTCAAACTCATTTGGTATTTTTTCGCCTTTGACCTTAGGGCGCTTGGAACGCCCTTTAGGTTTGGTGGCTTTAACCATTTTTTTATATTCAGCAATTGAGTAGCTGGTCATACCTCACCCATATCACGCACTCCAAATAGCTGTTTAGTCTTTTCAGTGGCAACATACAGTCTTGTGCAATGATTACATCTAAATGCCAAGTAACCCGCCTGGACTAGTCCTCGCAATTTCTGATTTAAGGCTGCTCGGGTTTTGTCACATACATGTTCTTCCAGCTCTGCTGATGTGACCTCATGTTTTGAAAAAGCCACGTACACCAGGATGTCTTTGATTTCTTCAAACCGCTGGATGGTGGGTGTGTTCATGCTGTCCCCCACTTCATAAAAGTAATCCAATGAGTATTTGCACGCTTACCACTGATATGACCAAATACTGGTTTTTGATCGGTCAACTCTAAAATCTCACTAACTTTAATTTGAGTTTCATTCCACTTAAAAATTAAAACTCCACCGGTGGCCAACACGCGAAAGCACTCCTCAAATCCTTTCCGAATATCTTCACGCCAGTCTTTGTTCAACTTCCCATATTTAAGAGCAAGCCAACTCTGCTTACCTGCTCGAACCAAGTGAGGTGGATCAAACACAACTAAATTAAATTGACCATCATCAAATGGCATATCACGAAAATCTATTTCAATATCAGGTGAGATCTCCAAAGCTCGACCATCACAAAGCGTATGGCTTTCGGTTCGAATATCACCATAAACAACATTTGGATTCTGGCGATCAAAGTGCATCATTCGGGATCCACAGCACACATCTAAAATTGGTTGATTCACATCTCACCCCCTACACGCTGATCGGCCCAGTTGCATTCCACCAGGGTTAGGCCGCCCTGTTGGAAACGAGACCAAAGACGATCACCCAGATCCTTTTGCAACTCAGCCAGCGTTAGGTTGGAAATCAGCATGGTTGGCTTCATCCGGTCATAGCGTGCATACAAAACTTTATGAACCAGCTCACGGCGCTTATCACGGTCATGCAATCCGTATTCATCTAGGATCAACAAGTCATATTGAGTGAAGTCATAAATCACAGACTTCTCTGTAGCGTCCGGCTGCTCCCATGCATTCATGATTCGCTGCGCCATATCCTCACTGGTGATGTAACGCGCATACTTGCCCTTGTTGAGCAATGTCCGAGCCGTAGCGCAACTCAGATGGGTTTTACCGGTGCCTGTAGGCCCTACCATCACAAAGTTGTTTTTGTGGCCATTGATCATGTTCTTGGCAAAAGAAACGACCTGATTCAATGCATTCTGGTGTCCAGCATGTTTGACCAGGTAATTCTTAAAACCTGATGTTGCATGACGCTCTGGAAGCATTGCCCCAGCAAAGTGTTTTTCACGTACGGTACGATCAATTTCAGCCTGTGCTTGTGCGAGTTGTTCTTCATGGAACTCAACGGCGCATTGTGGGCACTTCTGAAAAGGGCCTGCTTGTACCATGGCGGTTTTGTGTTTCGAGCAGATCGCTTGTGTTTGTTTTAATCCCTGAGTCAACATCGACATTGCGTTCATACAAAGTCCTCCGGAATATGGACTGGTGAATCCACTGGTGCGTGATATTGCGATGCTTGGCCTGCCCAGGCTGTATTCACGTCAAGATTAGAATTTGGTTTTTCAGAGGATTGATACGTTTTTTGAGTGTATTTACGTTTGATCCACTTCACGAAGTTTGAATACATCTGAGTATCTGTGATCAGCCCTGCGTTCAAACGTGGTTCGTAGTGGGCATTCACTTCAATTAAAATCTGATTTACCAATTCTTGGGTCATCGGGGTTTCACCTGATCGCTGTAACCAAGAATTCAGGGAATGTAAATCTGGTGTCCAGAGATTTAGTACTTGGTCAACTGAATTTTCTTGCGCGTTTCTCTCTTTAAAGTTTTCTTTAATATTTTCTTTTAAATCTATTTCTTTTACAGAGTGACATTTGATGTCACTAGTGGTGGTGACATTTGATGTTACTGGTGTAGTAGCATTTGATGTTACTGGTGTGGTGACATGAGATGTCACTACATTTGATGCAACCACTTTAGATGTAGTTGCATTTGATGCTACCACTTCAATAGAAATACGATCATCTAAAGTCAGGGTGTAAGAGCTACTTTTACCCAGTGTTTTAGTAATGCTGATCAATTGGTATTTGGCTAAATCAGCCATACATTTACGTACAGTTCGCTTGTCCTTAATTCCAGTGATCTTCATTACCAAGGTTTCACCCATTGACTTTTGATCCAAGTGAAATCCTTTGATGTGACGATTTAGTAGAACGATGCACTTGATAGCATCCCCACTTAATACAGCTAGATAACCTTCGTCACAGATGAAATTAGGCAAGGGTGAATACCCATCATCTTTTTTCGACATGGCTTGTCGCTCTAATTTTTTAGCAGTGGATGGGTGTAACGAAATATCGTTGTCTACCCCCTGCTTATGTGCTAAATTTGATTTCATATTCAATTCTTTTCTCCGATCGAATTTGGATTAAAAGCCTGACCTTCCACGTCAGGCTTTTTCTGTTTCTGGGTTATCAATACAAGCTTGGATTTGTTTATCCAGCTCGGCTAAAGCAACATGCATCTGGTGGATCACCTTTGACATGTCCTGCACTTCACCTTGTGTAATACGGCCATCTGCCATAATTTCACGGAATAAGCTCATCACATCCCCTCCCTTCATACCAATGCACAGTACTTTGTCAGTCAGAGACATATCGCGACATTCGGGAATCTCAGGTAAGTCAATTGCAACTTTTTCATGCTCAGCTGCTAGAGCTTGGAGAATTCGATAGTCTCCTGTCATGGCCATCATTTTTGATGCTTCCGACAGGGTTAGGTGGTGAGTATCTGTATTTGGATTTACTTTGCTGTTTAGAACAGCTGGGCTTTTAATTCCCATCCTTGGGGCTAATGCATTTGCACCACCTGGATAGTCATGCACCGTATTGTGCGCTGCATCTGTTATGTTCATTTGTCCTTCCTTCGAACGTATTTATTTAAAATCAATCGTTTGATAATTGACTTATGCAGTTAATGCAGTGAGATCGGCTTTCACTTTGCCACCAGTTAATAACTGAAGCCTTGCTTGAGTATCCAAAGGAATACCTTTATGACGCCACTTACTTACAGCGCCTCGGGTGTGTTTAACAATTTGAGCAAGAGCTGCATCTGTTTCGACACCGTAATGTTTTTTTAAATCATCTACGGTCATGTTTACTCCAATAAACTACAAGTTTCCCTTAGTAAACCACAAGTTTCTCTTATGATCAACTTTATTGTTTACGATAGGAAACAAAAGGAGGGATTTTTATGAACGAAGTACGTGACAGAATTATTCAAAGAATGAACGAGCTTGGTTTAAAGCAGGCAGATTTAGTCACTAGACTTAATGTCAGCAAGGGTGCTGTATCAAAATGGGTTTCAGGCCTAAATACCCCAAACTCAACAATCCTTCCTCAATTAGCTGATGCTCTTGAGACAACTCCATCATGGCTAATAAATGGAACTCAAAAGCTTAAAAATGACGTGTCTATTATTTCAGTTGAGGCCTGGGATTCAGACACACTAGTCGAAATTGATGAAATTGAAATCCCATTCTTTAAGGATTTTTCATTTGCTTGTGGTTCAGGATCTATTGGTGTGGCAATGGCAAGCGAAAAGCGAAAGTTAAGAATATCCAAATTAACTCTGCGTAATCGTGCTATTGAACAAAGAAATGCTATTGCCACATTGGCATCTGGTGATTCAATGACACCAACAATTAAAGACGGCGACACTATTTATATTGATCTGGGCCGTAAAACCATCAAAGACGGGAAAATGTTTGCTTTATGCCATGGTGGTTTATTTATGGCCAAGCGTTTATATAATTTACCGATGGGTGGAGTACGCATTGTTTCAGATAATGCTGCTGAATACCCAGAAATACACTTAACAGCTGAAAAAATCATTGAGCAACAATTTGAGATTATTGGCTGGATCTGGCAGGTTGCCACATTGGAAAATTGGTAATAAAAAACCCATCAAAATTCTGATGGGTTTTCTTTTATTTAATTGTATTGTTCTTCTTCATCGCCTACATAGACAACGGAGTTTTTGCCTATCTCCATTGCTTCAATAGTATCCTCAAGCGCTCGTTGTTCATAATCTGGTAGCTCTTCAATGCGTAAAGATTCACGGTACTGAAGTGCTTCAGCTTTTAAAGTGAACTGAGCCTGAATATTCTGCTCATCCAAATAATTTTTTACATCACTCAAAGCAACTTTGAAGAATTCTTTTCGATAATTTACCTTATTAACCCGTTGATGATTGAAGTAATGGTGTAGCTTCTTCTCTAAAGCTGGCGCATCTTCACTATAAATCATTGCATGTACGTCGAATGAAAAAGGTACAGAAGCATCCCCTAATTCTCTCACCCGATCCATTGGCTCTAGGCGTCTTGTCATACCCAGTTTTAATACATCATCACCAAAGGACCCGATGTTTGAAATGATATATACATGTCCCGCTCGCGTTTGTTGAGCCATTGATAGCGCTCTAATATTTTTTTCCTCAGCAAGTTTTAGTTTCTCTAGGAGTTCCTGCATTTTCAGGTCATGTTTTGCCTTTTGGTCATCACTAGCAAAATCAAATTCTCTCTTAGCCTTTTCATAGGCTTTTTTGAGTAAAGCTTCTTCTTTTTCAGCTTCTTTTATCGCACGCTCATATTCTTTTTGTGCACGTTCTTCCTCTCGTATTTGTTCGCGAATAGCTCTTTGTTCCTCCTTCTCTCGTTCTTTAAATTCTAATACCATTGAAGCCCAATTTAGTTCGGATATTCTTAAAGCTAAATAAGAAGGATTGATTCTGGCATTACGGAATGCTTGCCCGAAATTATTCAACAATAAGTAATCATCTTTAAGCGCTTCAATAAGTTTACCCACGTTATCATGGCGTAGTCTAGAAACATGAACATCAGCTTTACTATTAAAAGCATTTGTAATAAATGCGATTGCCGTACTTCTTCTGTTTTCTTCCACATAATCGCACTCAGCGACTACATTGTGTTTGATTGCTAATTTTATCTCTTGTCTAATTTGTTTTAACTTTATTGATGCATCAAGAAAGTCATAACCATCAATCAAGTCATCTAGTAATGACATGCTTGGAATCAAGTACTCATCACTGTAACCGGTGAGTTTATTTTCTAAAGCCTTTACTAGTTTCGATAACTCTGTCTTTTTACCAGCTAGGACTGAATACTCTCCTAATAATTTTTGGGCCTCACTATCAATCTTGTGTAGCTGTTCATTTCTATGGGTTTCAATGAAGCTCTCTACTGATTGAATTTTGTTAATAATCTGTTGTTTAAATTGATTAGCTTCATCTATTGATTGTTGCTTGAAGACTCCAAGATTTTTACTTTCTTGAAGTTTTTGTAATTCCCAAGCATTCTGTTGAGCCTTGATTTGATTGTTGGCTTCTGTTTTTTCCTTATCAATTTTTGCCCGCATATCAGAGGTATTTTGTTCAAATTTAATTCTTAACTCATCAATATGTTGTTGAATGTCTAGTATAGGCTCGTACTTTCCCAAAGCAGCCACACGGTTGCTAAGATCTGAATTCTCTCTATCAAGCCGTGCTATCTCCCTAAAGTCAACATTGGCCTTTTTCTCATACTCATCCATCTTATGCGTAAAACGCTTGTTTTGATCAGTTAGTTTATTGCAGCTATCTTGCAACTCTGAATTTTTTTTGAAAAAAAAGTAAATTACGCTAGATAAAGCTATTACTAAAAAAATTAAAAAATATTCCATAATTCTAACTATTAGTCTGTTTTACTAATATTTGTATATTTTTTAATTAAAAACAATGTTTTAAAAATACTAAATTTTAAAAAATCGGGTTACCAAGAAAAGAATAAGTTTCCAAAAATACAAATATGTTTCCTTTAATCAACTTTTTTATTGACTTAAAAGTTTCCTTTGGTAAACTAATTTTCACAAACAAAGAAAAGCCCCAGCGTGCTGCGAACCACCTGAGGCATGACCCACCCTACAGTGAGTGAAATTATTATGAACGCAAAACTAACCCCACACAATAGCTTCAAGGTAACTCTGTTTACTGCTGCTTTAACAGTAAGCGCTTTAGCAGTCGCTTTTCATACGGATTTAAATGTTGGACAACCTGCTCCAGCGCAAAACATGCAGTCTGAATACGGCATTGTTTCACTAAAAATGCATGACCAAAGTCGTGGTGAAGCAATTCTTAATCTGGATGGATTTCGTTTAAATATCTCTTCATTTGAAGTTCAGGCTTATCCAGATAGCTACGGCGTACCTGGTTCAGAGTTCACTGCAGTCGAAGTAATGGAGCTCGGTGAAATCAATGTATTTGATGCCAATGGCAATCCATATAAAGACTTCACTGAGCACCAGGATCATCGCGAAATCAATTCAATGATCGCTGGTTACATCATGAAGCATCGTTTGGTGGAGGTGCAGTCATGATCTTAAATTCTGCTGATCAAATCTTTGAAGCACTCCTGAATGGCCAATCGGTCTACTGGTGTGAATGTGGCTCTGACGACTGGTCTCCTCTTAATGATCGAACTCAAATTAATTTTGTGGACCTTTACACCGGTTTCCTGCAATTCAAAGCAGATGAGCTGCCTGTAATTCCAATGCCGGTAGAATTTGGCTCAACTCATCGTTATTTCTCTGAATACATCAAGACCTTTGAAGGACTTGAAATCTATCGAGTGGGTAAAACCCGGGCGAGCTATTTTGCCCTACGCGTTAAAAGCTCAGGAACTATTGCTGACTATTTCTGCAACACAACTATCTATTCCATTCAGCCGGACGGCTCATTGAGGAAGATGGATAAATCCCTTACTCCGAAATGGATTTTAGATGGACTGGAAAATGCGCGTGTTGCTATGCGCAAAAACAAGCGTCATCAAGTTTTAGAAAGTACCGGCTTCTTTGCATCTGAAGACTATAAAAACTTTAAACGTAATAACCGTCCTGCAGGAGTACGTTGAGATGGCGATTAATATTATTCCAGCGAATCAAGCGCTGCTAGTTCAGGCAATTATTGTTTATCTGTATGCCGATCCGGGCTTGGGTAAAACCTCTATCGGCTTTACTGGTGATAAAGCTATTTCATTCGACTTTGACAAAGGTTCTCACCGTACTGGTGAACTTCGTCGCGGTGCTGTAGTTCAGGCTCACCAGTGGTCTGATGTTGCAAACCTCACAATGGCTGATCTTGAACCATATAACACCATTGTGATCGATACCGTCGGTGCAATGCTTGAAAGCATCAAAACACATTTAATGCTCAATGCGACCAACAAGCAAAAAGATGGATCGTTAAAGCTTAAAGCCCAGGGCTTGGCCAACAACATCTTTAAGCAGTACGTGAATACGCTGATCGCTTCAGGAAAAGATGTGGTGTTTATTGCCCATGCTTCTGAAGATCAAAGCGGTGACCAGGTAATTTATCGCCCTGATCTGGGTGGTAAAAACCGAAATGAGCTTTATCGCATTGCTGACATCATGGGCTATTTGACCACAGTCACTACTGGTGAAGGTAAAAATGCCCGGGTAATTAGCTTTAGACCATGCCCCACTCACCATGCCAAAAATGCAGGTGGTTTAGGTGGTGAAACTGGTGAGGTATGGGTGCCGGATCTAAAGACCAGCCCTACATTTCTGGCCGATCTTATCAAACAGGCTAAGGACCATATCAATACCCTAACACCAGATCAATTGGCCGCAATCAAGGCTCAAGAAGATCTAGAAAACTGGGTACAAAGCTGTGGTGAGGCCCAGTATGCGAGTGATCTAAATCAGCTCACTCAGTCTCTTGAAGACACTCATCTGTATTACAAGAATATGCGTGCTGAATTAGTTCGCCGTGCTCTAGAAATGAAGTGCACGTTTGATAAACAACGTAATGCCTGGGTAGATCCACCAGAGTTCAATGGCATTTCTGATGAGCAGCTGGCCGATCTACAGGACTTTATCGATACCTGTGGTCTTGATGCGAAAACAGTATGTGAACATTTGGGGCTTGATGCACTCAACCAAATAGAAGCTTCTAAATTTGAAGCCGTAAAAAATGAAATAGAACAAGTAGCGAAGGGAGCAATGACAGCATGAAAATTTTAAATAGCAAAGAAGCTTTTGAGGCAATGATGGCTGGCCGAAATATCATGTGTCGTGCTGTTGGTGAGCTAATGGATTTTGACGATCTGTCTCAGTTCCCTGCCACAATTTTCGCTATGCCAGGCTATGAGTTCTGCATCAAGGTTGAAACCATGGAACTGGCTGGTATTACATTTACCAAGCCTTTGACTCTTGATGATGTCGTGGAAGATCAGGAAATCTTTATTATTCATCCTGACCATATCTCACAGGTTAAATACAGCAAACAGTGCATGGAGTATTTCAAAGCTGTCGACAATGGTTTTGCTCAGGCGGATAAAGAAAATGCCGAATTACAATTAGTGGCAATGGGTGAGCTATTTGGTCGAATTATTGTCTATCCCCCAACTATAGACAATACAGGCAAACCCAAAAAGAGACGCTCAATCAAAGCTAAGAATGAGACTGAACAGGCTGGCATTCCAGCTGGCCCAGGTGATGCTGTACCAGATATTGAAAAACAGCCTGAGCCAGAGATAGTTCAACTTGTTGAGGTCGTAGAGCAAGAATCCACAGTTAATACTGAAGCTCCAGTTGCAGAAACTGAAGAGGATTCAATTGAAACCGACCCGGTAAAGCTTGTTGAAAAGTTTACAGCTCAAATTGATCAGTTTACTAAGGAGGATGACGTTCTTTCATTCCGTCACGTATTTCTGGCCAATGGACACTTAGATCAAAAAGATCAACAGCACTTGTGCAAGCTTACGGAAGATAAATTGCTTGAGCTGGATCCAGAGCAATACACGCCGAAGGTTGAACCTGAACCAATCGCAGATGAAGTCATTGAAGCTCAGCAACCAAGTATGTTTGATCAAATTGAAAATGCCGCACGCAAACAAGCATCAGTGGAAAGTGCTGAACATGGTAGTGCCCCTATTGATCTCTTCTACAAGAAGAAAAAACAGGTTCTGATCAATCGGATCTATGACATGGATTCAGTAGAAACTTTAGAACGACTAGCACCAGCGATACCTGCAGCTAAATTACTTCCAGCTGATCATCAGGAACTACTTAGCCTGTATGCACAGCGCAAAGATGCCTTGATTCAAGCTGCTGAAACTGGGGAGGCTTCATGAGTTACTCCTACTCTTCAATGACCCGCGTGCTGCTTGTGCAGCACAAAGGTCGGGTTAGAACTTACCGCAACATCAACCTATTCGGTATTGATGATTGCCTTCGAAATTTTGCGAACACCTGGGGGTACAGATGATCTTCAGAATTAAGAAGAGGCATGAAGCCGGTTTCAAGTTGTGGTTGGAAAAATTGGGCTACATCAAAAAAGAGCTTGCAGATGGTAGTTCTACGTTTTCAGGCAAAGGCACACGCAAGACGTTGAGTTATGTGCTTTTAAAGAAAGATTTAACAGGTAATGCAGCATGCCAGGTGCTATTCGATGAATATGAAGAACACTTGGATAACCCTGATTATTTAGATGTGAAGGTGGCGTGATGGGAAAGAATAAATTGTGGTGCGTAGGAATCTGCCCTGAAGATGATAGTCCGCATGAGCAGTCACCTGCCGTATCAAAAGAAATTGCTGAACGTGCTTTGGCTCGTTACAGAGCAATGACTAAGGCTGAAGGCAATGAGTTCATGATTGAATCATTTGATGAGTATTTTCAGGTTCAAGAATGGGAAGGCACGGCCGAAGAACACCAGGAACAAATGTTTTATACAGAAGACTGGTTTAAAGAGCCGATGTACCAGTGCTTTGATCTACCAACAGCATGTAAAGTTTTTGAATACGGTGAGATTGTTAAGTGCTACAAAAAAGGCTCATCACCACTTACCACATCAAATTTTGAAGAAGCCAAGCGCTTCTATGAGGTGGCGTGATGGACAGTACTGATCAAATAGTTGAGCCAACCCCATTTGATGATGTGCAGTGGCTCTGGTGCGCTGACTGGTGCAAGAAAAAAGGTTTAAGCCCATATGATGCAAAGAACTGGGCAGATGCAAAATTTGAATACTTGAAGGCTCAAGGAGAAAACAATGATTGATATTCAAAAACCATGTGAGCCTTGTGAAGATAGCCATATCGATAAGCAAGTAAATCTCATGGATCAATTCATTGAAAGCGGTGAATTTGACAAAACTCTAAATGATTTTTTTGGGTTACCTGAATCGGTAAAACAAAGTTTGAAGGAGATTTCATAATGGGAGCAGCTATGAAAATTGATGATCCAGTTGATATCAGTTTTATGTTACTCATGAAGTACCGTAAACCTGTAATCAAACTTGAAGAGCTCTTGCCGGATTACTTGCCTCATCTTACAATTGAACAGGCAAATAAACGCGCAAATAAATGTACTCTTCCATTTCCTGCATTTAAATCGGATGGAAGAAACTCCCCTTTTTATGTTCATCTAAGTGATGTGGCATCTTGGCTTGAAGCAATACAAAAAGAGTCTAAGAAAGACTGGGTAGCAATGAACCATTGATTGCTAAATTATTGATTAATTGCCGCATGGTTGCACCTATTTTGCACCTTGCACCATGCGGTTATTTAATAAAATACTGATAAATAATAATTTTTATAATGTATTTATGATTAATCTATCCCACCTGCCATGGGAGCGACAATCAAATTGTTTGACAGTTGATATGGACCAATATACATATAAATTCATCACTTTTTTGATGGGCATAGTATACTGCATCTGCCTTATTCGCTCATCTTTTCAATTAATTTACGACACCATGAATAAAACTTTCGCTTCTTGTTTTTCTTTTAAGTCATTGTCTGTACTTGTACTTTCTCTGGGTCTTGCCGGTTGTGGCAATGGTTCATGGTGGTCAAAAGATGATGAACCGACACTTGAAGTTGAACATATTCGTAAAGCTATTCCTGGTCGGGTGAATCAACGTGAGTCCTGGGCACAAGATATTTATGACATTACCGAACAGCTCGGCATTCCTCAGACCAAGGAAAATGTTTGTACGATTGTGGCAGTGGTTGATCAGGAATCTAACTTTGTTGCAGATCCTACTGTTCCGGGTTTGGGTGAAAAGGCGGTTAAGGAAGTCCAAGGTCGCCTTGATGAAAAATTCAAAGATAAGCTTGGTCAAGCAATTGGTGGCACAGTTGCAGGATATTTCCAGGAAGTTCTCAAGAACCATCCGAGTCCTGAAGACAACTACTTAAGCCAGATGCGCCGGGTCAAAACCGAACGTGAACTCGACGAATTATATCGTGAAATATTTGATTATATGTCAAAGCATTATCATGTTAGCGCCCTGACTGGTGCTGCCAAACTGGTCGGCCAGAATATTGGCGAGAAAATGAATCCAATTACCACCTTGGGTTCAATGCAGGTACATATCAGCTATGCGAAAGAACATAAACGCCAAGGCGGCAATATCGCAGAGTTACGTACCGATCTCTACAGTCAATATGGCGGTCTGTATTATGGGATTCATCGCCTGATGATGTATCCGGCGGATTATGACAAGCCAATTTATCGTTTTGCGGACTATAACTCGGGCATGTATTCCAGTCGAAATGCCGCTTTTCAGAGCATGTTGAATGATTTAACTGAGGCCGAACTCGATCTGGATGGCGATTTATTACTCTACACCAAAGATGGCGCGATCCGTTCGCAGAAGAGTCAATCTGAGCGTGAGTTAATCAGTGTTTTTGCCAAAAATAATTTTATTATCACTGAACGTCAAATCCGAGCTGATTTAAAGAAAGAAAAAGACAAAGACTTTGAAGATACGATGACTTATCGTGGTGTCAGCAAGCTCTATCAGGAAAAAACCGGTAAAGACCCTATTTATGCGATCATGCCTGAAGTGGTTATTTCCGGACCAAAATTAAGTCGTAATTATAATACCAACTGGTTTGCTACCCGCGTCGATGGACGATATCAAACATGCATGCGCAAAATCAAAAACCTAAAACTCTAGCCTTATTTGATTTTGATGGAACCCTATATCTGCATGACAGTTTTACCGGGTTCATTTTCTACGCCTTGAGAAAACGGCATATTGTGAAACGCGGCCTGCAAATTCTGCCATGGATCCAGGCTTATTATTTAAAACTGTATCCAGCACACCGCATGCGTCCCAAGTTGTATGTCAGCATGTTTAAAGACAGTGATGCAGAGGAAATTCTGCATTTGGCTCAAGACTATGCACAACAATTGATGCTTAAGTTAAATCCGAAATTATTAGAACAGCTTAGGCAACATCAAGAATTAGGCCATGAAGTGGTGCTAGTTTCCGCATCTCTGGATTTATATTTAAAACCGGTGTGCAGTTATTTAAATATCGATTTAATCTGTAGCGAAGTTGAAATCAAAGCTGGGAAATTGACAGGGTTTTATCAAACTCCTGACTGTAGTAACACACAAAAGAAAATTAGAATTCTAGAAAAATATAATCTGGATAATTATGCTGAAATTTATGCTTATGGGAATAGTGAGGAGGATGAAGAAATGTTGAGTCTAGCGCATCAACGTTATCTCGAAGGGCATGATAAACAGCTTCCAAAAATTAATATTTTATCTAATTCGATGCCATATTAGTCCTTTCTATTTTATCTGGCTGATCTACTAAACACCTTTAGACAATACTATAAATGGCAGATTAACTTTTTTACTTTATGCCTTGAAATCATATTAAATAGCTTCGCAATCAGGACTTCTACTTCCTGAAGTATTAGCCTCTTAAATAAAAAAACCACTTCATTTGAAGTGGTTTTTTTAGCTTTAAGAAAAATTATTTCTTAAACGGAAATGCATATTTCACAATACGTTTAATTACACTGCCGTACTGCTTAACCAGACTGGCATTGTTATAGTTCAAACCATATTTTTCACAAACAGCCTGAACTTTCGGTGCCATTTGACGATAGCGACGTGCAGGTACATCAGGATACAAATGATGTTCAATCTGATGACTTAAATGACCCGTCAAGATATGAAACGCTTCAGAACCAGTCAGATTGGATGAACCACGAATCTGGCGCATATACCAGTGACCACGACTTTCATTTTGCAGTACCGATTTCGGGAATACTTCCACATCTTTGGTAAAGTGACCACAGAAAATGATACTGAATGTCCAGATATTACGCAGACCATTGGCCACCATATTGCCGGTCAAAACCGGTAAAGCCGCAGGACCTGCGATGAGTGGAAAGAATACATAATCTTTAAACAGCTGCTTACCGATTTTATTCTGCATTGGACGCCATTCTTCTTTGGTCTGCTCTTTGCTTTTGCGACCTTTGAAGTATTTACCCAATTCAAGATTCTGAATTGCAACCCCCCACTGGAACAATAAACAGAATGGCACTGCATAAATCGGTTGCAATAAATATCCCGGTTTCCAGCGCTGTTCCGGGAACAGGCGTAATAGGCCATAACCGATATCATCATCCATACCTTTAATATTGGTATAAGTATGATGCTTGAAGTTATGGGTTTGACGCCAGTTGTCTGAAGTCCCTACGATATCCCATTCATAGGTCTGACCATTGAGTTTAGGATCATTCATCCAGTCATACTGACCATGCATGACATTATGACCCAGTTCCATATTTTCCATAATTTTGGCAAAGCCTAATAAGCCTGTACCCAATAACCATGCTGGCGGGAACCAGCCTGCAAACAATAAGGCGCGACCGGCAATCGACGAATAACGAATAGTTGAATAGACACGGCGGATATATTTGGCGTCTTTCTCACCTAGATCATCTAACACTTCTTGCTTAATCGCATCAAGTTCACGTGCAAGTTCATCAAGTTCAAACTGGGTTAATTCACGGTTTTTAGGATTTTTAAAATACTGTAATTTTACTGGCATATTCATAGGATAAAACTCGCTTATAAGTCGATGACAAGGTCAGTCTGCGCTGAGTTAATACAAATTTTGAGCAGGTTGCCGGGTTCGGTATTTTGCGCACCATTGACCAAATTCTTGGTCGAACCTTCTACTTTATTGCAGGCACATTTATTACAAATGCCCATACGGCAACCATGTGTCGGTTTAATATTTTGCTGTTCCAGGCTCACCAAAATGGACTGGCCTTTTGGAATGCTGACAATTTTTTTAGACTGGGTCAGGGTGACATTAATAAAGCCGGTATCCGATTGATCCGCCAAGCTCATGCTGAAGGCTTCACCTTTAAACTGTTTTGCCTGAGCAAAAAGCTGTTCTGCTTTGGATACAAAACCTGAAGGACCACAGCAATATACGATGCTATTTTCCAGATTTTGCAGATCGGTCAGATAGGTTTCATCCAGACGCGCAGCAGCTGGCTGTTCTTGAGTGGCATACACATGAAATGAGAAATTTGCATGTTTCTGAGCAAGTTCTTCAAACCGTGCTTTAAATGCGGCATCCTGATCTTTTTTAACCCAGTACCAGAGAGTAACCGGTGCAGATAGTTCACCTTTTTTGCTCAAGCTTTCCAGCATACTGAGCATTGGGGTAATACCACTCCCTGCTGCAAGCAAGATCAATGGACTCGTCTGCACAGGCAAGGTCATATCACCATAAGGCTGACCAAATTCGATCACATCACCTACTTGTGCCTGTTCTGCCAACCAGGTACTGACTTTACCGGCATTGACTTTTTTCACGGTCAATAAAACATGTTGCGCATCTACACGGGTCAAACTATAGCTACGTTCATAACGGATGCCGTTTACCACCACATAGACCGGATGATGCTGCCCTGCTTCACCAAACTTAAATAAGCGATTCACTTGAATTTTCAGACTCAGCATATCCTGTGCTGCATTTTCTATATGCACGATCTTGCCTAATGGCTGATTCAACGACCATACAGGATTGAGTTTCTGAATCCAGAAATTAATTGCATGCTGATCAACTACACTATCAGACAGTGCATTCAATGGCATTTTAAGTTTTTGCAGTACATGCATCGTTTGTGACATCACCTTGGGTTTTTAATTATTATACACATGTATATATATTTGTATATACAACCGTATTGTTTCTAATCATTTCACAAGCTTGACTGGCTCGGTTATAATAAAATGATTCATGCATGAACCTATCGATGAACGAGCCTTCAATGAAAATAAGCAGTGACGCATCTTTATTACAATCGAAAAGCATTGATGAGCCGATTATCGTACGGAGTGTCGGTCGCAAGGCCACCATTACCAAGGAAGAACTGTTTCAGGCTGCGTTGAATCTGATTGGGCCACAAAAAAGTATTTCTTCTTTAAGTTTGCGTGAAGTCGCGCGTGAGGCCGGTATTGCACCGAACAGCTTCTATCGTCATTTTAAAGATATTGATGAACTGGCCATTGAGCTGATTGATCGTGCCGGGATTGTATTGCGTCAGATTCTGCATGAAGCACGTCTGCAAGCCTCTCGCCAGAACAGCATCATCCGCAGTTCTGTAGAAGTCTTTATTGCCCAACTGGATGCCGATGAAGGCAATCTGAGCCTGTTATTGCGTGAAGGTTATACCGGTTCCAAATCTTATAAACAGGCGGTAGAACGCCAGTTAAATTATTTTCAGCAAGAACTTCAGGATGATTTGATTCGTCTAGAACGCCTAAACAACAAGAAGTTATTTCATCCGGATATTGCCGCCAAAGCCATTACCCAACTGGTCTTCAACATGGGCGCCAATGTGATTGATATGCCTGCCGAAGACCGCAAAGAAATTGCCGAACAGACCATGATCATGATCCGGATGATTCTGGAAGGTGCGCGTCATCTGGAAGATTCCCAGCTGCGCTAATTTTCCGATTTGCATGAAGTAATATAAAAAGAGACGTAATCAACGTCTCTTTTTTATGATGATTACAAAAGTACAAGTTGAGCTTTAACCGCCTTTGCACTGGCCTCCGGATACTCAAGCGGGAACATATGCCCGCCCTCAACCACAGAATAATTAATCTTATAAATCTTGTGCATCCCTTGTGGCAAACCCTGCTGATAAAACTGGCTTTGCTCTGCAGTTATCAGATGCATCGGCACTTCAGGCGGTCGGCGTGGTGTTCTCCACCACCAGGCTGGCACAGTCCGGAAGATTTCCGCTTCTATCTGTTTTGGAATAGTTAACGTCACCCCACCACGTTCAGGTTCTGGCTGAATGCCGCTCTCGATATAATCAGCAAAACACTGCTCATCGAAATTTTTAAATAAGCGGTTAAACCGGAGTGCTTCAATTGCGACCTGTTTCGATGGCCAATAATCTTTGCGTTTTAGCGTAATTCCTGCGGGTGTATAACGATCGACACTTTTTAGATTCAGCTTTTTGATCAGTTCAAACATGGCGCTGTTTTTTCCAATCACAAATGGTGGATCCATAATGATCAGCTTGGAAAACAGTTCGGGACGTCGATACGCCGCCATCAGGGTCACCAGACCACCAAAGGAATGTCCTAAGCCAATCACTTGCTGCTGAGGAAACTGCTGCTCGATATCTGCAATGACTTCATCGACCAGATAACACCAGTCTCGCGTAATTGGATATTGTGGGTTCATCCCGATCAAAGGAATCGCTTTGACTTCATAGTCTTGCTGAAAATAGTCCAGAAACTTTTGGTAAGTTGCCGCAGGGATGCCATTGGCATGGGTAAAATGTAGAGCTTGCTTCATTATTTTTTAAACGCAGTGCGTATTCATCCTGAAATCGTAGGCCAAGCTTAATGCGCTGCGTATTAATTTGGCAGTACAAAAATGCTCAACGTATGACCTTAAAGTCACTTCTCGCTATCTCTAGGAAAATAACAGACTTATTTCTGCGATACAGTCAAATGCTGCATCGGTAGAAAAGTCGCGCCGCAACTGGTTTTATCCCCCGCGATGACTACCGCTCTTCCTTTGACTGTAATTGATAAGTCGCTAGCAATTGCCCCGACCATGGTCTGGCATTTGGGACAATAATGCTTCATACCATTTAAATGCACGGCAATACCATTGATCAAAAAAGAGAGTTCGCATTCAGTCACCATGCCGCCATGACTGGTCTTTGTGCCAAGGGTAATCAGTGCTTTTGACATACTTTGTCATTCTTATTATTCAGTAGCCTAATTTTAAACAGGAGGAAAATAACAGACCAGCATTCTCCGACCAAATAAATAATAAACCCGGATTTTGCCCATAAAAAAAGCAGCCCGAAAGCTGCATTTTTTAATGATTTAAAGCTTAAGGCTTGACCACGACCATCACCTGAATTGCTTCCGGTGTTACCGATAGACCATCCAGCAGGCTTAAACCTTCTTTCTGCAACTTTTGTAAACGTGCAATTTCATCTTCACGGATACTTGGATTGAACTGTTTCAGATAGGTCAGGCGATCAATTTCATATTGCCATTTATTGCCATACACTTCTTTGGCTTGCTGCTTGAAGCCAGGCAATGCACTGCGTGCCAGTTCAAGCGCTTGCTGATAACGTGCTTCAATCACATCACGACGTGCTTTCACCACCTGACGACAGCTATTGCCATCTAAATGATGCAAGTACGGTTTCAGGATTTCTGGTGCAATCTTTTGTGATAGATCCTGACCTTTTTCACTGAGCAAGACACGAATCAACTGTTGCGGCAAGCTAGACGGCAAGTTCAATGCTTTCGGAGCCACCACATCGACCTTGAACCATACTTCAAGTAATACCGAACCCTGTGGCAGTGCTGCAGATTTTAGTACCGCAACGTTAGTGCTACCAAAGCCTTGCGTATTGATCATTTCCATCACACTTTCAGTGAATGGATGTTCCAGTGTCAGGTATTGCGCATCTTCGCGGATTTGTGCCTGATCACGATAGAAAGTCGCTGTAATCCCTTCTTCATCCAACGTCAAACCTTGAACCTGCATTTGATCGGTTGGCTTGATGATCACTGTACCGTTACTTTGCTCGTCAAAGTCGATATTTGTGGATGCCATAAAGCGCTTCATGAAAATCGGCAAAGTGGTATTGTCATCATAATCTTCAAGCGCGTTGACAATTTCCTGCGCCACCACCGGACGGCAAGAATTGTATTCAAGCAAACGGTCACGACCTTCCTGCAATTCAGCTTCCAGCGCTTCACGTTGCACGCTAACTTCTTCCAGCAGGTCTTCAAACTCTTGACCTTTGTCTGCCAATAGACAGTCTTTCAAGCGAACAATAAAATTTTCTTGCAAGGTTTGTGCAGCTGGAGAAATATTGCTGAAGATATTCAGCGCTTCGTTATACCAGCGGAACATACGTTCTTGTGCAGTTCCCACCAGATAAGGCACATGAATCTGAATGCGGTTTTCCTGACCGATACGATCCAGACGACCAATACGCTGTTCCAACACGTCCGGGTTCGCAGGTAGGTCAAACAGAATCAGATCAGAGGCAAACTGGAAGTTACGTCCTTCTGAACCGATTTCCGAACAAAGAAGAATCTGCGCGCCATACGAATCTTCAGCAAAATAAGCTGCGGCCTGGTCACGTTCTAACAAGCTCATGCCTTCATGGAACATCGCCGTACGAATACCGGCATGTAAACGCAGTACATTTTCCAACGCCTCAACCACTGGCCCGCTACGCGCAATCAGTAAGACTTTCTTGTGTTTTAAATCGGTACGCAAACGCTCCATCAGCCACATCACGCGTGGATCGGCTTCCATCCACGAGCCATCTAGCTGAGCTTCTTCAGGCCACATTTGCTCACGTAATTTACCATCTTTAGACCAGTGTTCTGGTGCTGGCAATGGCGCTGGCTGACAGTCACGACCCGGGAAACCTTGAATCGCTTCACGCGTATTACGGAACAGGATACGGCCTGTACCATGACGGTCTAAAAGTTCATGAATGGCACGGAAACGCTGTTCAGGATGATCTTCAATCGGATGACCTAACAAGGCCTCAATCGCAGTAAGATGCTCAGCTTCTAGCGGCATGTCTGACATCAACACTTCTGCAATTTTAGCCGTATGCTGATATTGCGCTTCTTCATCGAGGAAACGATCCAGCGAGTTAAAACGCTGCGGATCAAGCAAACGTAGGCGTGCAAAGTGACTTTCTACACCGAGCTGTTCAGGTGTCGCTGTCAATAACAACACGCCCGGCGTATGTTCAGCCAGTTCTTCAACCAGATCATAACGGTCATTACCGCCATCTTCTTCGCTCCACATCAAATGATGCGCTTCATCAACTACCAGCAAGTCGAAACCTGCTTCAAGTGCCTGTTCACGAAGATCTTCATGGTCGACCATCAAATCGACAGAGGCAATAATTTTTTGTTCGGTCAGGAATGGGTTCTGTTCAGGGTCATGTTCTTTGATCGACGCAGTACGGGTCAAGTCAAATAGCGAGAACTCAAGATTGAAACGACGGCGCATCTCGATCATCCACTGATATTGCAGTGAATCTGGTACTAAAATCAGAATACGTTCAGAACGGCCAGTTTTCAGCTGTTGATGGATGATCAGACCCGCTTCGATGGTTTTGCCCAGACCAACTTCATCGGCCAGTAATACACGCGGTGCAAAACGCTGACCGACTTCATGTGCAATATACAATTGATGCGGAATCAGGCCGACACGTGAACCTACCAAACCACGCAGTGGACTGCTTTGCATATTGGCCTGCATCAGCAGCGCTTCAATACGCAGGTCATACCATTCTTTATAATCAACCTGACTGGCCAATAAACGGTCTAGAGGCTTAGACAGCTGGATGGTCGCACCAATACGAGTTTCATTCAGCGATTTACGTTCTTCAGTTCCATCTTCCAGAGTACGAACAACATGATAACGCACCACGCCATTGCGGTCTTCAACGGATTCTACAATCCACTTGGTCCCTTCCTGATCCTGTAATTCATCTTTCACATTAAATACGATACGAGATAAGGGTGCATTGCTGCGTGCATAGACGCGGGTTTCATCGCTTTTCGGGAATAAAATGCTGACCGACCGCTCATCAACATCAATAAGAACGCCTAAACCGAGTTCTGTTTCAGTATCTGATAACCAACGTTGACCAATAGCAAATTGCTGCAATTTTTCCACCTTTATCTTAAGTACAAGATTATGAATATTAGGCTCAATCACGAAACGTCATTGGAGCAAAATTTCACACCTTCAAGCAATGTATTTTGACATAAAGCCCACTAAAAAGTGAGCATAATTCACGCCGATTAAAGAAGTATTTCCTAGAACGGCGCCGGACAATAAAATTCGACCAACTGCTCTGTTTGAGGATGATAAAAACTCAAACGTTCCGCGTGTAAACATAAACGCGAGCTGAGCTTTTGCTGTTCGGATGTCGCATATAAGGTATCGCCAATAATCGGATGTCCGAGATATTGCATATGCACCCGTAGCTGATGTGAACGGCCGGTAATTGGGATCAGTTTCACCCGGGTCACAGGCTGTCCCTGAATATTAAAATGTTCAATCGCCTGCCAATGCGTGATGGCCGGCTTATGATGTGTGGGATCTGCGATATGTAAAGGCGGACGGCTTGGATCATACACCACTGGCACTTCAATAGTGCCTTCACCTTCGAGTGTACCTGCAACCACAGCCTGATAGGTTTTATCAGTCTGGCGTTCCTGAAACTGGCGGGAAATGGTTTTTTGTCCCCATTTGCTCAGACCAAAGGCCAAAATACCGGATGTATCGCGATCCAGTCGATGAATCAGTAAAGTTTTGGGTTCTAATTTGACCAGACGGTTGATCAGGCAATCTTGTAAGTCTTCTGTTTTACCGGGAACTGTGAGTAAACCTGCAGGTTTGTGGATGACCATGAAATCGTCATCACGATGTATCAGATGTTCGGTTAGAAAATTACTCAAAGTTCAATCCCAGGCTGATCGTGAAAAACAAGGCGGCAATGATAGAAAGCTTAGCCAATAATTACAATGCGCATTTATGTAAATGACGATGAAATTTCCGATTTAGCGCATAAAATTGCTCAATCACAGCGCATCAACCTGAGGATTTTAAAATGAAGCTTGCCAATTCGTGCAAAGATGGATGTTTTAGCACATCTTCATAACGGATATTGGCACCATGCGCACGCCATATACCGACCAGACTCACCATCGCTACCGAATCCAGACCATAATTTTTTAAATCGACATAGGGATCAATTTCTAAGGCATCTATATCCAGCTGTTCCGCGACAGCCAACATAATGCCTTTGGTTGACAATACATATTCTGACGGCGCACTTAAATCCCATAAGCGAGTCAGGCTATAGGTATTTAAGTGATGTATCCCCTGTGCTGAAATATTTTCGATCCATTGAATATGCTGATCTTGATTCGCCAATAAAATCACATCATCGACCACACCGATTTGATCCGTCACACTCATCAGATGCGGCAAAATCTGTTTCAGCATCGGTGTAACCTGCCCGGCAAAAATCAGTTGCGGATGCATTGAGGCATATTCTCCCAATTGCTGCATGCCTTGCATCAAATCATCACCGTACAAATCAACAATCGGAATATCCAGCGCTTTGGCTTTATTGGTTAGTTGAATCAAATTCACCATGAGTCCACTCTCTTGTATGCCCTGTTGCATACGCAAGTTTTGCAATCCAACTAAAACCAAAACAGATTGTGTTGAGGACAGCTGCCATTTAGCTTGGGATGGAGCAAGTTGGATTTTTTTGGGCATAGAGTACAGCATGGGAGGCTCTTATAAATACAAAATAGCATGATGATTCATGCTATTTTAGTTTAGCATTATTTGAAAAACACTTTGATTTCACAGATGATTATTGTTCTAATTTCGTATAATCGCCATTATATTAAATATGCCTAGAGTTGATTAACGCGACTATCCTAAAAATAGGGTGATTTAGCCAAATAAGGACTAAATGCTAAAACTAAAATAAGCAAAAGAGGAGTATCTGAGGCACTAAAAATCACTCTGCCCAATGAGTCCACTCAAAAATTTTCTTCGGGTCATCAATTTCATAAATTCGCCACTTCTTATCTAAAAAACCTAATGGAAAAACCTCATTCGATATATCGTTTTGAATAAAGTGGTTAAGAATATAAATGCTTGAATTAAGAATATCTAATACGTTATTTGATAACATTTTTTTTGTATTTTCAATGCTATTTTTCTTTTTTGAATGAATAATTTCATTTCTAAGGGTTTCTAATTCTTTAAACATTGACCAATACTTGATTTGCTTAGGTGATTCACAGTTCAAAATATTTGGAATAATTTCAGTGAGTTTTTCTGAAGTTGGTATCCATTTTTCAATTTGAGAAATTTCATAGACTTCTTGAATACCTTTTGAGTTTGTTTTTTTATAAACGAAGTCATTAGGGATTGTGGCGTTGCAAAATGCTTCAACTGCTTTATAAGAAAAAACAGATGCTATTTGTATTTGTTCAATATAGTCATAAAATAACGAGGCATTTTCACTATAAAAATCTTTATTCTTTTCCATATCTTTTTTAAGTTTTTCTAGTAGATTTTCAGCTTCATCTCTAGCTTTAGTAAATATATTCAATGATAGTCCGATCTCATTAGGAAGCGATAAATTGATCTCTTTATTATCAATTTTTAAATCTAACATTCTCTGTAAAAAAACCAATTGATCGTTTTTTTTAACATTATAAATTAAGGGTTTTGAGCACCTAATATCTGGAATTTTGTAAGAGCCGAAACCTGTCTCAGATTTAGAGTAGCTGTTCACAACATGAACACATACCATTTGTAAATTTACTAAAGCTACGTTCATAAAAATTCCTTCAAAATCATTTTTTTATAGTTATAGATAAGAATTGAGCGAGTGTCTACGAGCGATGACTGCTTCTGTCGCATTTGAAAATTAAGTTTTCCTAAAATTAATATAATACATGTTATATGAAATCCTCTGTAAATTTCATTTTAAAACAAACTCTTATATTGGCGTAAAAAGCCCAATCATTAGCGATTGGGCTTTTTAGCTGACATTTCACATTCCACGCTTCATTTTGGAACATCTTTGGATGATTTTATTAAATTGAGCTGATCAATTTCTATTTTAGATTAGCTTTGCTGCGCCAAAAACTTCTCAATCGCTACCTGTGCAATCTCCGCATCTTCAAACGACTTTCACCTGACACACCCATTGCACCTACCAACTGCCCTTGATACATAATCGGTTCACCACCTTCCAGCATTCCTGAGAAACTTTCCATGGTCAAAAAACCCATCTGTCCGCCTTTGATAATATCTTCAAACAGTTTAGATGGACGGCGACTCATGGCAGAACATTTGGCTTTTTCGACGGCTAGATTTGCAGTCATCGGTGCTGCACCATCCATACGTTTCATCGCAAGCAAATTACCCGTTTCATCTACGACTGCAATACTGACATTAAAACTGTTCTGAATCGAATATTGATGGGCTTGATCTAATAAAAATTCAGCATCGCTTAAAGTCAAATAATGTTTGGTTTTCATGAAAATGATCTCTAATTTTAAATGTAACTCTCCCTAAGTCTGAGCCATATATAGCGCAAGAATACTGGAGGAAGTCTTTAAATTTTCATTTCTATTTGATAGATGAAAGCCCTCTCCTTAAAGGAGAGGGTTTGGGAGAGGTTGAATTTATCCTTTCATCTTAGCAAAAGTTTCTTTTGCGGCCTGAATGGTAAATTCGATATCTTCATCAGAATGTACTGCTGACATAAAGCCGGCTTCAAATGCTGAAGGCGCAAGGTTTACGCCACGGTCTAACATGCCATGGAAGAATTTACGGAACGCATCGACATCACATTTCAACATTGAATCGAAACTGGTAATGTCTTCCTGATCGGTAAAGTAAAGACCGAACATGCCACCGACCTGTTGCGTCTTGAACGGAATACCTGCTTCATTTGCTGCTGCTTGTAAACCTTCAAGAAGTTTTGATAACTGCGCAGATAAGTTTTCATAGAAACCTTCGGCACGTAGATGTTTAAACATCTCGATACCTGCACGCATTGCTAGCGGATTACCCGACAATGTCCCTGCTTGGTATACCTTACCCAGTGGTGCAATACATTCCATCACTTCACGCTTACCACCGAAAGCTCCCACTGGCAGACCTGCACCAATGATTTTACCTAAAGTGGTTAAATCTGGAGTTACGCCATAATGAGCCTGTGCACCGCCAAGACCGACACGGAAACCGGTCATTACTTCATCAATGATAAACACTGAACCATGCTCATCACAGACATCACGAATCGCTTGCAGGAAGCCGTCAATCGGTTTCACCAGGTTCATGTTGCCTGCGACTGGCTCAACAATCACGCCGGCAATTTCTGTACCGAATTTGGCAAAGCATTCTTTTAAAGTCGCGATGTCGTTATATGGAAGTGTCAGTGTATGTTTAGCAAAATCCGCCGGCACGCCTGCCGACGTCGCTTCCCCTTCTCCACTGGTCAATAAACCTGAACCGGCTTTTACCAATAATGAATCCGAGTGACCGTGGTAACAGCCTTCAAATTTTACAATCTTGTCACGGCCAGTATAACCACGCGCTAAACGAATCGCGGTCATGGTGGCTTCTGTACCCGAGTTGGTCATACGCACCAGTTCAATCGATGGCATGATCTCGCAAATAATATCGGCAAGCGTGGTTTCATGAACTGTGGGCGCACCAAAACTCAAACCGTCTACTGCAGCATCCTGAACGGCTTTAATAATCGCAGGATGCGCATGACCCAGAATCATCGGCCCCCATGAACCCACATAGTCCACATAACGTTTGCCATCGACATCATAAAGATACGCACCTTGGGCTTTTTCGATAAAGACCGGCGTCCCACCGACACTATTAAATGCACGTACAGGTGAGTTGACGCCACCCGGGATATGTTTATTGGCTTGTTTGAACAATTGTTCTTGCTTTGGAGATAAGCTCATGAAGGCACTCGACTCAAAATTAAATCAATCAAAAAATTTTATGCTGTAGCTTGAAAAAGCGCAGACCATTCATCTAAACGTTCAGGAATGGCATTCATAGGGAGTCCCAATATATCACTAATCACCGCGCAATAATCCGCACCTGACTCAATGACATCCTTGGAATTTTCAACCGTTAAACCGCCAATGGCACATAAAGGTACATTTAATTTCTCTTTGGCCAGTTTTAAGGTTTCCAGACCAATATTACCGGCTTCTGGCTTGCTGTCAGTAGCATAGATTGCGCCGAATGCCACATAATTTGCACCATCAGCAATGGCCTGTTCAGCCAGCTCAAGTGAGTTATTACAACTACGGCCAATCAACACGCCTTTGGGCAAACGCGCTACAGCGTCGACAATAGAACCATCATCCTGGCCCAAATGCACACCTACGCCGTATTTAACCGCCATTTCAAGATCATCATTAATCACGAAAGGTACGCCATATTCAGCACACATGGCTTTCATGTACTCGATTTCGTAAATTTGATCTTCTTTCGCCACTTTTTTACGGCGATATTGCAAGACCGCAACACCACCATTGGCCATTGCACCTTCCAACTTCGCCAATAAAAGCTCTAATGGATCATCATTGGTAATTAAATATAAACCGCGCATCTTGCTCGCCACTTGCTAGGATGGCTCTATTATAGGCATAACTCGGTTTAATTGCCGCCATCTTGCTGTTTCTGAGACCAGGTAGCAACAGATTTGCAGTTTTTTAGCACAATTTATCAATTAAATCGTAAATATCACCATTTTCAGGGATATACGGACTTTCAAATCTGCGTTTTAATGGCCTTATAACAATAATTATAACGTGTTAATGCTTACGCCCTCCGACAAACGCTTTTAGGATTTTGCAGATAACTTGGTGGAGAAGTTGCAAAATTCTAAGAGCGATTTTTTTGTCTTTTTTTCGCCTGGCTCAAGCGTACTCAAATTAATTAATATTAAAAATACCCATTTTCAGGGATAGCCCAATCGGCACGAAGCGTCTTAAATAGCCTTAGACACAGAAAATAAACAGAAAAATAAATACCTGTGTTTGTAATACCCGATCCTTTCTGGTTTTGAGTCATTCGTTTGTGGGGAAACGTTTCAAAGCCAGAAAGGATCTTTTACTTTCAGCACAAATCCACATGAATTCTTCTATGAATATTTACACAATAGCATGAGCAAAATCTTGAACATTTATTGGTAGCAAACAGGCATAAAAAAAGCCCGGAGAAGGTCGCTCCAGGCTTGGAAAACTGATGTATTAATTAAAATATAATGGTTGATCAAAAAACCTAATCTGCAATACCATAATTATTAGAATAATAATTCTAGACTTGCAAGGCTTTTATCGAAATTTCATGCTTTAAGTGGGCACATTCCGATAAAAGTCATTCTGGCTTAACTGGAAATTTTATCGTATTTAAGGTCGATCAGACT
Organism: Acinetobacter lwoffii; assembly: GCF_024129435.1. Taxonomy (GTDB): domain Bacteria; phylum Pseudomonadota; class Gammaproteobacteria; order Pseudomonadales; family Moraxellaceae; genus Acinetobacter; species Acinetobacter lwoffii_F. The sequence goes on along the minus strand of NZ_JAMXXN010000006.1, from coordinate 70,784 downwards.
GATATTACCACGCAGGACATCGGCAAACATGCGCCAGTCCGAGATAAAGCTATATACAGGCTGTTTGAAGCTGGCTGGTTTATTGCGCTCAAAGATAAAATGACCGACCCAGGCACAGGCATAGCCCGAGAGTAAACCATATGCAAAATATCGCGGCTTGCCTTGACGAATGGCTTTGGCAAAACAGTATAAACCGATGCTACTGCCGGCCACGTGCAGACGGCGGCTAATAATATGCCGATGCTCAGTCAAATAGAAGCGATAAAATTCATGATAGTTCTTAATCAGCATCTGGGGCTGAACCATCACCTCATTCTTACTTTCTGGTTGTACTTGTACATTCATCTGTCATCATCCTGACGTTTTTTGTTTTACCTTAGCGTATATTTTAGCCAAATAACAGCCTTTTGATGCGCGCTTCAATGCATCTTGCACATCCCCGTGAAGGCCTGAATCCGATCGTTTTAGCCTAAAATGAACCGATGAAATCTAAGTTTCAAACTTCTGTTTAAGCTTTTTATGCTCAGTCAAGTCTTACATGCATTTTGATTTTGGTTACAATCTGCTGCGCAAAAATCTAAAAATATAATTGCGGCTGCTGTCCGCCTCATTTTAAAACCTTATTCAAGTGAAGATTCAGTACTTAATTGCACTGAACAGATAGGATGATCATCATGGTTGAAGTTGAACTCAAGTTCCAAATTCCTGTGGCACGACGCACTGCGCTGCTCAAGGCACTTGATCCGAAAAAGTCTCAACAGATCCAGCTTCAAGCCAAATATTATGATACTACCGACCGTCAACTGGCCCGGCATGGGGTGGCACTGCGTCAGCGTCTGGAAGGTACACGTTGGGTGCAAACACTAAAAGCGGCCGGAAAAAGCCATATCGAACGCTTTGAACATAATCATGATCTAGGGAAATTAACCGCATCTCCTGAACTGGATTTAGATATTTATAAGGAATTTCCAGAAGCCGGGGCAATTCTCAGCAATGCGCTCGGCAATCAGTTCGACCAGCTCCAACTCCAGTTTGAAACCGATATTTCCCGTACGTTAAGGGTGATTGACTATGAAGATACCCAGATCGAAGTCAGCCTGGATATTGGACAGATCCGCACACAGGAGGCCGAGCAAGAAGTACATGAAGTCGAGTTCGAACTAAAAAATGGTTCAATTCAACATCTGCTGGCCTTTAGTTTTGAATGGGTCAAGAAATACCAGCTCTGGCTCGATGTACGTAGCAAGGCCGAAATAGGCAATTTATTGGCCACTTCACAGCGCGTCAGTCCTGCGACCCTTAGCAAAGAGTTTCAGATCAGCAAAAAAGACAGTGCCAGTAAAACCATGTGCAGTCTGATTGCGCAGCAGATGCAACATTTATTGCCGAATATCGCGGCAATTGCAGCTCAGGTTACAGAGCAGGAACATATTGATCAGGCACGACTGGCACTGGATCACTTATATCTGACCTTGCTGCTCTTCAAAGACTGGCATCCACAGCTTTCGGACAAATGGGCACATCAACTGGCGGCCTTTAAGCAGCAATTTGAACATCTGCAACATTTGCAGCATATGCAAAACAGCCTGGCGGGCTTTCTGCAAAATCCAACCACGGCAGAAAATCTGAGCAAAGATATTCTGTATGCACAGGAGAAACTCGGTAATCTGGTCAAGTCTACACAGAATGTGCATCATTATCTGGAATTACTGATGTTCAGTTTAAATGATAATGAACATGCTTCTCTGGATCTGAAAACTGCTGCGCAAACTACCTTGCAACAGCAATATAAAGCCTTGCAGGAACAAATGAACCAGACGGATATCACTGATTTTGAAAGTCTGGATCAATTGTCGGGCCGGATTCAGGAGCTCAAATTCAGCTTTCCGATTTTAACCACGATCTATGATGTCAAAAATTTGCAGAAATACAGCAAAGCGCTGAACGATGCTCAACTGGCAGCCAGTGAATATCAAACTTTGGCCTCTTCTGCAGTTTATATTCAGCAGACCGAGCTGGAAGCAAGTGACTGGTTTGTGCTGGGCTGGCTGACCGCCAAGCAGGAAGTCTATGCGCAGAAACTGCTTGAAGCGACCGAACAGTTCTTGGTCAGTCGTAAATTCCTGAAATAAACATATTGAAATAAATATCATAAGAAAAACTCAAAGCACGCCTTCTCTGGCGTGCTTTTTTGTTGCAGAAGCACATCACACCCCTGCCGATCTTTGGGCTATATTAATCTATAAAACCAACATCGCGGAGGAATGACCCGATGGCAGAAATAGAACTCAAATTCCAGATTCCGCCACAGTCTCGTGTGCAATTTGAACAGGACATTCAGAAACTTCAGCCGACTCGGCATCGTCTGTGTGCACGCTACTTTGATACTGAAGCGCAACAATTACAACAACATCAGATTGCCCTGCGGCAACGTCTGGAAGACCAGCAATGGATTCAAACCCTGAAAGCAGCGACTGAACAACAATTTGAACGTTTTGAACTTGAGCATGAATTAAAAAGTCCTCCGGAACATTGTGATTTTCAGTTATATCGCAAACATAAACCGGCCAAAAAAATCCTGAAACAGGCGCTCGGTGATCTGGAGACACCACTCATCCTGCAATTTGAAACAGATGTCGTACGGTATGTCCTCACAGAAAGTCATCTGGACAGCCAGATTGAAATTGCCTTTGATGTCGGAGAAATTCGACACAATGATCAAGCCATCGATATTTATGAGGTCGAATTTGAGCTTAAATCCGGCCAGCTGAGTGAATTGATTGATTTCATTCAGCCCTGGGTTCAGCGTTATGCTTTGTGGCTGGATACACGGAGTAAATCCGAACGCGGTTATGCCTTATTACATGGTGAAGAGAATCTGCCGGTTCAGCATCAGCTTCCCTTAGTGCTTGAACAGAAAGATCAGATCATTACGATTTTGCAAAAGATTGTCGTCAATTGTTTGGCTCATCTTTTCCCAAATGCGACGGCGATTGCTGCCGAGAATTATAATAGTGATCATGTGCATCAGGCACGTGTCGCGATTCGGCGTTTGCGCAGCGCATTTAAAATTTTCCAGTCCGTGACCGAGCATGTGCAGCCAGAATGGCCGGAACAGCTGCGGGATATTTTTCAGCAACTGGGTTCTACCCGAGATCGCGATGCCTTGGCAGAAAGCCTGATTCCACAACTGGAAAAAGCAGGTTCCCCCTTACTGAAATTACCCCCACACCGACAAAAACAGCCAGATATCAGTGTGCTGTTCAGAAGTCCTGCTACCGTAGAACTAATGCTGCAACTGTTCAGCTTTAGCCAAGAAAAAACGGATAACAAAGCCAAGTCTTCACATAAGATTTTGTGTAAAGGCCTGAGCAAGCTGCACCAGCAAATCTGTCAGGATGCCGAGAACTATCAAGAACTGGATATTGAATCCCGGCATCGGACACGCAAACGGGTCAAACGCTTACGCTATAACGTAGAATTCTTGCAAAGCCTGTTTCCTGAAAAAGAGGTTAAAGCTTATTTAAAAGCCTTAAAACCCTTGCAAGAAAGCCTTGGGCATTATAACGACCTATTTGTTGCAGACGAATTATTTAGACCTTATGTCAAACAACAGGCCAACGCCTGGTTTGTACTGGGCTGGATAAGTGCGGAACAGCAGCGTTTGTCGAGTGAAGCAGCAGAACGTTTACAGCAGTTTGCAGAAAATACCAAGCCCTTCTGGTAAGACCGGGCTTGGTCAAACTGTGCTAGCGATATTTGCCGAATACTTTCCAGGTATTATTATCTGCTAGAGGATCGTTATAACTGTCGCTGCGTTGCTTGCGTGGCTTATCACGTGCATCGACCAGTTCAAAATGTGGCTCAACACTCAGCACGATTCCATTGACGTAAAAACGGGTGCGCGTATATTCGCTCTGGCCATGCTGAAATACATAAGTGCGTAAATCCACAAACTCACGGTGTGCCACCAATGCTGCGGTGTCGTCACTGTCTAGCCATTGCCGCATGGCTGTGACCTGCTCGGGTTCGAACTGGCCGCATTTTTCGATCAGGCTGGCGACCCCACGAAAAGTTTTGGATTCCTTGGCGCGGGTTTTATTAATGCGAATCCGGTCAACATGAAAATAAAACAGCGGCAAGTTTAAATGACTCGGCAGATGGATCGCATCCAAGATTTCATCTTCCATAAAAGGCTGAAACAGATCCTGTGCCCTTTCAATCAGCCCGAACCACTGGCTATAGTATTCATCTACCTGTGACTGGCTGCCATAATAAATCGGCAAGCCTTCAACATTGGCCAGATTTACCGGTGGCCAAATATTCTGGCGCAATAAGGCAATATCACTTTTTAGGCTTTGTACTGCAATCGCATCCTGCATGGCATTCACTTTTATATGCTTAGGCTATTTTTTAGATTAAGGCAAAGGTTTAGTTTCTGCAAGGCTTTGCCTATAATTAACGATTGAGATTTTAGTGTTAGGAACAAATTCATGGTTCAAAAGATTGAAGCAACCGATGTAACCGAAGAAGAAGCGTTAAATGCGGCATTCTTTGAACGTGCTGATGAATTTATTCAACAAGCCAACGAGTTTTGTCGCGTAGAAAAAGGCTCACAGGAAAAACCGAGCGATAAGCGCGGTCAAGTCAGTGCGGCGATGTTATTTGGTACTGCCCGTTTCAATACCTGGGTGGCAGCGAATAACTTTAAAGATGGGAATGAAATGCGTGATGCCAAAGATCAGGTCATGTCTTATATCTTGCAGCAATTTCAAATGATGCTGGAAGATAACTATGATGAATATTGTGAACAGTTCGAAAACTATTTACGTTTCCGTCACAATGAAGAGTTTCATGCCAACAAGCATAATCATGATCACAAGCACGATCATTGATTAAATACGAAAAGCCCCGCGGGGCTTTTTTTATTTGTTGTCATTTATCATATTGACTTTGAAATGATTTTTACCCTATATAAATTGAATAATAAATAAACTAAAACAAGGCATCTTATGCAGCAACTTCCCTTTCCGATCATTGACCCTCATATCCACCAATGGGATCCGTACAATACCCCACATGCGGCAGCGCTAGCGGTAAAGCTGTTCGGCAATCATCCCAAATTACTAGACAGAATGGTTCGACTGTTGAAACCCAGAGACGTCATTGAGACCATTGGCCTGACACAGCACCTGACTGCACCTTATCTGCCTGCAAATTACAAGAAAGATGCAGGACATTATGAAATAGAGCAGATTGTGCATGTTGAAGCCAGCTGGCATGACCATAAAGGTACGGGTGTGGTAAATGAAACCCGTTTTATCGCTGGGCTTCCTTTTGATCAGCACACTATCCAATTGGGTGGAATTGTCGCCACGGCGGATCCGCGGCAGAAAAATTTTAAACAGTTGATTCAATTGCATCGCGAAGCTTCTCCCAAGTTTCGGGGCATCCGTAAAATGGCTGCAGTACATCCAGATAAAGGGATTCATGCCTGGACCGATGAACCGCATCTCTATCGCAACACAGATTTCCTGAAAGGCTTTGAGGAACTGGCCAAGCAAGATTTAAGCTTTGATGCCTGGGTATATTCTCCCCAGATTGCGGATGTTACTGCGCTGGCCAAAGACTTTCCAAACACCCCTATTGTGCTGGATCATCTGGGTACGCCCGCAGGTTTATTTGGCAAGGTGGGCAAAGCTACAGGCAAGACCGAACAAGATCGCGCCCAGATATTTGCAGACTGGAAAGATCAGTTGACAGAACTGTCTGAATGTCAGAATGTATCGACCAAAATGTCTGGTCTGTTTATGCCCGTTTTAGGTCATGATTTTCATCAGCAGAAACGGCTGGCAAGTAAACAGGAATTAGTGGAACGTGCAACTCCCTTGATCCAGCATGCTTTAGACTGCTTTGGTTCTAAACGCGTGATGTTTGCATCCAACTTTCCAATGGACAGTGTCAGCAGCTCACTCACCAACATTATTGATGCCTTTAGCGATATTGTGCAGGACTACAATGAAAATGCCTTAAAGTCGATTTTTTATGAAAATGCTAAATGTTTTTATCGACTTTGAGTAGATGAGGACATGCTAAGTTGGATAACAGATTCCAGTCTAAATACGCCTTCAGGCAAAGGACTTTGTATTTTACTCACTATTATTTCAAGCTGGATAACGTCTTATTATTATCAAGTGGCGATCCATCATCCTTTTGATCAAGATATTGCTTTCGTTTCAACTTTGATTGGCTGTGGAATATTGATTTTCCTTCTTATTGTATCTGTTTGGAGTCTGCTCCTATCTATCCTTGCAAGCTTAACTGGAGGGATTGTTTTTAGCCATAGAGCAACCTAAAGCATAAAACTAAAATAAAAAAATCCCCTCACTTGAGGGGATTTTTTATCAACACTATGATGTTTTAACTTGCTTACCGTACTGATCAGCCATCACTTCCACCAGCTGGTCCGGCTTGATGTATTTTTTGATCATGGCATCAATATCGGCTTTGCTCAGTTGAGCAATCGCCTGATCACGTTTTTCCCGGTAAACCAGATTACGGTCTTTTTCCAGCTGTGGAATCAACATAGTGTGAATACGGCGATCATCTTCGAGTGCAGTTAAACGCTGTTTCAAGATACTGGCTTTTGCAGCTTCGACTTCCTGTTCAGTCACGCCACGTGTCAGCAGTTCATTGAGTACCTTATGCACTGCCTGAGAAACCTGTGCGGATTTTCCAGCCGTATAATTGGCACTAATCATCATTGCACCCACATCTGCCCATTCATCGAGTTGCACATCTGCACTAAAACCATAGACTAGTGCATTTTTCTCGCGTAACTCTTGTGCCAGTCGTGACGACAGCTGTGAATCACCCAGAATATATCGAAATACCTGTAATGCAGGTGCATCGGCATGATCAGCACCGACCGGCATGCTCATAAATGCCTGATAACTCCCGAATTCACGCTGCTCAGACAAAGCATGAATTTTCTGGGCTGGGTAGCTTCGATATTCCGATTTCAGACGCTCATAAGGCTGTGCAGCTTTCCAGTCTGAAAAACTGTTTTTCAGTACATTTTGCATCGATTTCGGATTAAATTCGCCCGTAACCGCTATTTGCGCATGCTGGGTTTTTAAAAACTGCTGATACAGTGCCATAACCTGTTCGCGAGTCGCTTTCTGATACTGTTTTTTGGCCAATTCCGGCTCGAAATGAAAACGCAGATCGCCAGGCTGATAAATCTCGATCGTTCGAGCCATCGTCAAGCTCGACACGGTATCTGGTTCAGTATAAGGACGATCCAGACTGGATAAAGTCTGCCCCTTGATTAAATCAAACTGACTTTGCTCAAATGCCGGCGTTTTCAGTACATCAACCACATACTGGAAAAACTCTTCAAACTTTTCTTTTTTGGCGCTGATCTGCAAGGTCAGGCCATTGCCGGATGCACCGGCAGTCGCCGAACCACCGACTTCAATAATTTTATCGGCAATCTGTTGCAAGCTCTGTGTCTTCGATGAGCGCAACATTAAATAAGCGGTCAGATCCAGAATCTCGCCTTTATTTATCAGGCTTTGGGCAGTCCCAAAATCCAGTGAAATTGTGGCATAGACTTTATCATCGCGTGTAGTGGTCGGAAACAGCGCGTATTTAATGCCATTTTTCAACTTACCACGCTGAATCTGTTTGTCTTTACTGTACAAATACTGTTTGGATTCCTGGACATATTGCTTCACTTCAGCCTGATAAACACTGACATCTTTCAGTGGCTCTTCTGCTTCAGTCTGTTGATCCAGAGTTTTTGCCGGTGCTTCTGTTTGTGCCAGTTCCTGCGCTTTTTTCTGATCTTCCGGGGTAGGTAAAATATTGCCAGAAATACGGTATTCAGGTTTTAAAAAATTCTTATAGACCTGATTGACCTGATTCACATTCAGGTTTTGAATCGCGCTCAGATCTTTAAAATACTGGCTCCAGTCACCCGAATACGCCACTGCATAATCACTTAAACGTGAACCTAAAGCAGTCGCACTATTTTTAATATTGTCGGCCTGATTTCGGGTCAGATTTTTAGCCCGGTTTAATTCTGCTTCGGTAAATGGCTGGCTCTTTTCTACGCCTTGGATCAGCCCCTTTTCAATATCCTGTGCCTGATGATTCGGAGCATAGATTGCTCCCATAAACACCAGATTAAAGTCTTTATCCAGCCAGGTACTGGATTGCACCGCTGTTGACTTCCCAGTTTCCACCATATTCTGATAGAGATGTCCACTTGGCTGCAAAGTATAGAGCGTTGGCGAAACAGCCAAAGCCGTTTTAATGCTTTCTTCGGATTGATTCAAATAAAGATTAAACTTGGCCAGATCACTGCCTTTCTTTACTGTAAATTCACGCTGTTTGATTTGCTCTGGTTTAAGCGCTGGGACTTTCACTTGCGCTGGTACATTTCGGGATTGAATCGGACTGAAATGCGTATCCAGCTGTTTTAAGACTTCGGCCTTATCAAATTTGCCCGAAATGACCACAAAGGCATTATTCGGTGCATACCATTGACGGTAAAAATGGTTTAGTTCCTGCATATTGATTGATTGCAGCTCATTTAGGTCACCAATCGGCAAACGGCCTAAATACTGATTGCCATAAGCAGATTTAAACACCTGATCGATCAATACTGAAAATGGCTGATCCAGACGAATTTCACGCTCGCGTTTTACAATATCAATTTCAGTCGGTACATATTTTTCCTGAAGCACCAGCTTGTCCATGCGTTCGGCTTCGAGAAAAATGACTTCACTCAGCGCAGTTTTTTCAGGACGGATCACATTGGTATATTTGGTCGAGTAATAGTCGGTACTGGCATTAGTCATCAAGGTATATTGATCCAGTCGACGCTGGAATTCATCCCCTTTGACATTTTCTGTGCCTTTAAAGGCCAAATGTTCCAGCAGATGGGCCAGTCCGCCCTTGCCCTGAGGATCATTCAGGGAACCGGTCAGATAGACCGTATTCATAAAAACTTTATTTTCTTTATCATTCGGTGCCAGGATAATGCGCAGTCCATTATCCAGTCGGTATTCTTCAATATTCTGTTCCGTTTTCACCAAAACAGGCTGTGCAAAACTTAGTACACTACAGCCAGACAATATAATAGCCAGACTTAAATTTTTATAACGTAGCAACATTCTTCATCCAAATTATAAATATAAATTTTTATTCGCGCCCATCTTAGAGAATGATTCTTTTTCTGAATAATCTATTCCAAGCCGAACCATCAAAATAACATGCCGCCTCGCCTGACGACATGTATATCTATGTAATTATAAAAATTAAAGATAGATTTCAGCCTGCATATATAACTTTCCATAACCGGAAATTTCAATTCGTTCCTGATCTTGCAAAGCACAATACAGCACCCCACCACGTGCTGATGCCTGATAAGCGACCAATTCATTTTTACCGAGCTTCTCGGCCCAGAGCGGTGCAATTCCGGTATGAATCGAACCGGTTACCGGATCTTCATTGATGCCATTACTCGGTGCAAAATAACGTGAAATACAATCGTATTGGGTATCTTGTGAAGTGATCGCGACGTCTAAATAGGTATTCTGAGCAGTAATGGCTGTACGCTTGCCATTCAACTGTTTTAACAGTTCAAAATCAGGCATTTCATCCAGCACATCCTGTACCGATTCATATTCAACAATATAGCCCTGCGCGTTCAGATAAACCTGTTTAAACGGTTTGCTCAAGGCCTGTCTTAAAGCTTCAGGATATTCAGCAACTGGCTCTGCACGACGAACTGGAAAGTTCATTCTGATCTTGCCATCTGCATCCTGATTGACTACAAAAATGCCTAAGTCTTTTACATGAAAATGAATCGTTTTCCCCGTATCAAATTGATTGAATAGTACAAAGCTGCTGGCCAATGTCGCATGACCACAAAAATCCACTTCCTTGGTTGGCGTAAACCAGCGGATGGCATAATTATCGCTATCGATGACTTTAACAAAAGCCGTTTCGGACAGATTATTTTCCAAGGCGATATTTTGCATCAGACCATCTTCGAGCCATTCATCCAGCACAATCACGGCTGCAGGATTGCCTTTAAACAGTTCCGTGGTAAACGCATCGACCTGGTACATTTTCATTTTTTGAATTCCTGAATATAACGATCTCTAGTTTAAAAGCTTTTTTGCAAGAATGAACTTGAATATGTTAATGATCTCATTAATCTAGCCTATTAAATAAATAGACCAAATGGTGCTGCATGATAAACTCCCATATTCAAAGTGTTCCCTTAGAAAAAGCTTATCGTCTGATTACCCATGGCCCTACTGTACTGGTATCTGCTCAAGATCAGCAGGATACAGATGTTATGGCAGCAGCCTGGGCATGCGCATTGGAATTCAGCCCCGCAAAAGTGACTGTGGTTCTGGATAAAAGCACCAAAACCCGAAATATTATTGAAAATTCAGGTTATTTCGCGCTGCAAATTCCAACATTGAAACAACTGAATATGGTCTATCGTCTGGGTACGCAGAGCCTGCATGATGTGCCTGACAAACTGGCACAATCCGGAGTAGAACTATTTCATTTTCCTGATGCTGATATTCCTGTAGTACAAGGCTGTGCGGCCTGGATACTCTGCGAGATGATTCCTGAGCCGCATAACCAGCAAATGCATGACCTGTTTATAGGCAAGGTGATTGCAGCCTATGCCGATGATCGGGTCTTCCGCGACGGCCACTGGCATTATCATGAAGTGGATGAAGAGTGGAAAAGTATTCATCATGTAGCCGGCGGGCATTTTTACACCATCGGCAATGCGGTGAGCATTGATGATCCGGAATTATAAATTTTTCAAATTTGGAATAAATGAAAGTAATCGCGGATGATCAGACGATATCAACCAGCACCAGAGTATCCGAAATTATGCTACTTTATCTATAATCTTCATTTGATGTGATGTGCTATGACACCCTTTAAAATTCACTGTATTGATGTCCAGAATTCACTGCAAAATTATATCTGGTTGCTTGAACATACCGCGTCGCATCAGGTGGCTGTGATTGATCCAACCGAAGCAGAATTGGTACAAGACTATTGTGCCGAACACGGTTTAACTGTAAGTCAAATCTGGCTGACTCACTGGCATAAAGATCATATTGGCGGTGTGCCGGAACTGATCCAAGGACAAAATCTGCCTGTGTATGGCCCACGGGCAGAACTAAGCAAAATTCCGTTTATCACCCATCCTCTTGAGCATGAAGAACAGTTTAATTTTCATGGAATAGATATCCAGGTGATTGCTGTACCCGGGCATACACTCGGCCATATTGTTTATTTTATTGATGCGATTGATGTGCTGTTCTGCGGCGATACCTTATTTGCCATGGGTTGTGGCCGGGTTTTTGAAGGCACCTATTCACAGATGTATCATTCACTGTCCCGTCTGGCTGCCTTGCCACCGCGCACCCAAGTCTATTGCACCCATGAATACACATTATCGAATGCACAGTTTGCCAAACACGTTGAACCGGACAATTCGGCAATTCTGGAACGCTTCGAACATATTGAGCGTTTGCGTATACTAGGCCAGTGCACGCTGCCAAGTAGTATTGAAGATGAATTGCAAACCAATCCTTTTCTGCGCGCAGAAAGCGTGGAAGAATTCCAGCGTTTAAGAACCCTGAAAGATCAGTTTTAAACCGGATTCAAAGCTGAAGATCAATGCTTCAGCCGACTTACTTATTTGTCATTTGCGATGCATAGAATGTTATTGAAAGGCACGTACAAATTTTGCACAAATTGGAATAAGTTGAATCTCCATCTAAAAAATGTCTTTCTGTGCCATTTTTGCTTTCTTATAATTAATCAAGTCCTCTATTTTTTTAGAAACCAATTTCAGTTCCAACACATGAAATAATGACTTATAAATAACAGGATGATATTGATTTAAATTAGAGAAATTCGTGGAACATTGCTTAAATAATCAGCATGGAACCTAACAAGTGAATAAAAAAGCCCAATTTACTTGAATTGGGCTTTCACTTATACGCTAAACATATAATTTGTATAAAATAAAAAATAGCATTTCGTATAACGCGTATTATGTTAATTTTAGAAAATCGTAATAGGATAATAAAAATCTATATTGTTTTAAGAAAACTCTCTTATGATTAAATCTCTATAGTTCTTTTAATATTTGCTATGTATCAAAGAATCAAGCAATGGGCTAAATCAATTAAAAAAGACATCTTGGTTGTTTGGCTTATTGCAAAAGACAAGCGAACGCCCAATTCTATAAAGTTTTTAGCTTTAATTATTGCTGCCTATGCCTTCTCACCAATTGATTTAATTCCAGATTTTATTCCCGTACTTGGGTATTTAGACGATATTATTGTTGTACCTTTAGGTATTTTATTAGTTATCAAGCTTACCCCACAAAACATTATAGATGATTGTAGAATTCTTGGAGAAACCTTAGTTGAAAGGCCTATAAACCGTTGGGCAGCAGGAATTATTATCCTGGTATGGCTTGTAATATTGGGATATTTAACCATGTACTTCATGAACGATTCACTGTCTATACTGTCTATTTTTAACAAGTGAGATTTAGATACCCTCTCTCATTTGCACCCATTTAATATAATGGGCATTATTCAAAATTAAACTGTAAACCAAAATAGAAATAAAATGTCTGCTTTCAGAGCATGACATTAGTTCTGTCGTTCAACTTTAAAAGTGACATTGGCCATGTCGATCCCGAATGATGATATGTAGGATAGCAGTAACTAGTTTCTTGGATTCTATTCACTAAAACTGACAACGTATGTATCGCATGAAGCAATGTTAAAGAATCTGGTTACTTTGTGCATAAGTATCCAATTCACCTTGAGTCACGACACGCACCGCCTGCATTTCATCAATACGTACCAGTAGCAAGCCACCTAAAGCAGGCTGATAACGACGGGCACTGCCGAAAGGCGTATAGGCCACTTTCGACTGAATACTAAAGCTCAACCAGTCTTCATGTCCCAACATCACAGCAACCGGATCAAGTCCCTGCTGCTGCATTAATTCAATTTGCTGATTCACATAGTCTTCAATGGTTAATTCAGTCATGGTGCGGGTATTCAGTTTGAGAATTACATTTCAGACAGTATAAAGCATGCAAATCGAGCTGAAGATCAGAAAACCAGCAGCCGGTATTCTTTTAATAAATAAGTCGATTGGATTTTAATTTTCTCATTCTAGATCTGAAATTTTCTATTTCATACGATTGATAAAATTAGGAAATAACCTGTTTCCCTAATAAGCTATTGAATTAGAAAATTAATTATCCAAATTTATAGCTTATAAAAGCTTAATATTTAGTTACAACCTATTCAATATGATAAAAATCATTTACTTAACGTTTAAATTGATTTTTTCTTAATCAACCGATGTTCACTATATACACAAATTCATTTAAATTAATTTAAATAAAGGCATTTGCCCTTTAAAAGATAATTTTTCACCCTTATTTAAGATTTAACAATGATGAAGGAGTGATCTCGTGAAAAAAGTGGTTAAAGCGAAAAATTTGATTGCATTTCGACTATGGTTAGAAAAATTAGGATATTCGGTACGCACCCTGGCGGATGATCGTGGTTTCAGTTTCAGTTTCAAGAAAGAATATGGCCTGGTGACCTGTGATCTGGCAGGTAATGCCTTGGCACTACAACTAGGCGAGGAATTTGAAGATCATTTAAAAGCCTGATTGCTTCTTTAAGAACAGAAAAATAAATTAATCTTTCCACTGATTTAACAGCGCTATTCTCCAGTTATTCAGCCCATTTCGATGGGCTTTTCTTTGTTCAGTAAATTTTAGGCAATAAAAAAGCAAGGCATCTGCCTTGCTTTAATATGATGGTGGGGACGGAGAGACTCGAACTCTCACACCTCGCGGCGCTGGAACCTAAATCCAGTGCGTCTACCAATTTCGCCACGTCCCCATCAGGGTACCAACTTAACGTTGGATTTCTTTCAAACTTTGGCAGAGGATCAAGGATTCGAACCTTGACGAACGGTTTTGGAGACCGTCATGCTACCATTACACCAATCCTCTACTTCCACCCAATATCCAGTTGCCCAAATATCGATTGGTGGGGACGGAGAGACTCGAACTCTCACACCTCGCGGCGCTGGAACCTAAATCCAGTGCGTCTACCAATTTCGCCACGTCCCCAATGGCTGTGTATATTATAGAGATAGACCGGCATTGACAAGCGATTTTACAAGCAATCACAATCTATTCCGCTATAAAATAAACAGTTAGTTCTATTTTTAATTTTTTATAAAATATATGCCGAAAATTTGATTCATTTTAGGATATGACTGTCGATTCGTTGTTTTTAATCATTTCGATTCAATTCCAATATTTCAAATTAAAACTCAAATGACCTTCTAATCTTGATCAGCATGGGCATTCAGAATACTGAAACTCTTATTCATAAATTATTTTTGAAGTTGTGCATGGAATGCAGAATACAACACAGCATAAATAACAACAGCTTTACTAAATTTCAGGCAATAAAAAAGCAAGGCACTCGCCTTGCTTTAATATGATGGTGGGGATAGAGAGACTCGAACTCTCACGCCCAGAGGGCGCTGCGACCTGAACACAGTGCGTCTACCAATTCCGCCATATCCCCATGACTGTGTATATTATAGCGATCAGACCTGATTCACAAGTAGTTCTATAGAAAGCTAAATACTTTTATATCAAAAATTAATCATTTAATTCATTATTGATCAAATACCAATCTATTTAGGCCAATATATAAGATTGATAGACACCATGGGACTGATCCATATAACATTTAAATTATTGAATATACAGATCGCATGAATTATTGCAGCAATACAATGAAATTTACTAAAGCCCTGCCCTTGCAATCATTCGCTAGATAATTTAAGCCCAGAACGCATTGATGTTCATCAACCATGACAGCAAAAATCTGGTACTAAAAAAACCGCCCTCAAATTTCAGGTAATAAAAAAGCAAGGCATTAGCCTTGCTTTAATATGATGGTGGGGACGGAGAGACTCGAACTCTCACACCTCGCGGCGCTGGAACCTAAATCCAGTGCGTCTACCAATTTCGCCACGTCCCCATCAGGGTACCAACTTAACGTTGGATTTCTTTCAAACTTTGGCAGAGGATCAAGGATTCGAACCTTGACGAACGGTTTTGGAGACCGTCATGCTACCATTACACCAATCCTCTACTTCCACCCAATATCCAGTTGCCCAAATATCGATTGGTGGGGACGGAGAGACTCGAACTCTCACACCTCGCGGCGCTGGAACCTAAATCCAGTGCGTCTACCAATTTCGCCACGTCCCCAATGGCTGTGTATATTATAGAGATCATTTCCAGCTGACAAGCCGTTTATCATAAAAAAACACTCGTTTGATTAAATAAGAAACAATTCAAGTTTTATTGTATTTTTCTCATTCAATTTCAGTCATTAAGTAGTCTTTCACAGCTTGAAAATCGGCCAATCTATGCTGCTTCTGCTTACTTAACATTTCTTCTAATAAGCCTTGAAAAGCCTGTAAGTGCTGCGGTAACTCAACTTTCAGACGCTGACAATGCAAAAAGGCCCAATCCAGATAATCTGTCGCCTGTAAACGCTGACCACTCAACCACTCATAAAAAATAACACCCAAAGCATAAACTTCACTTTGTAGGCTCTTGGCTTGGCCTTGGAACAGTTCCGGCGCCATATAACGCGGTGTCGCATTCAGTTCATGCAGGTCATTCTGATGGAGTATTTGGACATGCTCAAAATCAAGCAGGCAGACCCTGCCCTGATTATTTACAAAATGTTCCTGCTTTAAATCGGCATGCAAATAACCCAATTCTTGCAGGCAGATTAAAGGCTCCACAGCTTGCAGCAAATGTTGCCGAATTTGCGTGATGGATTGCTGATGCGGCATGATCTGAAAATGCGCCGGCGCATCGACCAGAATTAAGGCCTGCTCAAATTGTTCATGATTGATCTTGAAAGGCTGTTGAATAATTTGATGTGGAAGGAAAAAATTTAGATCACCTGAGCTGGCATGAGCCTGATAAAAATCCAGCTCATGTTGCCAGCCTAGTTCAGCATGTGGAGATGATATTAAACTATCAGATCTATGCGATATCTGGGTTTTTAGCCAGAGCGCATTTCCCTTGGCATAATAAAGACGCCGACCAAAACCCAGACTACGGGCTTTGGTTCGTAGTTCAAAATCAGAAATATCGAGATGATCTAAATTAAGTCGTGGCAATGTATTCAGGTATTGGATTAAGTGTATGCTGATAATTTAGCAGCTCCAGACAATGCTGAATAGTTTTCCCGACCCGTTCCTGAGTCTCAATGAGGGAAATTTTCGGCCATGTGGCACGCTCGCCTTCACGCTGTAAAATTTTAAACAGATACGGCCGTGGATTCTGCAACATATAGCTATAGTGGCGCAGGCTATATTTACCGACAATATTCACATCACCATAATAACGCTGGTCAACTACACCATAGCCATGATCCAGCAGACGGCGTACAGGAGGTAAGCTTCCGGCATGCTCTCTGGCAAAATCCATCATGCCTTTGGTAATCACCGCGCCCTGACGGCGAACAATCCGTTGCGGCCAGCTCAAGGTACCTTTACGGAAACGTGAAATATCATCCTGCATGAATGGCACGATATGCGGGTTGGTCTGACTGGCAATGGTATAATTAATATTATACAGGCGTGCCATTTTCTCCTGCGGAAAATCACTGCGCACGCTGCCATCCACCCAGCGGGTTGAACCCATATAAGGCGTATATTGACCATCATAGCGCTTACTGGTCAAACGAACCGGTGGAAACAGAACCGGCACCGCACAAGACGCCAGTACCGCACTCCAGACCAGCAAATCCGGAGAAGTATAGGCATTTAAAATGCGTGCATCCTGTCCAGCATCATAAGGTGCAACCGCAATATTGATATGCAGACCTGAGGTTTTGAGTGCTTCTTCGAAGGTCAGATCACCCAGATTTTCGACCAGAAATTTTTTTAGATATTTTACATCCGCCAGACCACCATTACCTTTCATCAATTCACTCATGGTGCGGAAATGAAAAGCCTCATGAAAGAAATTATGGCCTTTCAAAATATCAATATATTGCGAAGGTTTGGATACACCTAACATGGCGGTCATGATGGCACCCGCACTTGAACCGGACATTACCTTCGGCAACAAGTCCTGCTCCATTAAGGCTTTGCATACACCAGTATGAAACAGACCCAGCGTCGAACCACCGGAAAACATCAGGGCTGGCTGGCCATAGGCGCGCTGACAATGCTGAAAATATTCGATTTTTTCTTCCATACTGAGACAGGTACAGTCTATTGAAGCAATATAGGCTAAGCCTTGGCTGACTTCTTCGACATAATCTTCAATAATTCTTTTAGTGCCCACATAGGCTTCGGTAAACAGTAGAGGATGGGCAATGTTGGCAATATCGTAGCTCAGGCCTTCGCGCAAAATATACATCAGGTCACGGGTGCGCTTTTGTTGTCGATAGCGTCGTAATTTACCCAGACGATGTGCGATCACTTCTGCATCAAAGTAGGGTGAACTGTTATCAAATTTCCATTCCTGTGCACCTGATTCTTCATCTATTTTCAGGGCAATATATTTCCATTCCTCATAGGACTCAGCCTGTTGCAGCTGCTGCTTGAGCTTTTTAATACGATAGGCCTGATGTGGATTAATATCCTGAGTAAAATCTTTAAACAGCATCTGCCTTTTCCCTATATTTATTCTTGATACAGCTCGTACCCAGAGCCAGAAAATGTGTACAAATTTTCTATCCTCTACAATAACGAAAATTCTCTACTTTAAGCAAATTATCATACTTTTCTGGCTTTGACTGTGAATTTTGCAATGGTACTATCTTAGCCATAATTTTAAATCTGTAATGTTAAATCATGGCGAAAATTGAGTTACCTGACCATATTTTAAATGCCCTTTCGACTGTTCTGCAGCAACTTCAGCAAAGTCTGCCCGAACTAAAACAAATTCCTGATTTTTCTGCTCATGCCTATAAATGGCAACATGGTGAACTCAAACCTATTCATCAGCTTAGACAGATGGAACTGGCCGATTTAAAAGGGATTGAGCGACAAAAAGAAAAAGTCATCCAGAACACGTTGCAGTTTTTAAACGGCTTACCTGCCAATGATGTCTTACTGACCGGTTCACGCGGTACGGGTAAATCCTCCATTGTTCGTGCCCTACTCACCGAGTATGCAGATCAAGGGTTACGATTAATTGAAATCGAACGGGATGATTTATCCGATCTGCCTCAAATTCAGCAACTCATTGCAGAGCGTCCAGAGAAGTTTATTGTCTACTGTGATGATCTGGCCTTTAATGCCGAAGATGAAAATTATCGCAGTTTAAAGAGTGTTCTGGATGGTTCTTTACAGTCCGGTTCCAGCAATTTTGTGATTTATGCGACCAGTAACCGTCGTCATTTATTACCCGAATTCATGCATGAAAATACGCCCGTTACCCGAGTTGATGTGCCGCAATATACTGAATTACATCCTCAGGAAGCGATTGAAGAAAAAATTTCACTGTCTGACCGCTTTGGTTTATGGCTGTCTTTCTATCCAATGGATCAGAACCTGTATTTGGAAATTGTCGAACATTACCTCAAAAAGGCAGGCATGGAACTCACGCCAGAAACCCGTGCTGAAGCCCTACGCTGGTGTCAGGCACGCGGTCAACGTTCAGGACGTGCTGCCTATCAGTTTTCCAAACACTGGATTGGTTCAACCCAACTAAATGCCTCTTAACAACTTAAAAGCGACCGGTTCAGGTCGCTTTTTTCATATAAATCATTTATATAATGATGATATTCAAAAGAAAATTAAAATTATGGATGTCGGCGCAGTTCTCATTCAACTTAAGCCCTTACACATGCAGCAAGTTCATGACTGGCAGCGTACTTTGAAAGCACGTCAAGACGAAGTAATTGAAACGCTTAAGGCTGAACAGGTTCATGTCGAGTCCTGGTTTTATCTGCAACTTCATGGTCAGGACTATTTGATTGCATATATGCGCGCCGACAATATTCAAAAAGCGCAAAATATTGCAAAACTCAGTACTTTCCCAATTGACCAAGTGCATAAACAGTTTAAAACTTCATGGCAAGCGGTTTATCCCGCCGAATTGTTATTGGATGCTACAGTTACCTGATTTATTAGCACGGCTATTCAAAATAGTTTTGTAATAAAGACTTCTCCCCAATCAATAATAAAAAAAGCCCTGGAAATACAGGGCTTTTTTGACATCTCGAATTATTGTTTATCACCGATAATGGTAGACCATAGCAGGTCATCAATTTCACTGCCATTGAAATAAACAGTAGCCTTCAATGATTCAGGCTGGTTCTGTTTGACCTCAATTACCTGATCATCGCTGTCCTTAATTCTAAGCACGCCCTCTTTTGGCAAATGCTTATAGTTATTTAATACGGTTTCATCCATTTTAAATGGTGTCGTGGTATTAAAATCAAAACTGTAACGATAATCTGCCAGATCAGGCTGACCGATAATCGTACCACGACTGGTTAAGGTACGAATCCCATTACTGCCACTGCCATAATCATCGACCAATCTGTAATTATAATTACGCACCTGCAGATATTCTTTGCTCTTTGTATCAAACGCGATTCCAGAAGTACCTGCCTGACCGGTCTCGGCGATACGCTGGAATTCCAACTGATCGATTTGATAAGATTCGGATTGCCCCATGTTATTTTTGGTTTTACGATGCACAATTGTGCCAGAAATCAGGTAGTCGTCCTTGAGATTAAAATCTACATTTGAACCATAACGGACATTGCTAAAGCTTAAAGTCGTCGTGTCACCATTCACCGTCTGAGTAATGTTTGAGCCTTTACGGTAAGTTTTATCCAGAATAATACAGTTATCTTTATCTGTTTTTAATTTCAGGGTTTTGACCGAACCAGTGGTATTGACTTCCGAACAGATCAGATTTGGATATTTAATACTATTGATGCCCAAATTATAAATTTTGATAATACGTGCAGTACGCCCATAAGGATAATCTGCGAATACTTCTCCAATCATGTGACCTAGAGCAACATTATAGTCGGTATCATTACTGGTATTTCCGGAAATTTTATCGCGAATTTTCTTTACAATATCCTGATCTTCAAACGGGACAAACTCCTCTGAAAGCTCAGGGGAAATACTTTCCTTAGGAACATTTGGAGGTGTAGTGACAGTAGGACTGTCTGAGCTACTTCCCCTACCACCGCCACAGGCACTCATTAAACCCGAGACAAGAGCGAGTCCAAAAATAAAAATCGGCTTTTTCATAAAATTTATTCCCTAAAATTTCTTTGCATTTTTATTTGGTGATCACTAAAGATTGACCATCTCGAAACTGAATAGCTCAAATGCTATTTCTGCCAGTAATATTTTTTCTTGGCAGCCAGCTTTATCCTTCGATAGCGCTTTATCTTTAAACAAAGAATTTTTTGGTTCTGTAATTTTAATGTATATTTCAAACAACAATTATCATAAGAAATGAATTGCTTATTTGAATCTTGTTCCTTACCAGAGTCACTTTTCAACACACTTAAAGCGCATTTAATTAGATCGATTAACTTTGCAACAAAGCTTATAAAATTTGTAATGGTTAAGTTAAAGACGGATTGAATTTTCTTTTTATGGAGAATCATGCTCAACTTTCATACATGGCTATGAAAGAGAATATTGAAAGATAGGATAACTTTAGAGCATAGAAAATGATCATTTTTATGATATGAAATACTTAATCATTTAAAGAAGATTTAAAGCGTCAATTATTTTAGATTGGTCATGGATTCACTGGATTTTTTCCGACGTTTATACTCAAACATGTTCTGATCCGCTTGTGCGAGTGCTGCAAATAAGCCCTGACTTGGATGACGCATTGCCATACCAATCGCTGCGCCAATGTTTGCTGCTGCAAAGGCATTAATTAAACGATCCACTAAACTTTCAGTACCCGTTTCATCATTTTCCACGCTAAGAATCACAAACTCATCGCCACCTAAACGAGCAACAATATCATTGATTCGTACGTTATCTCGCAATACCTGCGCCGCATTTTGAATCAGCTTGTCACCTTCATCATGACCCAAACTATCATTCAACTTTTTTAGGTCATTCAGGTCAATAAATAATACAGCGGCGGGATGACCATATTGCTTACAACGCTCTTCTTCAGCTCGCAGCAGTTTTTCCCAGGCCCGACGATTATAGAGCCCGGTCAATTCATCTTTACTGGCTTCTTCCTGCAATAATTCATGTTGACGTACCTGCTCACTTTGACGCAATTCTGCCTGCAAGATCGAACTGAGCAATTGTCCCAATAACTCGACCAATTGCATATCTTGCACAATAGCTTCCGATTTGGTTTCTGGATCAATCGCACAGAGTGTTCCAAACAAACTGCCATCTTCTTTAAGGAGTGGCTGACCAATATAAGATTTTATACAGACCTGCTGATTAATCGGCGCTGTGGCGTATAAAGGAATTTCTTCAGAGCGGGGGGCAATTCTCGGGGCCTTACCTGCGACCATATGAGAACAAAAAGAATCAGCCCACTGAAACACTTGACCGGGTCGTATATCATAACCATGATCTTCACTTTGCAGCACAATCCAGTCTTGGCCTTCTACCCGGGTGATCATCCATAAATTAAAGCCAAAATGCTGATGCAAAAACTTTAACACCGCCTCTCCAGCATCCTGAAAACTTTTGAAATTTATATTTTCCATTCGAGATTGCCTCTGCTGCAAACCTGTAAAAATATGCATGATATCAACTTAAGCTATTAAACTATTTTTCCAGTTTCAATAGAATATAAGAGTTCTAAATACAGCTATAAAACTATATATTTACAACATACCGTTGCTATAAGTTTTCATTTAAAAATTCACAATAAAAAAGAGGCCTAAGCCTCTTTTCTTCAAGCCTGAAATCTATGCCTCAGTCGGATTAGTCAGTTCCGTCATTGGCCAACGTGGAGTTGTCGTCACAGCCAAGCCATCATGCTGTCCTGCTTTGAGACGCTGATAGCCCGCAAAAGCAATCATGGCACCATTGTCTGTACAGAGTGCAGGTTCAGCATAATAAACAGATGCACGAATCTTGGCTAAATCTGCTTCTAAACGCTCACGTAAACGCTTGTTGGCACTAACACCGCCCGCAATCACCAGGCGTTTAAGCCCCGTTTGCTTCAGTGCTTTCACCGACTTTTTCACCAGAGTATCGACAATGGCTTCCTGAAAACTGGCAGCGATATCGGCATCGCGGTTTTCATCACCGAGTTTTTTCATTTGTACAGAAACTGCGGTTTTTAGACCACTGAATGAAAATTCTAAACCTTGATGCAGCATTGGTCGCGGGAATGCAAATGCATTTGGATCGCCCTGCTCTGCCAGTTTGGAAATATTCGGGCCACCCGGATACGGCAGACCCATCATCTTCGCGACTTTATCAAATGCTTCGCCTGCCGCATCATCAATGGATTCACCCAAGAGTTCATACTGGCCAATGCCATAAGCAGCCATGAGCTGAGAATGTCCACCCGATACCAACAATGCGACAAATGGAAACTCAGGCGGAGTTTCTGACAATAAAGGTGCCAGCATATGACCTTCCATATGATGCACACCAATTGCGGGTTTATTCAGCGCAAAGGCCAAAGTACGACCAAACAATGCACCGGTCATGAGTGCGCCCATCAGACCCGGGCCACGGGTATATGCGACTGCATCAATTTCTGATTTTTTCACGCCGCTCTGTTCAAGCAGCTCATTGATGAGTGGAATCAGTTTACGCACATGATCACGTGACGCCAGCTCTGGAACTACACCGCCATATTCTGCATGCAGTTTAATCTGGCTATAAAGCACCTGTCCGCGCAAACCCAACTCGCTGTCATACAGCGCAAGTCCTGTTTCATCACACGACGTTTCCAAGCCTAAAACGATCATTAAACTGCCTATAACCTGTATCAATTCTATTGCAGCAACTATTATAGACTTGTGGTATGAGATGTAAATGAGTAAAATACTGACCTTCACTTGTGATTGAGGGCAATTCAGCCCGAGATCTTACCCTAACTGATATGAGGATTCTTCATGCCACAAGTTAAATTGAAAGAAGGCGAACCAGTAGACGTAGCTATCCGTCGTTTCAAACGTTCATGCGAAAAAGCGGGTGTTCTTGCTGACGTACGTAAGCGTGAATTCTACGAGAAACCAACTCAAGAACGTAAGCGCAAAAAAGCTGCTGCTGTTAAACGCTACCAAAAGAAATTGGCGCGTGAATCAGTACGTACAACTCGCCTTTACTAAGATTAATTTGTGATTGATTGCCTGGAATAAATAATGACGACTTTAAAAGACCAAATCACGGATGTTTTGAAAGCAACAATGCGTGCCAAAGAAATGTCCAAGCTGACGGTCATTCGTAGTCTACAGGCAGCAATTAAGCAAATCGAAGTCGATGAGCGCAAAGAACTTGACGACGCTCAGGTTCTTGCGGTCATTGAAAAACAAATTAAACAACGTAAAGAATCGGTTAAAGCCTTTGCAGGCGCTGGCCGAGATGATTTAGCTAGTAAGGAACAAGCCGAAATTGAGATTTTGTCTCAGTTTCTACCAGAAGCTATGACTGAGGAAGAACTTGATTCCATGATTGCGCAAGCTATTGCAGCGCAACAAGCTACTAGCATGAAAGATATGGGTAAGGTGATGAATTCTCTGCGTCCGCTCATAGCCGGGCGCGCCGATCCTGCACAAGTTTCCGCCAAAATCAAAGCGCAACTTGCTTAATCCATACTCTCTAGCATTTTCTCTTTAACGTTGAACTGCCTTTAATCAAAGACAGTTCCTGACGTATTCTCATTGCAAATTACAATCGACCTGATAACGCTTAAGTAATTGCATCTCTTTCGACGATTTCACTTCTACAATTACATCCCGTTTACTCATATTTTGAAACTGACGATCCAGATAAGGACGATTCTGGTCAGCGGCCTGATATAAACGATCAACATAACGTCCTACAATTCCACAAAATTTTGCATTCTGCTCAGGACTAAATCCCTGTTGCTGCGGATTTAAACCACTTAAAAACTGACGCGATTCCTTTTTATAATCCGCATTAATTCGTTCTATTGCTTCTACATATTCAACTGCACTCGCAGCAAAAACCCCATAACTCCACCCCAGTAGACACACGCCCAATAGTATTTTTTTCATATTATGCTTCAGTTTGATTCACGCTGATCTTTCAAAAATATTGTAGCCTGATTGAATATATTCTTGCTATATCATCCTGATACAAAAACTTAAAACCCAGTTCAGCTTTAAATCTTATATTGATGTGCCTGCTGCATCTGCTTCAGACGCTGGCGAATGGTGGACGATAAAGATTGATTATTCTTTACGCTACGCTGTGCATGTAATAATGATTTGATGGCAGTTTCTTCATATCCTGACCAATATTCTACTTCTGCACGATAGCGCAGCACATTAGCAGCCTTGATCGGCGAATCCGGCTCTACATTGGCAGCAAGCTGCATCAGTCGCCAGCCACTCACATCCCGTGAATTGGCATTTAAAAATCGCTGCACTAAAATTTTTGCCTGATCAGGTTGCTTGGCACGAATCAACACTTCTGCATATTTATAATTGAGCGCTCGATTCTCCGGCATGATCCGCGCTGCTGACGCTACACTTTTCAAGGCAGCATCAAGCTGGTTCTGCGCTAAATAAATATCGGTCTGAAATAAAACCTGCAAAGGATGCATCTGATTATGCTTTTTTGCTCGATTTAAAGTAGCCTGCGCGGCCTGAAAATCACTTTGCTGTATTTGATAGGCAGTTAAGGCAAGCTGGCCTGCAAAATTATTTTGCCGGTCCATCAGGATAAGCTGCTCTGCATTGGTCTGACCAGACAATACCCTGCTATACCACTTGATAATTTCAAAGTCTTGATCATTGAGATTGCGTTTCACCGCAGGAAGCTGGTTGGCACGTAAACGCGCTTCACTCATACGCTCTGTGGTGAGTGGATGAGTGAACCAGAAATCTGGCAGAAAGCTCAATCGGCTGGTCGAGCGATGCATGACCTCAAAGAAGTCTGCCATGCTATGCGGGTTATAGCCAGAACGGTACATATACTGCATCCCGATCCGGTCTGCTTCGCGCTCCTGATTACGACTATAGGTGAGCTGTTTATCTAGAAGTGCTGCCTGTGAACCCATCATGACCGCTGTGCCGACATCACCATCTGCCTGAGAAGCGACCAAAGCACCGACGAGAATTCCGGCTAGCGCCAGTAAACCTTGGCCTTTAAATGCATCCTGAGAACGACTGTAATGACGTTGTGTGACATGTGCAATTTCATGCGCCATCACTCCTGCCACTTCATCCATGTTTCGGGCTGAATTAATCAGACCAGCATTAAGTGCAAAGAGGCCACCCGGTACGGCGAAAGCATTAATTTGCGGATCATTAATGACCAGCAAACCGATCGGCTGTTGTAACTGAGTTTGACTCAGTATATGAGAAAATACCGAAAGCAGTTGATCTTCAAGCCATGGATTCTGCATGACTGGCATTTGTTTATGCACTTCACGATAGACTTTTTCACCGATCATTTTTTCTTTTTGTTGATCAAGTAAGCCGACGCCTGTACCAATATCAGGCACAGAAAATTGTACATTTGCTTGATTAAAATCATGGTTAGAGCTGTGCCCTGCTACCATACACAGACTTAAGCCACACGCCAGCGCCAATCGTTTCAATGAAAAATCTCTAATCCTGCCAATCTAATCTGTCTTGAATATAGCATTGAACAATGAGCAGAGACGCAAGAAAATGTTATTTTTTAATACCATTCCAACTACATTTAATGGCATTTTAAAATTCTGGATTGACCACATAACGGGGCACTCGTCCTTCCAAGGCATCGACCAGATTCTGATAGGCCAGTTCTGCCATTTTTTTACGGGTCGCTGCAGTGGCCGAACCCACATGTGGCAATGTGACCACATTGTCCAACTGGAATAATTCTGATTCTTTTAACGGCTCTTTCTGATACACGTCCAGACCGGCAGCAAAAATTTGCTTGTTCTTTAAAGCCTCAATCAATGCCTGTTCATCAATGACCGAGCCACGTGAAATATTGACCAATACCGCATGAGGTTGCATTTTCGCCAATTCTGCTGCTGCAATCAGGGCTTTGGAATCCGCATTCAAATCTACTGCAACGACCACAAAGTCAGAACGCTGTAACAGTTCCTCAAGCTGGCAATATTGCGCATTCAACCCTTGAGCGATTTCTGGTTTTTCCCGACGATTATGATACAGAATATTCATATTAAAACCGTAAAAACCACGACGTGCGATTGCAGCTCCAATATGACCGAGACCAATAATTCCGAGGGTTTTTCCAAAAATATCCATACCAAATTGTGCTTCGCCCACGGTACGCTGCCATTGTCCCTGCTTGGTCCATTGATCCAGGTAAGCCACTTTGCGTGCTGCTGACATCAGTAAAGTGAAAGCCAGGTCAGCAGTGGTTTCAGTCAGTACATGCGGCGTATGACTGAGATAAATTTTCTTTTCATTTAAATAATCCAGTTCATAGTTGTCATAACCGACACTGACACTGGAGATAATTTTTAACCGGGTGGCACTGGCCAGATTATCGCGATTCAACAAGCGCCCTGCGCCAATCATGCCATCAGCATCCTGAACCTGCTGCAAAAGCTGTTGATTCACATCGCCTAGCTTCGGTTGTATATAACTAACCTGATAATTTTGTTCCAGCTTGTTTTGAATATCAGTATCAATTTGACTAAATACAACCACTTTTTGTTTCATCTATTTTTATTCCATAGCAAGATTATTCCAGACTGGCAGTCCTATTTTGCATAAACTGCCATAAACGTTTTTTTAGAATCGGCTGATCCAGCATTTCTTGTAAAGATGCCAACTGGATCATTTTCGTATTTGATATATGCGCTACAGGCCCGAGGAAAATAATATTTTTCTCTGCACTCATTCCATCCAGAAAACCCTGAATATAGGATTCTACACCACTTCCATCCTGAACATTGGCCCAGGGAAATGGCCAGTTCAGCTCATGAAACTCACCTGGGACTGCACGCTGGATATTGCCCCATAAATTCTGGGTGTCTTCGGTCATTGCAGTTGCATCAATCACGATACTGCAATGTGCCAGACTTAAAGCCTGCAAACTGAATGGCGGGATTTGTACGATTTCACGCTGTTCCTGAACAGGTGCAATGTGAGTCGGTGCCGCAGGTGGTGTATCAACCTTAAGCGTAACAATTGGCTCTGACTCAGGAATCGGCAGATCAGCCAACGCCTCTACGGAAGCAGGCTGTGGCAAAACGATATCAGTGTGAAATTCAGGTGCAGCCTGATCACGCCAGATCGAAACCTGATGCGGCTGACATGCGCTGTCCCTAGGAATCCAGAGATCGATTCCTAATGTTGCCAGTATGTCACGCTGATGCCCAATCATCTTTTCATCATCACCAATTTCAGGCTGAACATTTTAGCCGGATTGCCTGTGCTTTGCCGAACTTTTTCAGCTTTTCTTTTTTATCCTGATGGATTCTAGTACAAAGTTTAGCTGCATGTTAAAAACCGTGTTTTTAATACACAATTAAACCATTCCTGCTGTTATAACAGATTCCGGCTAAAGCTGCGCGTTCTCATTTATTTTCTACAAAATGGTTAAACTGTTCTTCTTTAACATTTGCTGAACGACCTGCTCTGCCTCAAAACCCAAGCGCCAATACAACAGCTCCATCACGTCCAGCTCATCCTGTGTCACGATACGGTCACTCCACAAACAGGCCTCTGCAATGCCTAAAATACTGAGGCGATCACGCAATAACAGCCCCGCAATATCATTCAGGATTTCTGCTAGATCAATCGGCTCATCAGAAATTTCATTATATAAGTCCAGTTCCTGAGCGGTCAGAATCCGGTTTAAAATTCGCTCCCGTACCTCAAGCTGGTTGCCACTATTAATCTGCTGTACATGCAGCAAGGCGTCAATCAAACGCACAATCTGTGGCTTGACCTCATCGAGTGCGGTAGGCGTATGTGCAGGAAGCAAATTCAGTTCGTATTTCACACATTCCAGTAATAATGCATCCAACAGGCCAATTTCGCCATCTTCCTGAATAATCCGTGCCAGCTTCATCAAAAACTGGCGTGCAACAGTTGTCGGCATGCCACCAATATTGTTACAGGCTTGCTGGAAAATCGAAATATGTACCCGCCCATCCAGGTTGAGCAATGAATCTACAATGGCACGGCTGACTTCAGCCTCAGTCGGAATAAATTCACGATATTGACGAATCATTAAAATGGCGACCATCACTTCACGAGAGCCGGTTGCCGTTTGTAATGCACGCTCAATCAGTTCCGGACGTGGCATCTTGAGCCGAAGCTCCGGGTTCAATGGCTTGATCGCATCTTTAATTGCAAAACTGATTGGAGATAAGCGCAACAAGGGTAAAGGTTGTGGCGAGCTCCAGCTCATTGCAGTTTCAGGTACCACTTCTTCCAAAGAACGAAACAAACTAAATAAAGGCTGATTTTTGAGTTTTTTCAGATTCTCAAGCTGTAAGTCCTGAATCAAGGCAGGATTTAATTCATAAATCCGCTGATTGATATTAGGATGAATATTCAGCCAGTTTTGTGGGCTCAAAGAATTGGCAAAGCACATATGTGAAATCGATTCAGCATATTCACTATAAATCTGGGAGCCAGAATGATGCACATGGATTCTGAGTAAAGTCTGAATATTGGCATCATTTTGAATCAGGCGTCGGGTCTTTCGATCATTTTTATAGGTCCGACCACCCAGTGAAATATATTTAATAAAACGGGAAATCAAAACACCCAAACTACCAATCAGCCAGATCACCGCACCGACTGCAACATAGAAAGTTTCAAACTTGTTTTCACGGGGACTACCCGCTCGATAAAAACCGGACTTGGCAATCTTACTGCCACACTGACTAAACGTGGTTAGACTGCTATACAGAATTTTCAAACGGGTATTTTCTGCAGCTTCACCAGAGAGAATTTTATTGAATTCATGGCTGAGCAAGCCATACAGCTCGACTTTATCCAGTGTTTGTATCGCACCCCAAGTCAGGATAATTGCGGTATCCCGCGGACTAAACCCTGCCGTCAATGCATTGACACCAACTTCATCGGGCAGCACATATACCGCCGGAACGTCAATCAGAAAAGTCTCTGACAGTTGCTGGTTAATGTGCAGTGCAGCACTTTCTTCTGGAATACTGTCCATCGGACTCAACCGACGTGCACCCAACTGCTTCGCCAGCGAATAACCGCCATTCCGAAAAATATAGAATTCATAGATGACCGAGATCATCATGG
Source organism: Acinetobacter lwoffii (assembly GCF_024129435.1). Classification (GTDB taxonomy): domain Bacteria; phylum Pseudomonadota; class Gammaproteobacteria; order Pseudomonadales; family Moraxellaceae; genus Acinetobacter; species Acinetobacter lwoffii_F. The sequence goes on along the minus strand of NZ_JAMXXN010000006.1, from coordinate 41,214 downwards.
CACATAACAACAAAGCAATCAGATAAGGACTTAGCACATGCCAGAAGATTGACTGGCTAGGATCAGTATAAAAGACAAAGAGACCAACAACGGTATTAATAATAAAAATAGTCAACAGAATTGCAATCAGGCAAAAACTTACAGGTAGTACTATATTTTTGTTTTTTATAAAATCGTATCCTACGTTTCGCAATGCAGAACCCTAAAATGATAATTTTCAATGGGCTCATCATAAAACAAAAAAGCGGGAAATTCCCGCTTTTTCATGATGATTTTAACTACTTAGACTTCGCGTACACCAGTCAAATCCACTGAGGCTGCATCAATATTGACATCAATATAATTGCTTTCTTTCATGGCACTGTCACTACGTTTTTGCTGTAGGTCATCCAGATATTGCGCATCAATGCCACCCGAAACATAGATGCCATCAAACACTGAACAATCAAAGTCTTTGACGTCCGGCACCTTGATGGTTCTTACCGCATCTTTCAAATCTTCCAGATCCTGGAAAATCAGACGGTCAGCACCAATAATTTCACGGATTTCTTCCACGCTACGTTCCGATGCAATCAGCTCAGATTTCGCCGGCATATCAATACCATAAACGTTTGGATATTTCACCATCGGTGCTGCAGAAGCAAAGAATACTTTTTTCGCGCCAGAATCACGAGCCATCTGGATAATTTCATTACAGGTTGTACCACGGACAATCGAGTCATCCACCAACAGTACATTTTTACCTTTAAACTCAAGCTCAACCGGGTTCAGTTTCTGACGTACCGATTTTTTACGCAGCTGCTGACCAGGCATAATGAAGGTACGACCAATGTAACGGTTTTTCATGAAACCTTCACGGAATTTCACACCCAGCATATTGGCAAGTTCCAATGCAGAAGTACGTGAAGTATCCGGAATCGGAATCACCACATCAATATCATGCTCTTCACCCCACTCGCGCAGAATCTTTTGCGCCAGCTTCTCACCCATTTTTAAACGTGCTTTATACACCGAGATTCCATCAATGATGGCATCTGGACGGGCAAAATAAACATATTCAAAAATACAAGGACGGTATTCAGCATTCACTGCACATTGCTTGGTGAAGAAGTTACCTTCTAAATCAATAAATACCGCTTCACCCGGCAAAATATCACGCTCAACTTTAAAGCCCAGCGCAGTAATCGCAACCGACTCAGAAGCAATGATATACTCCATACCCTGTTCAGTTTCACGCGAACCGTAGATCAATGGACGAATACCATTTGGATCACGGAAGCCTACCAGACCCTGACCGGTAATCATCGCCACCACGCCATAAGCACCTTTACAACGCTCATGCACACGCGTCACCGCATGAAAAATATCTTCCGACGTAGGTACCAGTTTGCCATGTTTTTGCAATTCATGCGCAAACACGTTTAACAGGACTTCCGAATCAGAATCGGTGTTCATATGACGCAAGTCAGTTTTGAACAGGTCATCATGAATTTCTTCAGCATTGGTCAGGTTACCATTATGTGCCAAGGTAATCCCGTACGGCGAGTTCACATAAAACGGCTGTGCTTCTGCACTGCTCGATGAACCGGCTGTTGGATAACGCACATGACCAATACCGTAATTTCCTTTCAAAGCACGCATATGACGGGTATGGAATACATCACGCACCATGCCATTGTCTTTGCGCAGGAATAAACGTCCTTCATCACATGTCACGATCCCAGCTGCATCTTGTCCACGATGTTGTAACATCGTTAATGCATCAAACAACATTTGGTTAACGGGTGATTTACCAGCTATACCAACTACTCCACACATAGCAACCTCGCAGACAAGCTAGGATTAATAAAAAGGATTATTTGTAGACTCATCTGCAGCTCCAGACTTGGACGATGTTTCAGATGATGAAGCTGAAGGTTTCGATGCACCTTCAGGCTTGATATGTTGTAGTGCGCCATTCGCGGCTTCTTTCGACATTTGAGTCGCCCAAGGTGCATAAGGCAATAAGGCTTGAATAAACTTGGACTGTTTCCAGTGCGGTGAGCTTTCTACCCACGGACCAATCCCCTGCATGGTAATCAGGACAATCAGCAAACCTTTCAGGCTACCAAAGACACCACCGGCCAGACGGTTGAGAGGACCAAGTTTAAGACTCTTTAAAATACGGTTCAACAGTGCAGTAACGATCCAGGTCAGAACTACAATCAGCAGGACGATAAAAGCGAAGGCCGCAATCTTTTGTACAACTGGATCTGTACTCAGAGCAACCATAGACGGCGCAAGTAGCGTTGAATATTTTGCCGCAACAATCAGGGCAAAGATCCATCCCACTAAGTTCGCAAAGGCTTTAATAAATCCTTGACGCAAACCGTTGAGCCCTCCAATGAGCAAGATAATCAGTAGAAAGATATCAATGGCATTCATAGGATTTAAAGTGCGTCTACACAATCTTTTACAAGTTTAGGTCCGGTATAGATGAGGCCACTATAAACTTGTACAAGGTTGGCGCCTGCCTGTTTCTTGGCAGCAGCATCTGCACCTGAAAGAATACCACCCACACCAATCAATGGAATTTGTCCTTTTAATACCGCAGCAAATGCAGCCAGACATGCGGTACTTTTCTCAAATACCGGCGCGCCAGACAAACCGCCCGCTTCTTCTGCATGCTCCAGACCCTCTACACCTTCACGCGACAGTGTGGTATTGGTCACGATCAGACCATCGATCTTGAATTGCAATAACTGTTTGGCAATAAAGGTAATATCGCTGTTATCCAGATCAGGCGCCACTTTGAGTACCAAAGGTACATAATGCTGGTATTCCTGAGCCAATTCAAGTTGACGGTTTTTCAGCGTTTCCAGCAGTTCGGTAAGTGCATCACCACTTTGCAGGCTGCGCAGGTTTTTGGTATTGGGAGAAGAAATGTTGACGGTAATATAAGAAGCATAATTATAGACTTTTTCTAAACAGATGAGGTAATCATCTACTGCTTTTTCTACCGGAGTATCAGCGTTTTTACCGATATTAATACCGAGAATGCCTTTAAATTTGGCCGCTTTGACATTTTCAACCAGCTGATCCACGCCATCATTATTAAAGCCCATACGGTTAATAATGGCTTTGGCCTGTGGCAAACGGAATAAACGCGGATGAGGATTGCCGGCTTGCGGTCGCGGGGTAATGGTACCAATTTCAATAAAACCAAAACCTTGACCGGCAAGGGCGTCAATATAGGCACCATTTTTGTCCAAACCTGCCGCAAGACCTACCGGATTGGGAAATTCGATTCCCATACAGGTCACAGGTTTCGCAGCAACGTTTTGACGCATCAAGCCCATTTTATGGGATGATTTCAATAGTGATAATGTCAGCTCATGTGCACGCTCTGGTGCTAAAGAAAACAACAAAGGGCGGGCTAGAGAATACAACATATCCAGAAAAGTCTACTGCTTTTTAAGTCGGCATATTATAGGCATAGGCTGACAAAAAAACCATGCTTTGCAAATCTTTATTTTTACCGTTTATTGTATGGTCGCCGTTAATTTAATCTGTCCTGCCTCATCATTTAGTTCCATTTTCTCGATACTTAGCCCCATTTGCGCCATTTGAGTCAGGAAATTTGCCAGCACTGCATAATTTTCATGCATGACTGCCAATTGAATTTTTCCTTCCATTTGCTGGGAAGCCACCGACAATCCTTGCTGCTGTGCGACCCGCTGTACTTTTTCTGCAGCATCCAGTTGCGTGTCCCCAGCCGGTTTCATGGTCACGGCATTACTTTGCATCCAGACAATGGTATCTTTCAGCTGATTTAAGCGTTTTTGCTGGGTGTCTGCCGCCTGATGCATATACCAGAGTGCAGAACCGACCGCCGCTACAATCACAAAAACAGTGGTAAAAATCACCATTACCCGTTCACGTACCGACAGGCTGTCCAGATAATCGCTCAGTTTTTCAAAAGACTGATCCAGACGATTTTGTAGCGCTTCAATGCCTTTCATTATTGAATCCTCACCAGTCCGATTGCTGCTGTTCCGCTGGCCTGAATATTCCCCAGCTCCACCTTAAAGCCTTGCTGGCTTAATTGTGTGGTCAGTGCATTTAACGTTTCTGATGAATTGGCTTTAAGTTCCATACTGAGCACAGAAGCATCATAATTCACCCGTTGTGCCACAATCTGATTTTGCATCAAGACTGGCCCCACCCGACTAATCAGCTGCAATGCATGCGTATCTGCAATCTGGCTTTGACGCAACTGCCCTTCAAACTGACTTTTGATATTCTGCTCAGTGACCGGATAATTTTGTCCAAACCAGTATTTAAACTGGTCGATGGCTTGCGCGGCGGTCTGATTCGCCACTTTCTTATATTGATACCAGCGCACAGCATCATAACTAAACTGCAATACCAAAATACCCAGAAAAACTGCCGCGCAGGCTTTCCAGTAACCGGAAATAGCACCATCAGATTTTGCTTTAGGCAAGACATTAAACGGATGCTGTTTCGGTTTTTTCAGTACAGGAATTCCATATTGGAAAGACTCCAGTTGCTCCTGAGTGACCAGTGCTTCAAGACTACGCAACTGCTCCTGATTCAGATTGCTCACCTTATAGCTGAGATCCTTGGGCTGATAATCCAGATAAAGGCTTAGATCATCCAGCGACTGGCCGATATATTCCGACTCGCGCACCAGCAAACGTCCACCGATTTGCGCAATCAAACGCTGATTGGCATCAGGAACCGGCAGCACCAAAAAGTCCGGCAATAAAGCTGCCAGCTTGACTGGGATCAGGCTTAAAGCATGTTGCAAGGTCTCAAGCGTAGAATTCGCAACCCCCATAATGCTGATCTGATCCGGCTGCTGAAAATGATGTAGCACTTTCATAGCATCTACCGGCAGCACCACGTATTCTTCAAGCAAATATTTAATGCCATCATTGCCCATTTTCTTATATTGGCTCTTGGGCAAGGTCTGCTGCAAAATTTGCACATGACGGCTCGGAAAAAACACCACCGCCTCTTCGCCATGATGAGCCTGTATATCCTGAATCAGCTGCTCAAGTGTGGCTGCAGTGTTCCAGAATTCCCCAGTTGACCATTGCCAAACCCCATTGGCTTCAGGCATCCATAAATACAACATCGATTGTGTTCTGCCGTTTTAATTAATTTTTTATAGTGTAGGAATAAAACTTTTAATCTGTGTGGATAAGCCCTGGGCAATCACCGCCTGATCATAAATGCGTGCTTCTGCCAATGCATAGGGATGAAAAGATTCAGCCAGCAGAATGGAAGACATATGGGCCACCACATTCATATGACACACCACTGCAATCGACTCATAAGGCAGTTGCGATAACCATTCCACTGCGACTTTGGCATCATCATCCGGTTTGATGGTATTACAGATCACCACCGGCACATCTTTAAAATACTGCTGCAGATGGGCCAGGGTTTCCTGCGCACGCAATAAGGGACTGACCACAAATACTTCAGGTTTAATCATATTTTTTAAGAACTGTGCAGTTTGCTCAGCCTGCTGATGACCACGCTCCGTCAATGGACGCTTGCTATCATTGCCATTGACTGGTGGAGCAGCCTCACCATGTCGCACTAAAGTCAGTTGCATTGGGTTTCCTTATTTTCTTTTGCCTGCATGATAACTGGCCAATATGACAATTCACATACAGTCCCTTTGTGTTATAGATCAGACTTGATGATGTGGCAAGACAAATTCCACATCACTGCGATGACCGTTTTTCATCAATGACAATGCAATGCTGAGTGGTGGTGCACCTTCAAAAATCACATCATACAAGGCAGAAGTAATTGGCATATAGACATCCAGTTCTTCGGAACGTGCCTTGACCTGCACAATGGTATTAATCCCTTCTGCCGTTTGCCCCAATTCAGTCGTTGCCTGCTCCAAGGTTTTACCTTTGCCAAGTGCATAACCCACCTGATAATTACGGCTGAGCGGACTGCTACAGGTTGCGAACAAATCACCCACACCTGAAAGCCCAAGAAAGGTCAGCGGATTGGCACCGAGTTTTACTGCAAAACGGCTCATTTCAGCCAAGGCACGAGTCAGGATCATACTCTTGGTATTTTCACCCACGTTATACGCAGCGGCCATACCCATCGCGACAGCATAAATATTTTTTAATGCGCCCCCGAGTTCTACCCCATGCACATCATCACTGGCGAATACGCGGAACAAAGCACTATGTAGAGCTTGTTGTACGGCATAACGCACCAGCTCGGACTGGCTGGCAATCACGGTTCCTGCTGGCTGTCCTGCCACAATTTCCTTGGCCAGATTCGGTCCTGATAACACACCATAAGGCACTTCAGGCAACACTTCGCGAATAATATCGCTCATGAAACTAAAGGTTTTGGCTTCAATGCCCTTGGTCAGCGAGATCACGGCTTGTGACGTAATAAAAGGTTTGATTTGCTGCAAGACATCCCGGAAAGAATGACTTGGAATGGCGACTAAAACAATATCGCGATCACGTACAGCCTGTTCCAGGTCTGACACCGCTAACAGATTTTCTTCTAACTTAAAATCTGGCAAATAGCGTTTATTAATATGCGTGGCATTAATATCTGCCGCAACTGCTTCGTCACGAATCCAGATCATGGTATTGCAACCATTACGCACTGCAGTATTGGCCATTGCAGTACCAAAACTGCCCCCACCCAATACTGTGACTCTTAAAGCTGTCTTATGATCAACTGCAACCGGTTCTACCAGTTTTGAGAAATTTAATTCTGACATCTTATTTTTTAATATCCTGTTATACCCTGCAAACTAGCTGTTCTGGTTCCAATAACTGACAAAATCACCGGTTTGAATCTCTGCGCGTGCTGGAATTGCTTTTGCTGCAGTGCCAATATAAATAATACCTGAGACCAGATCATCTTTTGAAATTCCCAATGCCTGCTTAAACAGGCCAGACTCGACTACAGCACCGCTACGCCACATGGTCGAGAAACCCTGAACCTGAAGTGACAACAGAAAATTCTGAATGGCTGCGCCTGAACTAAGGATTTGTTCAAAATGTGGAACTTTAGGATGATCCTGCAAACGCGTTAAGGCAAGCACCAATAAAGGCGCACGAAATGGATGATTCTTGACCCGCTCAATCTGCGCTGTTTCAGTTTCACCCAAATCGACGAGCGCCTGCGACAGCAACCCTCCAAAAGCTTCACGCTGATTATCTGGAACCACCACAAATGTGGTCGGCTTGAGCCGATGATGATCGGGTGCAGTTAATGCCGCTTGAAAGGCTCTTTCCAGTTGTTCTGCATTGGGTGCGGGTGCCAGCAGATGACCAATCGATTGCCGTTGGTGAATATTTTGATGAACGATGTCAATCGCAGATTCCGTCATTGCCTTGTATATCTACACTTAAAAAACCATACTCAAGATTAGCATATTCAAAGAAAAATACGCTAGAAACTTCATAGCGATTCAGCACGCTCATCACAATTTGAAGATAAAGTTGCTTGGTTTTTCAATCCTGTGCTGCTCTATTTTTCACCTAACTCACATAGAGCTATACCAAAAATTGCCAAACCTATACAACAGCTACAAAATCTGCGCTGCTTGCTGTGTTGAAATATTCAGCATCGTATTTACTTGAGATTTCATGATGAAAAAAACAATCGCTTTCAGCGGATTAGCTATTTCCGCATTACTGCTTACTGCCTGTGCCTCAAACCCGACTGCATTGGCAGTGCAAAAGGAAAATAACCAGTATGAAGTGACCGGATTAGGTAAAAATCAACTGACTTCGAAAAACAACGCGATTACTGCGGCCAATAAAGCCTGTGGCTCTCGATCAACCCCAATTATTGTAGATGAAAAGACAGCTTATAACGGCGCTTTAAAAGGCGTGGTCGATGAACAAACAGGTCAGATGATTCAGGCAGCAGCTACTGTCCTTGGCAATATCGCAGGTACCAATACTGGTTTAAACCAGAATGACGACTATCAGACGGTGCTTACATTCCGCTGTCAGGCCAAATAAGCCAAACCATAGCGCAATAAAAAACCGCTCTTCAAGAGCGGTTTTTCTATGATCTGGATTAACAATAACCTTCCAGGCGGGTCAAAGGCAATTTTTGCCCAATGGCTTTTTCAATTTCGGGCAGATAGAACGCATCATCTTCTGCAAGGAAACTGATACTCACACCACTGGTTCCCGCACGACCGGTACGGCCAATACGATGCACATAATCATCCGACTGTTCCGGCAAGGTGAAGTTCACCACATGCGATACACCATCAACATGGATGCCACGACCTGCCACATCCGTTGCAATCATGATGTTATGTTTACCATTTTTGAACTGATCCAGCATTTTAATGCGTTTGTCCTGAGCAATCTCGCCAGACAGCATCACTACTTTATAGCCATCACGTTTTAAATGGTCATAAAGTTTGCGCACCTGATCACGACGGTTGGCAAAAATCATGACTTTTTCAATCGGCTCATCACGCAAGATTTCTTGCAACAATTTATATTTGTCCGCCTTGGCGACCATATAAACCCGTTGCTCGACATCCGCATTGGTTTTCTTTTCCGGTTCAATTTCGACTGTGACCGGTTCAAATAACCATTGCTGCGCTAGATTCAGTACATCGTAACTAAAAGTAGCAGAGAACATTAGAGTCTGACGCTGCTCTTTACGCGGTGAGAAACGCACAATGCGCTTCACCGAAGGAATAAAGCCCATATCCAATAGGCGGTCAGCTTCATCAATGACCAAAAATTCAATCTGATCCAACCAGACTTCTTTTTGTTCTACAAAATCAATCAGACGACCCGGTGTTGCCACCATAATATCGACAGGCGCTTTATTAAGCTGGTTCTTTTGCTTGTCAAAATCCACACCACCCAGCAAGGTCACCACATTAAGACCAGCATATTTCGCCAGATCCTGTGCATCGCTTTCGATCTGTAACGCCAGTTCACGGGTCGGTGCCAAAATCAGCGCGCGTGGCTCACCACGATAGCGTTGTTCCTGAATCGGATTATTTAACAGATCATTCATGATACTAATTAAAAAGGCGGCAGTTTTGCCTGTACCTGTCTGTGCACGGCCAATGGCATCATGTCCTGCCAGCGTGAATTTTAAAACCTTCTGCTGGATAGGCGTCATGGTGGTAAAGCCTAAAGCATCAATCGCTTTTTTTAGATTGGGATGTAAATTTAAGGTTTCAAAACCAGATGACATAAAGCGGTGCTCTAATTGGGTAATCACTAAGATAGGGATAGTATAAACAAAAAACGCCCCAAGTTATATTGGAGCGTTTTCTTTTTAGCTTAATCCGAAGATTAGTCTAATGGTTGAACTTCTTCAGCTTGAAAGCCTTTTTGGCCTTTAACAACACTGAATTCAACACGTTGGCCGTCACGAAGTGAACGATGACCGTCACCTTGGATAGCACGGAAATGAACGAATACGTCATCGCCGCCATTACGTTGAATAAAGCCGAAGCCTTTAGTATCGTTAAACCACTTAACTACGCCTTGTTCGCGAGCAGCTGTCATAAGTTAATCCTCATTGAAACTAAAAGAAGGACCACCCGGTGTTGCAAACAGCAGAGCAAACAAGTTTGAAAATATTATTTTTAAGCTTGTAATCATTCTGTAAAACTATCAACAAAATCCCGGTTACATCCATTTATGTAATAGGGTGAAAAACAATCACTTTGTTTATTCAAAGTCCCAAATACGCAACGAGCTTAACATGGGTTTATCACAATTAATAGATTTTTTTTAGCATGTTCTGTTTGATTTAGTTATTTTTTTCATGAAAATTGTCAAAAGACTTTATAAAGTCATTTAGATCTTCTTTTTCTTAAACCAGTTTGGTTCTGGCATCATATTTGCTACTATTTATAGCCTTTTCTGCTATCTAAATGAAACCGCAATGTCCGAAGATCCAGCGCAATTCAGCCTTATAGATGCTATGGGAAAACCGTGCCCAATGCCGCTATTAATGTTAAAGCGCGCACTAAAGGCCGGAAATCAGAAAACATTCCTGCTGAAATCATCTGATCCGCATAGCCAGACAGATGTCAGCCGCTATTGTCAGCTGCATCAGCTCAAGCTTGAATTTAAAAAAATTTCTGATACAGAGTTTCACTACTTAATTGAATCTTAAAAATTTTCAATTAAACTGTTGATCTTCACTTTCGTATACTTTTTTACATTTCTCTACCCAAATATCCATTATTTGCGGAGAGATTGGATTAAGATAAAACCTAGTTTAGGGTTATCCCGCACTTCAAGGAGAACACATGAGTGACAGCCGCAATCAGTTAATGCCCCTGTCATTATCGGCGCCAGGTGTCAACCTCGGTGCTTATATCAGCACTGTCAATCAGATTCCAATTTTAACGGCCGAACAAGAAAAAGAGTTGGCTGAACGCTATTACTATGACCAAGATTTAGATGCAGCGAAAATGCTGGTCATGTCGCACTTGCGTTTTGTGGTACATATTGCGCGTAGTTATGCAGGTTATGGTCTGCCACAAGGTGACCTGATTCAGGAAGGCAACCTGGGTCTGATGAAAGCTGTGAAACGTTTTGACCCGAATATGGGCGTACGTTTGGTGTCATTTGCCGTGCACTGGATCAAGGCGGAAATTCACGAATACGTGATCCGTAACTGGCGTATCGTGAAAATCGCCACCACTAAAGCGCAACGTAAACTGTTCTTTAATCTGCGCAGCCTGAAGAAATCATCGAAAAAGTTGACGCTCGCAGAAGCACAGTCTATTGCCAATGATTTAAATGTCACACCAGAACAAGTACTGGAAATGGAAGGCCGTCTGACGGCGTATGATGCGGCTTTTGATGCATCAAGCGATGACGATGATGAAGGTTCCACCCATGTGGCACCAGCGTTATATCTTGAAGATAATCGTTATGACCCGGCTCGTCTGATTGAAAATGAAGACTATGAGGAGCAAAGCACCTCTGCCCTGCATGAAGCCATGGATCAGCTAGATGATCGTTCACGTAATATCTTGCAGCGTCGCTGGCTAGATGACGAGAAATCGACCCTGCATGAGCTTGCAGCCGAATATAATGTTTCTGCGGAACGTATTCGTCAGCTGGAAAAAAATGCCATGGAAAAAATTAAAGTGGCGATGTCATCCAATTAACACCAAATTCTGTTACTGATTTACCTCGAAAAAGCCTTCTTTGATGAAGGCTTTTTTATGTCCACATTTTGAATTTATGCTAAGGTTGAGCGCAAAATTTATCAGGAAGATCAATTCAAATGTGGATTGCGATTTCAGCACTTAATTTGGCACTTGCAGTCATGCTCGGTGCTTTTGGTGCACATGGTTTAAAAGCGCGGGCGACTGAAGCACAGCTCGGCTGGTGGCAAACGGCAACGGATTATTTTTTCTATCATGCCTTAGGACTACTGATTCTTTCTTTACTGGCGAAAGTCATCCCTGCATTGCCCATTCAATGGAGCTTCGGTCTGATTCAGGTCGGCATTTTACTGTTTTCTGGCTCACTGTATATCATGGCCTTAGGATTACCCCGCGGTTTAGGTGCTATTACGCCCATCGGCGGGGCTTTAATGATTGCCGGATGGTTAATTCTGGCCTGGAATGCTTTAAAATACGCCAGATAAGTTTGAACAACACTTAATCATGGAGGGTTGCTAGAATGATGATTTACATCAATGGCGAACAACAGGAAACTCACTGCAAGAATCTGCTGGAACTGATTCAGAGTATGGCGCTTGAGGGTAAGCGTTTTGCAGTTGAAGTCAATGAAATGATTATTCCTAAAAGCAGATTGGGCGATACGCCAATTTGCGATACAGACAAAATAGAAATTATTCACGCGGTCGGTGGCGGCTAATACTCGGGACAATTATGCAAGATTTATTACAGATTGGTTCACGCCAATTCCAGTCACGCCTTTTGGTAGGCACGGGCAAATACAAAGATTTAAATGAAACTCAGCAGGCCATTGAAACCAGTGGTGCAGAGATTGTCACTGTCGCTATTCGCCGGGTCAATATTGGCCAAGATCCTGACCAGCCGAATCTGCTATCAGTGATTCCTCCGGAAAAATATACCATTTTGCCGAATACTGCAGGTTGCTTCGATGCCAATAGTGCCGTCCGCACCTGTATGCTGGCGCGTGAGTTGCTCGATGGCCACAATCTGGTCAAACTTGAAGTTTTAGGTGATGAAAAAACGCTTTATCCAAACGTGACTGAAACATTGAAAGCCGCTCGCACCTTGATTGACGATGGCTTTGAGATCATGGTTTATACCTCGGATGATCCGATCGTGGCGCAAGAGCTGGAAAGCATGGGCTGTGTCGCGATTATGCCACTGGGTAGCCTGATTGGTTCTGGTCTGGGCATTCTGAATCCACACACCCTGTCAATCATCAAGGAAAATGCCAAAGTCCCGGTTCTGGTCGATGCCGGTGTCGGTACAGCCAGTGATGCTGCGATTGCGATGGAACTGGGCTGTGACGGCGTACTCATGAATACAGCGATTGCGGCAGCGCAAAATCCGGTCTTGATGGCATCTGCGATGAAAAAAGCCGTTGAAGCAGGCCGAGAAGCTTTTTTTGCAGGCCGTATGCCGCGCAAGCGTATGGCCAATGCCAGCTCGCCGGAAACCGGCTATTTCTTTAAATAAATTTTCATCAACAAAAATAAAGGACTCAATTGAGTCCTTTATTTTTTCCAGTAATTAAGGAATCAGACCTTCATCACGCATGGCAATCTGTACAGACTGACGTTCTGCCACCTTATTACGGATATGAATAATATTTTTATATGGACTCAGATCATGCTCAATCTGGTTCGACCAGTTGGTCAAGACAAACAGATAAGCATCCGCAGGGCCAAAGTTATCATCCACCAGATAATCATTGTCCGATTCACCGATAGCTTTATCGATATAACTCAATAGACGATCAATCTCCGCATAGGCTTTTTTCTTTTCATCGTCGGATAACTTGCCACCGAAGAACACCGCATAGGCATCATGTAGTTCAGAGTTCAGATAACCTAACCATTCCAGCACTTTGGCACGTCCCATGCCCGATGGTGGAATCAAATCTTGTTTTGGATCGTGTTGAGCAAGAAACGGTAGAATTGCAACATTTTCTGTCAGGATCAGACCAGGGTTAATTTCTAACGCTGGTACATAGCCTTTAGGATTAACTTCGTAATAATCCGTACCTTTTTCTGTTTTATGTGTTTTTAAATCAACACGTTCCAAATCAAAATCGACATTAATTTCATTTAAAATAATATGTGCTGCCAGTGAGCAGGCACCTGGCGAATAGTAAAGCTTCATTTCTGATCCTTGTTATACACTTCTCAATGTTTTAAATCGCTTCTGACAAACTTTCAAGTGATCAAACCTGTAAATTGCAAAAAAGCGTAACTGTCATTTTGGGGCAGTTACTCATTCAATATTCAGGATATTCCGGGCTTTTGCAAGTCAATCTTGTGTAGATTTTTATCTCTATCTGTTTAACATACACAGGTTTTCAAAATATAGATGATATTTCGTGATTAGCCTGAAAAAAGAAGAATGGTTTTCTAATATCCGCACAGATGTACTGGCAGGTCTGGTGGTGGGACTTGCCCTGATTCCTGAATCAATTGCCTTCTCTGCCATTGCCGGTGTTGATCCGCAAGTCGGTTTGTATGCCTCTTTCTGCATTGCAGTATCCATTGCCTTTTTTGGCGGCCGTCCTGCCATGATCTCTGCGGCTACAGGTGCTATGGCGCTTTTGATGATTACCTTGGTAAAAGAACATGGTCTGCAATATCTGTTGGCTGCCACAATTCTGACCGGTATCATTCAGGTCATTGCGGGGTATTTTAAAGTCGCTAAATTAATGCGCTTTGTATCGCAGGCGGTGGTATACGGATTTTTGAATGCCTTGGCGATCCTGATATTTGTGGCACAAATCCCGGAAATTAACCGGATGGATAGCACCGGTTATCTATTTATTGCGATTGGTCTGGCAATTATTTATCTGTTTCCGTATATCCCGAAAATTGGCAAAGCCATTCCCTCACCTTTAATCTGTATTATCGTATTAAGCGGGTTGGCGCTGTTGTTAAGTGCAGATATGCGTACCGTGAGCGATCTTGGACAATTCCCGGATACTTTGCCAGTATTCCTGATTCCAGAAATTCCACTCAATCTGGAAACCTTGCAAATTATCCTGCCTTATTCCTTTACCTTGGCGACTGTCGGTTTGCTGGAAAGCATGATGACCACTACGGTCATTGATGAAGTGACCGGAACTGAAGGTGACCGTCATCAGGAATGTCGTGGTCAGGGTATGGCCAATATTGTCAGCGGCTTTATGGGCGGGATGGCCGGTTGTGCCATGATCGGCCAGTCAATTATCAATGTGTCTTCAGGGGCACGTACCCGTTTATCGACTCTGGTCGCTGGCGTGTTTCTGCTGTGTCTCGTGGTTTTTTTGAAAGACTGGCTGGCTTATATCCCAATGGCAGCTCTGGTTGCGATCATGATTATGGTGGCATTTACCACCTTTCAATGGGGAGCAATCAAGCAATTCAGCAAACATCCACTAGAATTTAATACCGTGATGATTGCCGTGATTATTGTCGTGCTTACCACTCATAATCTGGCGCTTGGTGTATTTGTCGGCGTATTGCTCTCTGCCCTGTTCTTTATTAATAAACTGGAAAGAACTATACATGTCTATACGTATTTAAATGCAGCCAATTCACGTAGCTATGTTATTTCCGGACAGATTTTCTTTAGCAGTACAGAAAAATTCTATCAGTTCTTTGATTTTAAAGAGAAGCTTGAGCATGTCGAACTGGATCTAACCCACGCGCATATCTGGGACGTGACTTCGGTAAATATGCTGAATAACGTGATTCAGAAGTTTAAAGCCCAAGGTATAGATGTAAGGATAATCGGTTTAAATGAAGCCAGCAGTACACTAATTGACCGTTTTAGTAGCTGATGAACGGTGATTAATAAAAGAGCTTCAATTGGCTCTTTTATTTTATCTGGAAGATCTTGCCGATTTTTATGGAGAAATACCGAGAAAAGTTTGACTTGCTCGGCTCAGGACTTAAAATACCGCATTCTGAATTTTTAGATTTGCCAAAGTTATGTCGAACGATCAATTAGACCAGCAAGTCGTGGAGCTGGAAAACTTAAGCGAGCACCGTGAAATCGTGACGTTTATGCGCCGCTCAATGCCGCTAAACACCTCTCAACGTACTGCGCTTGAACAATATGGTCACTTAATTTTGGAATATCCAGTCGGTGATTTGCGTGAGCACTTTGAACATCCTGAACGTCCTTTGACTGTAGAAATCGGTTTTGGTATGGGCCGTTCATTGGTATTGATGGCCAAAGCCAATCCTGAGCGAAACTTTGTCGGGATTGAGGTCCATGTACCTGGAATTGCGCAGTGCGTGTATGAAGCAGGTGTTGAAGGCCTAACGAACTTACGTGTGCTGGATGCTGATGCAATTCAGGTATTACGTGAAATGCCAGACAATAGTATCAATACTGTGCAATTGTATTTCCCGGATCCATGGCAGAAAAAGCGTCATTTTAAACGCCGTTTTGTTTCGCATGACCGTATGCCACTGGTGGAGCAAAAGCTAGAACTTGGCGGAACTTTCCATGCTGCAACGGACTGGGAACCGTATGCGGAATGGATGATTGAAGTATTGGAAGAACGTCCACGACTGGAAAATCTGGCGGGCAAAGGCAACAGCTATCCTCGTCCGGAATGGCGTCCACAAACCAAGTTTGAACGTCGCGGGATTGAAGCAGGTCACAAGATTAATGATTTTATCTTTAAGAAAATTTCTTAATCTAAGACTCAAAAAAAGCGCTGATTATTCAGCGCTTTTTTATGGGAAAAATTTGGCTTTGAACCCTGCTTCGTAGATAAATTATCAGCTTCTTCATTTCTGATGACGCGTGAGAATCTGCTGGCTCAACAACTGATAGACATTTTTCAAATCTTCTCGCTGCATATTGGATAACATCTGCTGATGCATATTCAAAATATTCTGATCACCACGCATCGCTGGGCCGGTCTGCATTTTTTTGGGATCATTCTGCGTGGCTTTACTGGCGGTTTCCAGCATCAAGGGATACAACAAACTAAAATCGACCTGTTGTGCATCAACCACCTGCTTGCCCATGTCATAACAATAATTGGCAAAGTTACAGGCAAATACCGCTGCAAGATGCAAACTGAGACGTTGACTAGAATTATAAGTATAAACACGATTGCTTAGGCTATTTGCCAGTTCTAATAACAGGATTTGGTCCTGTTCATTCTCTGCCTCAATAAATAGTGGCGTCTGCTGCCAATCAATCTGGCGTTCCAGACTAAAGGTCTGTAAAGGATAAAATACGCCTGCACGCGCATGCACATTTTTCAGTAAATCGAGATGGGTACTGCCAGAGGTATGTACGATCAGATTCTGCTGCAGATGCGGATGAATCCGTTCAATGACGCTGGCAATCGACTGATCACTGACCGCGATAATGACCAGATCCACCTCATGACTCAGCTGTTCAGGTCGAGCGATGGCCTGAGCGTTGAATTGCTCAGCCAGATATTGTGCTTTTTCTAGGGTTCGACTGTAGATCTGTACGATCTCATGGTGTGCTGACAATACAAGGGCAAGATGATATGCCACTCGCCCTGCCCCAATCATACTGATCCGCATCTTGTGCTGTTCCTGACTCATTGCGCACAGCATGCCAATAAATACAGATTGAGGCAATTGGCCTTGATGTTTTTGAATAGGCTTTAGAACTTTCGCAGGGTCAGAATCTGTTCACTTCGGCCAAAAGGTCCATGAACATCATGCAGAATCCCGCTAGTCAGACCGATACCATCTTCACCATATTGCTGCACCACTTCCAGTCCCAGCCATTTACCCTGCGGCAGACGGTGCATATGAATCTGCAGGTCCAGATTCGGAAATCCCCAACCGGAATTCGGGTCCTGACGTGGCACAATGCCATTGGCCGTATCGACCATACCGAGCAAACGACTAAAGTCTGTCGTCGGTTGACCTTCTACCATGTCCAGCGAATTTCTTAGCCAGACAATGCCCTTGCCTGCACGATGGTCAGCATGTGCCCGGGTTTCAATACTCTGGATATAACCGCCCGGCCAGCAGCGCATACCCTCCCAAACCGGTAAATATTCTGGACTTTCGATCGGAAAATCTTCCACTCCAGCAATGGCCGTGGTATTTGAAGTTAGCATTCTCCACGCGCGTGCCACGATACAGGTTTTACCATTGGCACACATTTCAGCTTCAACCAGTTCAATGGTTTTACCCGGACGGATCATGCGTGTGGTAATCGAAAATTCACCAAAGGCTATCAGGCCAAAAATATCCAGCCCGACCCGACCAATACGCATGTCAGCACGTGGCTGAAACTGTTCCAGTTCGACGCATAGAATACCGGTGGCTGGCGCCATGTGCTGCTCATGCGGATTCCACGCACCTTGTGCATGAATATTAGAACGGTAATAAGCCGTAGTACTGCCATCTGCATGCTGTTCGCGCTGAATAAAACTGTAATATGCCGACATTGTTTTAATACTTCCCTGAATATTCTCTTAAACTTTAGAATTTGCAAAAAGTTCTTTGATCTTTATTTTCTGAGCAAAAAGCCATGATAATTCATGATTTGACAATAAATTTTGCACTGTTTAAATCCGACTTTGGTTAAAAGTGCTGTAAAATTTTGCGCAGATAACAAGTGAAAATCCTGCTCCAAGCGTTCAATCATCTTGCTACTTTGCACCATGCTTAACCCTGTCTGCTGTGCCAGCTTCTGCATAATTTTGATGTCTTGCTGATCTTCGGGTTGCATCAGGTCATAGGTCAATGCAAGACCGTTGGTTTTAAGACACTGATGGATAACCTGAAAAAATCCGTTTTTTTCGGAATTTGGAATGAAATGAGCCACCAGAATGGCCAATGCGGCATCGAAAGTATCCGGCTGATTCAAATCTTGAATCGTGCTTTGGATGAATTGCACCCTTTGTCGATCTATAGAATTCAGATTTTTACTAGCCTGTTTCAGCATGGCTGCTGATGGATCAATTGCAGTAAAGGTCCAGTCTGGATAACGCTGCAATAAATACGACAATTCATAACCTGTTCCGCAACCCACTATTAATATATGTGCGGTTTCTGGGAGTTCAGTGCTGAGAATTGCTTCAATCTGCTGATGCACCAGTTCATAACCGGGAATTAGTTTACGGATATGATCGTCATAACTGACGACCACGACTTCACTGTGAAAGTTTTTTGCCATATTTTTACTCTGATTTTAGATGTTCAGTACATTCATGTATTTCTATTACCAGACCGTCGTGATCAGTAAATTCATTTACAGACATTTTAGAATTTTGCTAAATGTACAACATCAAACTGCTAGATATATTGAACGTCCATTGCGCAGGTTTTTCGTTACTTTGACGGAGCAAAGTAACCAAACCCTTTTGTTTCACTGATATGGCATCCCTGCCATACAGTGAAACAGCGACATCCATGTCGCCGGGCTCTCTGATGAGTTGCTATTAATTGTTAGCTTTAGGATTAGTTCTAACGTAAAAAATAAAGTTTAAGCAATCTCTTTCAAGTTCAACTCTTCACGCATAAATTCACGCAACTTGAACTTCTGCGCCTTACCTGAAGCCGTCATCGGAAATTCATGGAAGAAACGCACATAGCGCGGTACTTTATTGTGAGAAATGTGCTCCTTACAATACTGACGGATGGTTTCTTCAGTACATGAATCATTTTCATGCAGAATGATACAAGCACAAAGTTCCTCACCATATTTATGGTCTGGCACCCCAATTACCTGTACGTCCGAAACTGCCGGATGGGTATAAAGAAAATCTTCAATTTCTTTCGGGAACAGGTTTTCCCCGCCACGAATGACCACATCCTTGATTCGGCCCTTGATTTTGACAAAGCCTTCATCATCCATTTCAGCAATATCACCGGTATGCATCCAGCGCGCCGCATCAATCACTTCCTGAGTTTTGTCCTGATCTTCCCAATAACCCAACATCACCGAATAGCCACGTACACATAGCTCACCCAATTGACCACGTGGAACCACCTTGCCATTTTCATCGACAATTTTAACTTCCAGATGCGGATGTACCCGGCCAACCGTACTGACACGTCGCTCGACACTATCTGCCGTTGAGCTTTGTGCACTCACTGGCGCAGTTTCGGTCATGCCATAACAAATCGTGATTTCAGACATATGCATCCGCTCAATCACACGCTGCATGATCTCTTGCGGACATGGACTACCCGCCATAATCCCCGTACGCAGACTGGACAGGTCAAACTCATCAAACTGCTCATGTTCCAGCACCGCAATAAACATAGTCGGCACACCATAAGCCGCGGTACATCTTTCCTGCTGGATGGCTTTTAAGGTTTCCAGCGGATTAAACACGGCAGACGGATAGATCATGGCAGAGCCATGCGTAATACAGGCCAGATTGCCCATGACCATACCAAAACAGTGGAATAAAGGCACTGAAATACAGACACGGTCTTCTGGCCCTAAATGAATGGCTTCACCGACAAAATAACCATTATTTAAAATATTATTATGGGTCAACATGGTGCCTTTCGGATTGCCCGTAGTGCCCGAGGTAAACTGGATATTAATCGTTTCATCAAACTGCAATTCACTGGAGATCTGTTGCAGTTGTTCCAACTCTTGCGCACTAGGCGAGCTTAGTAAATCCTGAAAACGGTGGATGCCGGTATGCTGCTGATCATCAATTTTAATCACATGCTTTAAATGTGGCAGTCGCTCTGCATTAAGGAATTTACCTTCGGTTTCCTGCAATTCCGGTGCAATTTTAGTCAGAATTTCCTGATAGTCCGTCGTCTTAAACTGCGCTGCAATCACCAGTCCCTTACAAGAGACTTTATTCAGCACATATTCAAGCTCATTACTTTTATAGGCCGGATTCAGGTTCACCAGAATAATGCCTGCCTTGAAGGCCGCAAACTGGGTAATGGTCCATTCCACACAGTTCGGCGACCAGATTGCCAGACGGTCACCTTTTTGCATGCCCAGTTTCAGCAGCTGACAGGCAAAGGCATTGACCTGATCCTGTAGCTGCCGGTAACTGAGGCGTATGTCCTGATGCAGACTCACCACCGCATCACGTTCTGCATACTGCTCGCAAGCCTGATCAAATTTTTCACCAATCGTCATGCCCAATAAAGGCTGGCTGCTGGTTCCATAGGCATAGCTTAACCGTACTTGTGTCATTGAATCGATCTCCTTGATTCTTTGTAATTCTGATTTTCAACTTTACTAATTGTTTTATGACCACGACGACCTTGTCTGTGTACCGGTTTCTTGTGCGTTTATGCTTGTAAATTTTCCTCCTGTCCACGTACTGCGTTAACACAAAAATCGGCAATCTGTTTGACAAAGTGATCCTTATATTTCTGATCAAACATCACATTGCGGGACGGATTTAAAGGTTCAATCACGACAAAGGTCATGGCACCAACCACGCCCAACGCTGCCGTATTCAAATCTTCAAATTCGAATTCTCCATTGACCTTTCCTTCGGCCAGAATTTCCTTAATGCTCTGCTTAAGCAGCTGCTTACTGCGAAAACGCTCATGTTCCATTTCCGGATCAACCGGTTCGAACATCAGTGAATACGCCAATTGGGGGCTATTCATGGCACGCTTGACAAAAGTTGTAACAGATTTTTGCAATTTCAGTTTTGGCGATAAATCTGACTCGGCAATATGGTTCAGAATTCCGACTTCATGCTGAATCGCGGCCGACAAAACCTCAATTAAAATCTGGCTTTTGCTTTCGAAATATCGATAGACCAGCCCTGTAGAAACGCCTGCGCGTTCTGCAATCGCCTGAATCGATGCCTCCTTCAAGCCCCCTAGAATAATCAGTTCACGAGCAGATTCCAAAATCGACAGGCGATTTTGTTCCATTCGTTCCTGCATCAATGATGATCTTTTATAACTCATAAAATTATTCTCAACAAGATAAAATGAATTGTAAATCATTTTGTGAATATAGATTCACTTTTTTATTTTTTCGTTGTATGTTAAAACCACAAGCACAACAAAAATGCTTTTTTGGATACAACAAATAGAACCATAGGATGGATGAAGAATGAATTTACAAAGCTTGGATTTCGGTTTGGATGAAACTCTAATAGCGCTTCGTGATTCAGTGGCCGCATTTTGCGCCAAAGAAATTACCCCGATTGCTCAACAGGTTGACCGTGACAACGAGTTCCCTGCTCACCTTTGGAAAAAGTTTGGCGAGATGGGCCTGCTTGGTCTGACAGTCAGTGAGGAATATGGCGGTTCAAATTTTGGTTATCTGGCGCACATTATTGCCATGCAGGAAATTTCCCGTGCTTCTGCATCCATTGGGCTGTCCTATGGCGCACATTCTAACCTATGCGTAAACCAAATTAAGCGTAATGGTACGGAAGAACAGAAACAGCGCTACCTGCCTAAATTGATTTCAGGTGAATATGTCGGTGCCTTGGCGATGTCTGAACCGAATGCCGGCTCGGATGTGGTCAGCATGAAACTGAAAGCGGAAGACAAAGGCGATCATTATCTCCTGAATGGTTCAAAAATGTGGATCACCAATGGTGGCGATGCCGATGTCCTGGTGGTCTATGCCAAAACCGATTTGCAAGCCGGTGCCAAAGGCATGACTGCGTTTCTGGTTGAGAAAAATATGCCAGGTTTTAGCCACGGCACCCATTTGGACAAACTCGGCATGCGTGGTTCAAACACTTATCCGCTGTTTTTTGACAATGTTGAAGTTCCGAAAGAAAACGTCATGGGCGGCGTCGGTAATGGCACCAAGGTCTTGATGAGTGGTCTGGACTATGAACGTGCTGTATTGAGCGCTGGCCCACTGGGGATTATGGATGCCTGTATGGATACAGTGATTCCATATATTCATGACCGTAAACAGTTTGGTCAGGCGCTAGGTGAATTCCAGTTGATGCAGGGCAAAATTGCCGACATGTATTCGACCTGGCTGGCATGTAAGGCACTGGTTTATGCGGTCGGTGCTGAATGTGACAAAGCGGAACATAGCCGTAGTCTGCGTAAAGATGCTGCCAGTGCCATTTTATATGCTGCTGAAAAAGCGACCTGGATGGCGGGTGAAACCATTCAGACTTTAGGTGGTAACGGTTATATCAACGAGTTTGCTGCAGGCCGTTTATGGCGCGATGCCAAACTATATGAAATTGGCGCCGGTACTTCAGAAATCCGCCGCATGCTGATTGGCCGTGAACTTTTCAACGAAACAGCCTAAATCTTAACACTTAGAATAAAACAAGGATGTTCGTCATGAATCAGTTATCGAGCAAAATCAATATACGTAGTGAAGAGTTTAAAACCAACCAGACTGCCATGCTGCAACTGGTGGATGACCTGAAACAGAAAGTTGAAAAGATTGCCCTCGGTGGCGGCGAAACTGCCCGCCAAAAACATTTAGATCGGGGCAAGCTGTTACCACGTGAACGGATTAATCACCTGATTGATCCAGGAACCGCTTTTCTGGAAATTGGTCAGCTGGCTGCCTATCAGGTGTATCAGGATGATGTTCCTGCCGCAGGTGTGGTCGCTGGTGTTGGTCAGGTCAACGGTGTGACCTGCATGATCATCGCCAATGATGCTACGGTGAAAGGCGGTACTTATTATCCATTAACAGTGAAAAAGCATTTACGTGCCCAGGAAATTGCCGAACAGAACCATCTGACTTGTATTTATCTGGTGGATTCAGGCGGTGCATATTTGCCTTTACAGGATGAAGTATTTCCAGACCGCGATCACTTCGGCCGTATTTTCTACAATCAGGCACGTATGTCGAGCCAAGGTATCGCCCAAATTGCAGTGGTGATGGGTAGCTGTACTGCGGGCGGTGCGTATGTTCCCGCCATGTCAGATGAAACCATTATTGTGCGTAATCAAGGCACGATTTTCCTCGGCGGCCCTCCTCTAGTTAAGGCAGCTACTGGTGAAGTGGTGTCCAGTGAGGATCTCGGTGGTGGTGATGTGCATACCCGTTTGTCTGGCGTGGCTGATCATCTGGCTGAAAACGATGAACATGCACTTGCGATTGCCCGCAACATCGTGACCAACCTGAACAAAAAGCCAAACAAGACCGCAGATGAAATCGAAGCGCCGCTGTTTGACAGTTCGGAACTGTACGGCATTGTGCCGAGTGACGCGCGCAAGCCTTTTGATATCCGTGAAGTGATTGCGCGTATTGTCGACGGTTCACGCTTTGACGAATTCAAGGCACGCTTTGGGACTACCCTGGTCACTGGCTTTGCCAAGCTCTATGGAATGCCAGTTGGAATTATTGCCAACAATGGAATTTTATTCTCTGAGTCTGCACAAAAAGGCGCGCATTTTATTGAACTATGTACCCAGCGCAATATTCCGCTGATCTTCCTGCAAAACATCACCGGCTTTATGGTGGGTCGTCAGTATGAAAATGAAGGTATTGCTAAAAATGGTGCCAAGCTGGTGATGGCCGTCGCGACAGCCAATGTGCCTAAACTGACTCTGGTGATTGGCGGTTCTTTTGGTGCCGGTAACTATGGCATGTGTGGCCGTGCTTACTCGCCACGCTTTATGTGGACCTGGCCAAACTCACGTATTTCGGTGATGGGCGGTGAACAGGCCTCTAGCGTATTGTCGACTTTGAAACGCGATCAGATTGAGCAAAAAGGTGGAACCTGGTCAGCTGAAGAAGAAGACCAGTTTAAACAGCCAATTCGTGACCAATATGAACGCCAAGGCCATCCTTATTATGCTTCTGCGCGTTTATGGGATGACGGTGTCATTGATCCAGCGCAATCGCGTGAAGTCCTGGCCCTAAGTCTGGCTGCAGCGATGAATGCACCAATCCAGCCAACCAAATTCGGCGTGTTCCGCATGTAAGAGGTGACAAAAATGGACTATCAATTTTTACAGCTCGAACAGCAGAATCAGGTAGCAACAGTCTGGATTAATCGCGCTGAATTGCACAATGCATTTAATACCCAGGTCATTGAAGAGCTACATGCTTGCTTTCAGTCTTTAAATCAGCGTGATGATGTACGTGTAGTGATTCTGGCAGGCCGAGGTAAAAGCTTTTCTGCGGGTGCGGATCTGAACTGGATGAAAAAGGCCGGTCAGGCCTCACAGGCAGACAATGAAGCCGATGCTCTCAAACTGGCAAAAATGCTGCAAAGTCTGGCGACCTTGAAACAGCCAACGATTGCCCGTGTCCATGGTATTGCTTTTGGCGGCGGTATGGGTCTGGCAGCCGCTTGTGATATCTGTATCGCCAGCACTGATGCCAAGTTTGCAACGTCTGAAGTACGTTTAGGATTAGCCCCTTCGACCATTAGTCCGTATGTGATTCGTGCGATTGGCGCCCGTCAGGCGTCACGTTATTTCCTGACTGCTGAGCGAATCTCAGCTGAACAGGCGAAAACCATTGGTCTGGCACATGAAGTGACTGCACCAGAACAGCTCGACAGCAAAATTGATGAGATTGTGGAACCGCTCTTACTCGGTGGACCAGCAGCGCAAAACGCCTCAAAACAGCTGATTCAACTGGTCGATCAACAGGTCCTGACTGAAGATCTGCTGTTTAAAACCGCACAGCATATTGCCCATGTTCGCCAGGGAGATGAGGCGAAAAATGGACTGAATGCATTTTTAAACAAACAAAGCCCGGCCTGGATCAAGACCACGGCATAACAACAAGAAGGATCGTAGGATGTTTGAAAAGATTTTAATTGCCAATCGTGGTGAAATTGCCTGCCGTGTGATTCGTACAGCGAAAAAGTTAGGGATTGCCACCGTTGCCGTATATTCCGATGCCGATGCACAGGCACAGCATGTCAAACTGGCAGATGAAGCCATCCATATTGGTGAATCGCCTGCTGCACAAAGTTATTTACAGATTGATCGCATTATTCAGGCAGCCAAAAACACTGGTGCCCAGGCGATTCACCCCGGTTATGGTTTCCTGTCCGAAAATGACCAGTTTGCCTTGGCCTGTCAGGACAACAATATTGTCTTTATTGGCCCGCCAGTCGATGCCATTCTGGCAATGGGTCTTAAAGCCACCTCTAAAGCATTGATGGAAAAAGCCGGTGTGCCTTTAACCCCCGGCTATCATGGTACCAATCAGGATGCCGACTTCCTGAAACAGCAGGCAGACAATATTGGCTATCCAGTACTGATCAAGGCCAGTGCCGGCGGTGGCGGTAAAGGCATGCGTCTGGTGGAACGCAGTGAAGACTTCCTGAGTTCACTGGCCTCATGTAAAAGTGAAGCACGCTCCAGCTTCGGCAATGAAGATGTACTGATTGAACGCTATGTGATTCAACCACGTCATATTGAAGTGCAGGTGTTTGGTGATACCCACGGCAATTATGTACATCTGTTCGAACGTGATTGCTCGGTACAGCGCCGTCACCAGAAAGTGCTGGAAGAAGCGCCTGCACCGCAAATGCCGGAAGACAAACTTGAGGCAATGCGTCAGGCGGCAATCGATGCTGCGCGTGCAGTAAATTATGTCGGTGCCGGTACAGTCGAGTTTATCGTGGAGCAAGACGGCACAGCTTACTTCATGGAAATGAACACCCGTCTTCAGGTTGAACATCCGGTCACTGAAATGATTACCGGACAGGATCTGGTGGAATGGCAACTGCGCGTGGCTTTTGGTGAGCCTTTACCAAAGCAGCAGTATGAATTACAGATTCATGGACATGCACTCGAAGCCCGTGTCTATGCCGAAGAACCGGAAAAAGGCTTTATTCCTGCGATTGGTCAGATCAGCTACCTGCATTATCCGGAGCAAAGTGACTGTGTACGTGTCGATAGCGGTATTGTCGAGGGCGACGAGATCAGCACTTATTATGATCCGATGATTGCCAAACTGATTGTCTGGGGCAAAAACCGTGAAGCAGCCCTAACCCAGATGCACCATGCACTGGGTCAGTTCCATGTCGATGGTCTGGGTAACAATATTGCTTTTCTAGATCGCCTAGTGCTGTGTGACTCGTTTAAAAATGCACATTTAGATACCGGCCTGATTCAACGTGAAGAAGAATTTCTGCTCAAACCTTCTGCGGATATCCGTGCCGAACTGGTAGTTAGTGCCGCACTGATTGAGCTCCTGGCACGTCAAGCACAGAATCCCGCTCCAAGCAATCCGGTATGGCAGCAGCAAGCATTCTGGCGCCTAAACCAGCAAAATAGCCATACAGTGCAATTACAACGCAATGGCATCAACCTGAAAGTTCAGTTCCGCACTCAGGATCAAGGCTTTGTCGCCAGCTATAACGGTCAGCAAATTCAAATTCAGGGTCAGCTCGTCGATGCCCATACTTTAGCGTTACAACTGGCGGGTAAACAGCAAAAACTGGCTTTTAGCCAGACTGAGCAAGGCATTACCCTGTTCCAGAATGGTCAAAGCTATAAGTTCAATTACCTGAAGTCTGATTTTAATAATCAGGATGAACAAGGCACGGAAAATAACCTGATCGCGCCAATGCCAGGCGTCATTACCCAGGTGCTCGTGGCAGCCAATGACAAAGTCAAAAAAGATGATGTGCTGATGACGCTGGAAGCCATGAAGATCGAATACTCGATTCGCGCACCGCATGACGGCATCATCGCAAGCTCATATTTCCAGAAGGGTGATCAGGTTAAAGCCGGTGATGAACTGGTCGAGTTCCAGCCGCTGGCGGAGGAAGTGGCATGACGAATTTTGTCAAAATCGTAGAAGTCGGGCCACGCGATGGCCTGCAAAATGAAAAAATACCTTTGACATTGGATGACCGGAAAAACCTGATTCTGGACCTGATGAAAACCGGTCTGCAGTCCATCGAAGTCGGCTCCTGCGTTTCAGCCAAATGGGTACCGCAAATGGCAGACAGTGATGTGCTCTTTGCCAGCCTACCCCAAGATCCGAATATTCAGTTCAGTTTATTAACCCCAAACATGAAAGGTTTTGAATCGGCACTGGCTGTGGGTTGCAAGGAAGTGGCGGTATTTACTGCAGCTTCTGAAAGCTTTACCCGCAAAAACATCAACTGCTCGATTGATGAAAGCTTCGAGAAGTTTGCCGATGTCATGGCAGCAGCCAAAGCCAATGATATTAAGGTACGTGGCTATGTTTCCTGCATGGTGGACTGTCCTTATGAAGGTGCGATTGATCCCAAGCAGGTGGTGAAAGTCACGCAGCGTTTGCTGGAGATGGGCTGCTATGAAGTGTCGTTGGGTGAAACCATTGGCACGGCCACCCCAGACCGGGTTAAATACGTCTGGGAAGCTTGTTTGGCTGAACTTGATGCCAAAGTGCTGGCCGGTCATTTCCATAATACCTACGGCATGGCGATTGCCAATATTTATCAGTCACTGTTGCAAGGCATTCGGGTCTTTGACTCCTCCATTGCTGGACTGGGTGGCTGTCCTTATGCCCAAGGTGCATCTGGCAATGTCTCGACCGAAGACCTGTATTACCTGCTCTCGAATATGGGCTTTGAAACCGGTATTCAGCTGGATGCACTGATGCAGGCCAGTCGTAATATCAGTGAAGTCTTGCAGCGCAATAATCCATCCAATTATGCCAATGCCTACTGGCAAAAAGCCTGTGCTTAACAATAATCATGCTTGAGCAAAATAAACTTAAGCAACCCATAAGGATATAAACAGCAGATTTAAGTCTGCTGTAATAACAATAGAGGTGACAAGATGTCAAACAAGGTTTATGACGGCGCTCAATCCGCCTTAAAGGATGTGGTGCAAGATGGTCATACTCTGGCTGTCGGTGGTTTCGGCCTATGTGGTATTCCAGAAGCTTTGATCACGGCCCTAAAAGAAACTGGTGCCAAAAATTTGACCTGTATTTCCAATAATGCCGGTGTAGACGGCTTCGGTCTGGGGCTTTTACTGGAAACAAAACAGATTAAAAAAATGATCTCCTCTTATGTCGGTGAAAACAAGGAATTCGAACGTCAATATTTAAATGGCGAACTGGAAGTTGAGCTGACCCCACAGGGTACACTGGCAGAAAAATTACGTGCTGGCGGTGCCGGTATTCCGGCTTTTTATACGGCGACGGGTGTCGGAACCGTGATCGCTGAAGGTAAGGATGTCCGTGAATTTAATGGCAAGTCTTACATTCTGGAAGAATCTTTAACAGCTGATGTTGCTCTGGTTAAAGCCTATAAGGCCGATAAAGCCGGCAACCTGATTTTCCGTAAAACCGCCCAGAACTTTAATCCGGTCTGTGCCATGGCCGGCAAAATTACCATTGCTGAAGTCGAAGAGATTGTCGAAATTGGCGTGCTGGATCCGGACGAAATCCATCTTCCAGGAATTTATGTGAACCGGATAGTCCTGAATGCTCAACCGGAAAAACGTATTGAACAGATGACTTTAAAGGCGGAGGCTTGATCATGGCTTGGACACGTAATGAAATGGCGCAGCGCGCCGCACAAGAGCTTGAAGATGGTTTCTACGTCAATCTAGGGATTGGCCTGCCGACGCTAGTCGCGAACTATATTCCGGAAAATATCAATGTCTGGCTGCAGTCGGAAAATGGCCTGCTGGGGATTGGCGAATTTCCAACCGAGGAGACAGTGGATGCCGACCTGATCAATGCCGGTAAACAGACGGTTACCGCGCGTAAAGGTGCTTCATTTTTCTCAAGTGCCGACTCCTTTGCCATGATCCGTGGCGGTCATGTCAATATTGCCATTCTGGGTGCTATGGAAGTGTCCGAAACTGGTGATCTGGCCAACTGGATGATTCCAGGCAAAAAGGTCAAAGGCATGGGCGGTGCCATGGATCTGGTCGCGGGTGTACAAAAGGTCGTGGTCTTGATGGAACACTGCGCCAAAGATGGTACACCGAAAATTGTACCGCAATGTAGCCTGCCGCTGACCGGCCAGGCTGTGGTGAATCGGATTATTACCGATCTCGGTGTACTGGATGTTACTCCTGATGGAATTCGACTGGTTGAACTGGCACCAGAGGTAAGTTTTGAAGAGATTCAAAAAGTCACGGGGGTAGCGCTACTACGTAACGCTGCCTGATCCAGCCAGCCCTTAAGAATGAAGCATCTTAAGGGCTTTTTTATATATAGCTGTTTCATTTCAAAATAATAATCGCAGAATAAATGGATTTTAATCATGCAAACTCAACAAAATATTTTGCAGCGCTTCGCCTTGCGCGTCAGCGACTGGTCTGAAAAATGGTTTCCGGATTCTTACATTTTTGCCCTGCTTGGCGTCATCATTGTGGCGATTGCCGCTATCGGAATTGGTGCACCGGCACAGGATGTGGCGATTTCCTTTGGAGACGGCTTCTGGAGCCTAATCCCCTTTACCTTGCAGATGTGCATGCTGATCGTGGTCGGTTATGTAGTTTCCGTGTCCAAGCCTGTCCAGCTGCTGATCCAGAAAATGGCGCGCCTGCCGCATTCCGGTCGTGGTGCGATTGTCCTGGTCGCCACGGTCAGCCTGTTAATTTCCCTGATTAACTGGGCCATGAGTACTGTACTGACTGCACTTCTAGTGATTGCACTGGCACAGCGTAAAGAGCTGAACATGGATTACCGCGCTGCTGCAGCTGCCGCGATTATCGGGATGGGTGCGACCTGGGCACTGGGGATCAGTTCTTCAGCTGCACAGTTACAGGCCAATAAAAGCAGTCTGCCTGAACCGATTTATAATCTCACTGGCGTGATTCCTTTTACCGAGACTATTTTCCTGCCACAATCCATGATCATGACGGCGGTACTGATTGTAGCTTCAATCGCAATTGCTTACTGGTCAGCGCCTAAAGGGTCTGACATTAAAACCATTGAGCACTTCCCGATTCAAATTGAAGAAGAAAAACCGAAAGTATCTGCCGAAAAAAGACCGGGGGATTGGCTGGAAAATTCACCCATTTTAAGCATTTTGATCGTGATTCTGGGTGCAGTCTGGAT
Source organism: Acinetobacter lwoffii (assembly GCF_024129435.1). GTDB lineage: Bacteria > Pseudomonadota > Gammaproteobacteria > Pseudomonadales > Moraxellaceae > Acinetobacter > Acinetobacter lwoffii_F. The sequence goes on along the minus strand of NZ_JAMXXN010000006.1, from coordinate 11,093 downwards.
GTTTAACGAATTTTCCAAAAGTAATCCGATTCTGGCCATTTCCAGCTTGAATACCTATAACTTTATCTTTCTGATTTTGGGCGTGGCCTTGCACGGTACGCCACGAAATTTTCTGAATGCAGTCTCCAAGGCTGTTCCGGCTATTTCAGGAGTACTGATCCAGTTTCCGCTGTATGGCAGTATTGCCTTTATGATGACCAATGCGCTAAACCCGGCCGATCTATCATTGTCGCATTACATTGCCGAGTTCTTTGTTTCGATTGCTTCGCAAGAAACCTTTGCCATCGTGATGGGACTCTATTCAGCGATTCTGGGCTTCTTTATTCCTTCTGGCGGTGGGAAATGGATTATCGAAGCACCCTATGTGATGCAGGCTGCGCATGACCTGAAAGTACATCTGGGCTGGTCAGTGCAGATTTATAATGCTGCCGAAGCCTTGCCTAATCTGATTAACCCTTTCTTTATGCTACCAATGCTGGGCATTTTAAAATTAAAAGCCAAAGATGTGATTGGATTTACGGTTACCCAGTTGATTTTCCATCTGCCTTTGGTACTGTTCCTGCTATGGTTCCTTGGTCGGACATTGACTTATAGCCCGCCGGTATTTTCTTAATTTAAGATAATAAAAAAGGACGAAGATTCGTCCTTTTTTATTTAGGCTGCTCTCTTAATTTCCTGTCTTCTCAACCACACCTTCATCATCTACTTCACGCACAATTCCCGTTTCAGTATTCACGACCTCAAAGGTCACGCGACGGTTCTGAAACTGTCCGGCAGGTGTCGCATTGGGTTCAACCGGCTGATCCTCTCCCATTCCAACCGCCTGTAATTGTGCAGGATCGACACCTTTTTGCACGAGATAACTGGTAATCGCCTGAGCGCGCTGTACGGACAGCACCTTATTTTCTGCTTCGCTGCCCTGAGCATCAGCATGTCCTTTAACTTTCAGGATAACTTGTGGTGTACGTTGTAATAATGCAGCAGCTTGATCCAGCACCAATTTATTGACTTCCGGAACTTCAGTCGATGCCGTATCAAAATTAATGATCTGTAAATTCAGTGCAGTCGCCACATCCAGTGCTTTAACATTATCGGTCTTGATACTGGCCAAAGCTTGTTCTGCTTCGCTATTGGCAGTATTAATCACGTCACTTCTATTGAGCGGCTGTTGGGTAACCACAGTGACATTCTTGGCCAGACTACGAATTTGTGCTGCCAGACGCTCGGCTTCTGCATTCGTTGCTGCACGCACTGAAACCTGATTGCCAATCCAGTCGAGTGACACATTTGGCATTCCTTGAATTGTTCTCAAAACAGTGGGAATGGTATCCTGATCGGTGAATTCTGAATGATAAACCTCACTGCTCAGCGCCCCACAACCAATATTATAATTAAAGATCTGTTTGATCTCGTTTTGCAAAATTTCCATATACTGCGGATTATTCAGCTGTAATTGACAACTGACAATTTCGCCATTACTGCCTGTACTTAATCGCAAGGATGCAGGCTGAGCTGCAGCAACTTCACTGGTCGCTTGGGTATTTGAATCTTCAACATCATCCTGCATGCAGCTACGAACCAAAAACAGGATCAAACCCGCCAGGATCAGAAAAATAATAAACGGCCATAAAAAGCCGGTTTTTCTTTCTTCCTGAACAATGATGGTCTGCTCCGCCAATACAGGCTCCTGATTTAAATTTTGCCCTGCCAAGGGTGAAACTCCTAGCGCTGCCAGAATAGGTCCAGCCCAAACGGGTAATGCGCGCTGAATCGAATCGGCGTGGGTTTCCAGCAAATGGCTAATCGCTTCCGGACTTGAAGCACCCGCTTCGGTCTGTAAAAAATTCATAGTCGGTACAATTGACCGGTTCAAGGTATGCTCTATTTCATCTTGTGGCGCGCTCTGATCCACTTGATCCAGAAACTGCTGCTTGAGTGCCGGATTTGCATTGAATAATTCATGAATTTTTGGATTAAGTTGCTGACCAAGATTCTCAATCCAGGCGGGACGTGCACGCAATATACTTAAAAATATGGGATAGAATTGAGCCAAAGCTTGATCTTTGGCAAATAAATGCTCGGTTTCGCCTTGAAGCACAATCGCCGTAACATCGCTTTTTAAGTGTTCTATAAAGTCTATATTCATAATCGTCACCATTCTTTTGATTTTTCTAATGTTTAATATTTAATCAGTGTAACGATCCCCATTTTTTGAAAATGTAAATAATTGTATGAATATCATAAAGTTTCACTGTTTTTGTTGAGTACTCATTTTACCAACACAAAATTTAAAAAATAAAAAAAGCCAGCCGAAGCTGACTTTTATAAAATTGGGATCATTTAAGCAGCAAAAGTTTGAACCACTTTACCCAGCACTTTTTGATTAATTAGCGGGGTATTTTTACCTTGTGACACGATGCTTTCTTTATTCAAGGTCCATTCCAGTTCCGGATCTAGCAGCACCCAGCCTGATTCATTTATCCATCGATCTGCCATTTGTGCAACACGTGCCGGAGCTAAGGTCACTTTTTCCACCCATTCCAGTGGAGTCAACAATCCTTCACGAATCAGTTGCAGACCAAAAGGCACATAGGTATCAAAAGCAGTAAAACCTGACTGCGTTTCAGCAAACGGCGCCATTTTTGCAGAGCTGCTTAGCGGTTCATGATGAGTACAAATCGCATCAATCACACCTGATTTTACACCCTGACGCAGTAATTCTTTGTCCTGTTCAGAACGAAGCGGTGGACGCACATGTGCAAGAGAGTTAAATCCATCAATCAAATGATCAGTTAAATGTAACTGATGCATGGCCACATCACAGGTCACCGGTAAGCCTTTTTCCTTGGCAATACGGATCAATTCCACCGAAGCACCACAAGACAACAGACCAAAGTGTGCTCGTACTTTGGTTGATTCAATCATCAACAGATATTTGGCAATCGCCACGGTTTCAGCCAGTGCCGGAATCATCGGCAAGCCCTGACGTGATGCAATAAACCCTTCATGCACACAGCCGTCTTTGGCAATTTGTGGTTCTTCCGCATAGAACACCACCGTCAGGTCTAAGCCTGCAGCATATTCAAGGGTACGCAGTACCACATCATCATTGGCAAACGGCGCACTGGCATTGGAAACCGCAGTACAACCGCCCTTTTTCAAGCCCGCCATATTTGCCGGTTGTTGACCATTTAAGCCTTGGGTTTGCGCACCAATCACTTGAAGATAGATCCCACCATCCAGCATGGCTTTTTCGACCAGACCGTGAATCAGCGCACCATTATCTTGTACGATTGGCTTTGAATCGGGTGGCGTAAATACGTGCAAAATGCCATTTTCACGTGCCGCTTTTCCTTCAGACTTAAGCGTACCGTGTTGCTGTTGACCCGGTTCACGTAAACGCGCACACAAATCGACCATGGTTGGCATTAACCATTTACCTTGACCATCAATCGTTTCAGAGACGTCTGCTGTTTCTGCAACGAATTTTCCATTTTCCAGATACACGGTCTGGATAGAATTAGTGTTTTGGATTGGATCAAGAACACGGACATTTTCAATTTTTACAATAGTCATGACTTATTCCTTAACCCGCAATCGCTTCAATCAAACCTTGTTCTTGTAACTGGCCTTGCATCGATAAAGCCAACACCGCCATACGCACGGCAATACCATTGGTCACCTGCTTCAAAATCACAGATTGCGGACCATCCGCAATACTTGAGTCGATTTCAACGCCGCGGTTCATTGGTCCCGGATGCATCACGATACAATCCGGTTTGGCCATGGCAAGACGTTCTTTATTCAAGCCATACATTTTGTAGAACTCTGCTTGCGAGGCCAGTGCCGGAGAATCAATACGCTCGTTTTGAATACGTAAGGTAATGATCACGTCGCAGTCTTTGATGCCGTCTTCCATATTGTTAAATAGACGAACACCATCGCCATATTCTTCAAAACCCAATGGCAGCAAGGTATTCGGTGCAATCACCCGGATATCCTGGCAACCTAAAGTTTGCAAGGCAGCCACATCTGAACGCGCGACACGTGAATGCTTGATATCGCCAATAATGGCAATCGACATTTCTTCGAATTTTTTATTGGTTTCGCGGCGAATGGTCAGCATGTCCAGCATCGCTTGAGTCGGATGCGCATGACGGCCATCACCGGCATTAATAATTGCCACTGTTGGACAGACATCCTTGGCAATAAAATGCGCTGCCCCTGAAGATGAATGACGCACCACGAAAATATCGGCCGCCATGGCTTCCAGATTCCATAACGTGTCACGCAGGGTTTCACCTTTGGAAGTACTCGAACGGGCAATATCAATATTGAGAACGTTGGCAGAAAGGCGCTTGGCAGCGGCTTCAAAGGTGGTGCGGGTACGGGTAGAATTTTCGAAGAACAGGTTCATCACCGTTTTGCCTTCGAGCAAATTATTGGTGATCAGCTGATTTTGGCCATTAAAAAAGGACTGCGCAGTGTCCAATATTTTTGTCAGGGTTTCTTTAGAAAGACCTTCGATGGTCAAGAAGTGTTTTAGATTACCTTCTTTATTGAGTTGAATCTGGCTCGGTGTATGCAATGCCGCCAAGTGCATGAGAGATTCCTTATGCGTTAAGTCAACATATTATACAGAGATTGGCGAATTTTTATAGTTGGCCACGCTGCTACTTGTACAAAAAGCATCTGAACAATAAAAATAAAAAATCAGATTCCTTTGTATTTTTTCAATAAGATAATTTAACCCGATTTGCATCTTGCTGATTTTAAGTACAAAACCAACGGGCGCTTCAGTCTGGAGCATTCACACCCATCTCAGGTTTAACGCAGTGCACCAATATAACGATGTGACACCTGTGCACGATAGATATCGTCTTCATCCGGTTCGACCGAGATCAGCCCTTCCTGCTGGCTTGGGTGTGCAGATTCTGTTGGTGAATCTTGTGCTGTTTCCGAAATCTCCAGTACCATTTTCAGGCGCTGGATCAGATGATTCAAATCTGGGTCTTGGGTCTGCTCTGCCAGTTGAATCACATGCCGGGCATAATCCAGGTTCTCTGCCAGATAAATTGCATCAATCACCCGACCTGAAACACGTCGTAAACGCGCATAGATTAAAGTGGCCACTGAAAAAGCGTCATGGTTGCGTAACTGATTCTCTAACATCTTAACCCCCATTATAAAATTGAAAAATCAGGCAGCCATCGCTCCCCATCGACTGACCGCCTGATTTGCCATGTATAGAGCAAAATGCGTACCAGTTCCTCAATTTATAGTGTGAATATTATTTTTCTCTATCACATGCCACGGCCTTTCAGAGAATTTCAAAAGCTTTCAATATAAAAATACGGTAAACTTAGCGCAGTTTTTTATTTATCTTTTTTGGTCTCTCTATTATATGAATACCTCTCCACGTTTAAGCAATTATTGGGTCACCTGTGCCGATGGTCTGGAAACCTTATTAGAAGAAGAAATACAAGGCTTAGGTGTTCAGAATATTGAGCGTTTTCCGGGCCGTTTGACCTTTAAAGGCACACTGGAAAATGCTTATCGTATCTGCATGTGGTCACGTCTGGCTTCACGTGTTTTGATGCCAATCCACACGCATGAAATTGAATTTTCTCATGATGCCCGTGATGTGGCAGAAGAACTATATGAAGGGGCTCTCAGCTTCGACTGGTCGCTGATTTTTGCACCACAAAGCACCTTTGCGATTCGTTTGCATGTCGAGCGTGACATCAAGGTCAATACCCAGTTTGCAACTTTACGTGCCAAAGATGGTGTCGTAGATTCCTTTATGGAAGCGGTAGGCAAACGTCCAAGCATTGATACCAAACAGCCTGAAATCACCATGTATATTCTAGCCGGCAAGAAAGAACATACTTACTGCCTGGACCTGTCTGGCGACTCTTTGCATAAACGCGGTTATCGTCGCTTTATGACTGATGCCCCGATCAAGGAAAACCTGGCTGCTGCGATTCTGCAAAAAGGCCAGCTTAAACAGATTAATCCGGACATCATTGTCGATCCAATGTGTGGTTCAGGTACGTTTATTATTGAATCACTAATGATCCTGACCGACCGTGCGCCTGGCCTGGTACGCCGTTTCGGTTTTAATGGCTGGAATGGTCATGACCATGAACTCTGGATGAGCATCAAGGCAGAAGCTGCTGAACGCCACCAAGCCGCAATGGAAAATCCATTACCACAATTCTATGCCTTCGATGCGGACTGGGAAGCGGTTAAAGCCACCAGACAAAATATTATCGCGGCGGGTTTTGAAGCTGCTCTCGACAATATCATGATCGAAGAACGGACTTTAAATGACTGGCCTGATTTCCATGCAGAAGGCAAGAAAGTATTCTTCGTGACCAACCCGCCATATGGCGAACGTCTCGGCGATAAAGCGCAAAACCGTTCTTTATACCTGGGTTTATCGGCTTTATTGCAAAAGAATTTCCCGAATCAAAAAGCGGCTGTGATTGCCTCCCAAGTGGAACAGGCCGATGTGCTGGCGTTCAATGATCCGCAAATCCTGCGTTTGATGAATGGTAAATTGCCGATCTATATCCGCTTCGGTACGGTTAAACCGGCCGCAGTGGTACGTCCATTCCTAGAAAGCTGGCAGCCTCAGCAGTTTGAACCGATTGAAGGTGCGATGGAGTTTGCCAACCGTCTGACCAAAAACATGCAAGCTCTAAAAAAATGGGCAGTCAAGGAACAGATCCATTGTTTACGTCTCTATGATGCAGATTTACCTGATTTTAACGTCGCAGTAGATCTGTATGGCGAGCGTTTGCATGTACAAGAATATGCGCCACCTAAAACTATTGATCCGGAAAAAGCCAAAAAACGTTTCAACCTGGCCTTACAGGCCATTCGTGCCGTGACCGGTTTGGGCCGTGATGCGATCTTTATCAAGACCCGTGCACGTCAGGAAGGTAAAAACCAGTACACCAAACAAAGTACAGCATCCAAGCGTTTTATCGTTCAGGAAGGTCAAGCCAAGATTCTGGTCAACCTGACCGATTATCTGGATACCGGTCTGTTTCTGGATCACCGTCAAATGCGTTTACGTATTGCACGTGAAGCAAAAGGCAAACACTTCCTGAACCTGTACAGCTATACCTCAACGGCAAGTTTACATGCTGCTTTGGGTGGTGCTGCAAGTACAACCAGCGTCGATCTGTCGAATACTTATTTGAACTGGTCTAAAGAAAATTTTGTTCTGAACGGCTTAACCGTGGATCATGCGGATGAACAGCATCAGTTCTTTGCCTCTGACTGTTTCGAATGGCTAAAAGAAGGTCATGAGCAATATGAGCTGATCTTTATCGACCCACCAACCTTCTCAAACTCGAAGAAATTCTACGGGACCTTTGACGTACAGCGCGACCATTTGTCCCTGTTAAAACGTGCGATGAACCGCTTAACCACTGATGGTACCTTGTATTTCTCAAATAACTATCGTGGTTTTGAGATGGATGAAGAAATTCTGGCCTTCTTTGATGTTGAAGAAATTACCCAGGAAACCATTGGACCTGACTTCAAGCGGAATCAAAAGATTCACCGTGCCTGGAAAATCCGTCATCCGCAAGTGTAATTTGATGATGAATTAACTGTCTTTATCACGATTGATATCTTCTTTATTTTCCCTGAGCTGAGTTTTAAGCCATGCTTTAAAGCTCGCCGCAACAAGAATACAAAAGTGTTGCAATGCTCGAAGTTAAAAATAAGATTAAAAAAAACCCAGCCTAGGCTGGGTTTTTTGTTGCAAGGAGAAGCGGTTTAGTTAAGTTTCATTTTTTCAAAGATTAACTCACCTGCTTCAGCTTTCACCAGAATGGTATCGCCCGGCTGGAATTCTCCGCCCAGGATTTTCTGCGCCAGACCATTTTCAATCCGCTGCTGGATTGCACGTTTCAGTGGACGTGCTCCATACAATGGATCAAAACCGGCCTCGATCAGCTGATCGAAAGCGCTGTCATCTACCGACAAGCGCATATCGCGTTCTGCCAGACGTTGACGTAAACGGTCCAACTGGATATCGGCAATACCGCGAATCTGGTCTTTTTCCAGCGCATGGAACACTACCAGTTCATCAATACGGTTGATAAATTCCGGACGGAAATGTTCCGATACCGCATTCATCACCACCGTACGGACTTCTTCTTTAGTGGCATTACCGCCCAATTCACGTACATCCTGCGAACCCAGGTTCGAAGTCATGACGATCACAGAGTTTTTAAAGTCCACTACCCGGCCTTGCGAGTCAGTTAAACGACCATCATCCAGTACCTGTAGCAAGATGTTAAATACGTCCGGATGCGCTTTTTCGACTTCATCAAACAAGATCACACTATACGGTTTACGACGTACGGCTTCAGTAAGCACCCCACCTTCTTCATAACCGACATAGCCCGGAGGCGCACCAACCAAACGGCTGACCGAATGTTTTTCCATAAATTCTGACATATCGATACGCACCATGGCATCGTCGCTGTCAAACAGGAAATTCGCCAAGGCTTTGGTCAATTCTGTTTTACCGACACCCGTTGGCCCCAGGAACAGGAATGACCCACTTGGACGGTTCGGATCTGACAGACCGGCACGTGAACGGCGTACTGCATTGGATACCGCCACCACGGCTTCATCTTGCCCTACTACACGGTTATGCAGGAATTCTTCCATATGTAGCAATTTGTCACGCTCGCCTTGCAGCATTTTCGCAACCGGAATACCGGTCGCAGCACTCACTACTTCAGCAATTTCATTGTCGGTGACTTTGTTACGCAGCAATTTTGGCGTTGCGCTTTCATCGGCTTTTTCAGCCAGTTCAAGCTGCTTTTGCAACTCTGGTATCACGCCATATTGCAAACGCGCGGCCTCGCCCAGATCACCTTCGCGTTGCGCTTTTTCAAGTGCTGTACGTGCCTGATCCAGTTTGATCTGTACGTCTTTATTGCCTTCGACCAGCGCTTTATCTGCACGCCAGACTTCTTCCAGGTCATGATACTCTTTTTCAACTGTGGCGATCTGATCGGACAAGTATTGAATCTCAGCTTTAGCACCTGAGTCTTCATCTTTTTTTACCGCTTCCAGCTGCATTTTTAACTGAATCAGACGGCGTTCCAGTTTATCTAGTGCTTCTGGTTTGGAGTCGAGTTCCATTTTGATGCGCGATGCTGCTTCATCAATCAGGTCAATGGCTTTATCAGGCAACTGACGGTCGGTGATATAACGATGTGACATTTTCGCAGCAGCGATAATGGCTGAATCCAGAATTTGTACCCCGTGATGGGTAGCATAGCGATCTTTCAGACCACGCAGAATCGCAATGGTATCTTCCACGCTTGGCTCATCGACCAGCACTTTCTGGAAACGACGTTCCAGCGCGGCATCTTTTTCAATATACTGACGATATTCATCCAGTGTGGTGGCACCGACGCAACGCAGTTCACCACGTGCCAGCGCAGGTTTCAGCATATTGCCGGCATCCATTGCGCCATCACCTTTACCGGCACCCACCAGGGTATGCAACTCGTCGATAAACAGGATGATTTCGCCTTCGTGTTTGGCAATATCTTTCAGAACGGCTTTTAAGCGTTCTTCAAACTCACCACGGTATTTGGCACCGGCCAGCAAAGAACCTAAATCAAGTGATAAAACACGTTTACCTTTGAGTCCTTCAGGCACTTCACCATTGATAATCCGCTGCGCCAGACCTTCGACGATTGCAGTTTTACCGACCCCCGGCTCACCAATGAGTACCGGGTTGTTTTTGGTGCGGCGTGACAAAACCTGAATCGTACGGCGGATTTCATCATCACGGCCAATCACAGGATCAAGCTTGCCTGCCAACGCACGTTCAGTTAAATCAATGGTGTACTTATTCAGTGAATCACGCTGATCTTCATGATTATTGCTCATGACTTTTTCATCGCCTCGAAATTGATTAATCACTTGGCTTAAAGTCTCTGCCTTTACGCCAACACTATTTAATAAGGTTTTTGTATTTCCTGTTTCTGCCAGTGCCAACAGCACCCAATCTGTAGATAAAAATTCATCTCCAGCTTTTTGCGCAAAGCTGTCTGCCAAATGCAATACTTTTGCCGCTTCAGGACTGAGGTTGATATCTGCTGATGGATTAGTCAGGGTGGCCGCATTGCTCAACGCTGTTTGCAGCTTGGTCTGTAACTCACGCAGATTAGCACCAGCTTGTTGCAGCAGGCTGACATTGGATGCTTCATCCATCAAGGTGGCCAAGATATGGATTCCATCAATCGAAGTATGGTCCTTACTCATGGCCAGCGATTGCGCATCGGAAAGGGTTTGCTGCAGGCGATTGGTAAATTTTTCAAAACGCATTCTTGTTATTCCTCACAACAAATTTTCTACTTGATGGATATATGGGTGCACTTGATAAAATTTCAAATCATTTTTATATATTTTTCAAAAACTTAATATAAATATTAGACAGTCTTTAATAATAATATTGGTGTGATCAAATCATATTTCAAGTGAGGTTAGAAGAATTTTTAAGGTGAAGATAAACAATTCATATTTTATTTAATTTACTCTGCTATTTTTCGGCTTAGTAGAGAATAGAGAGATATTTTTAGTACGGTTGCAACCTTCCTAGTAATCGCAATACTTCACTCAAACCATGTTCTGTTTGCATTAGAGATCTTGGCGTTTGCTGATCCAAAAGCTTGTTAGGTGAATTGATAAACTGCCGCATCCAACTCAAGTCTCCACCATTCAGGCTAAATAATGCTTGATAGATATTGATTAAAGTTATCGCTCTTTTGCCTGCTGTAGTATCTGGTTCTAATTCTTTTTGATTTATGATTGACGATAATTCTGCCCCGGATATACTCAGAATCAATGCAAGCTCTGACTTTGTCAGTTGCAACTGTTCAGCTAAGTTGAATATTGCTGTAGCTAATACTTGGGCTTTAGAAATATCCGCTTCATTATTCATTTTTATCAAAACCTATTAGGGTCTGTTGACATTTACTGTTCATAATTAACCCTATAAAGGTAGCCATAAAAATATACAGGCTAAAGCAACAGAACTTTGATAA
>NZ_JAMXXN010000005.1 GCF_024129435.1 Acinetobacter lwoffii | reverse complement strand
GAAATTATCAAAGTTCTGTTGCTTTAGCCTGTATATTTTTATGGCTACCTTTATAGGGTTAATTATGAACAGTAAATGTCAACAGACCCTAGTTTTCTCCATGATGATCCAGCCTATATTGAAAAACCAAGACATCGCGCTTTTCAGTCCCCAACTTCGGCAATACAGTATAGGCATTGATCCGTTCAACGATTTCAAACCCTGTCTTTAAAAGCACTTGGTGTGCCTGTATATGTTCTGCATCACAGAAAGTATCTAGTGATTTAAATGTAAGATATTGTCTAAAATACTGAATCACCGCTTTCATCGCCTCAAGCATATAGCCCTGCCCCTGAAATCGAGGACCAAGTCCGAAATGAATTTCAAGGCTGTTATTTTGCTGTTGAATAATCGTTAGTAACCCGATTGCCAGATGACTTTTTCGCTCAGCAATCACCCATGAAAATCCTTTAATCGGTTGCTGCCAATAGCTTAACGCCCATTTCTGCAACATCTGCTGAGTTTGACCGACTGTTGTATGCACCTGTCGTTGTAAGTATTTTGATGCTTCAACGTCGCCACAATACTCTTGGAATAATGAAAATTCATCTCCAACTTTATATGCTCTTAACTCCAACCAAGTTGTCTTTAATTCAGCAACTAAAATATTTATACTCACTTTTATCAATTCGGCATTAAAAAACGGAATGTTATTATTTCATTTGGCACTTATACGATTCGATCGCAAACCTAGTCAAATTGGTATAACTCGATCTACTCGCTTCGCACAATTTTGAATACATACTGATGCTCGTAGATCCTGAATGATAAAATTGTGAATCAAGCCATTTATAAATGAGCTGATATTCACTTTCAGTAGCAGGAGGCTCATTTACAATCACTATTCTCTTCTTATTTTAAGATAATTGTATAAATATAACTCGATCTTTGAGCTAACAGATATTTTAAAAAAATTTATCCAACCATGTACAATCTAATCTTATTTGTATGATAGTGATCATCAATCTTTAGCTAGGCATTGTTGTAGATCTGGGGATGGTTCTATTAATTATGTAGCTTTGATGCTAAAAACAGATTTTCTGTGTTGACTTCCTGTCACTTTTTAAGCTGTAAATTTTACTTAGGTTAGTTTTATTTGACTTGTTCGAGATAAACGTAAGCTAAGTCACTTTTTGATCGATTCGATATAGCTAGGAATTCTTGTTTAAAACGGCATAGAAATGTCATAAAAAAAGCCGATCTCGCGACCGGCTTTCTGTATTTTTCTTGGATTAGGCAGCGCGCGCTTTCGCCATCAATGCTTCAATCTCTTCTACCGTTTTGACAACTTTCGCAGTTAAAACCAGCGGGCCATTTGCAGTGGCTACCACATCATCTTCAATCCTGATACCAATTCCACGCCATTTGGCATCGACTGTTTCATCATCAGGCGCGATGTAGAGACCCGGCTCAACGGTCACGACCATGCCCTCTTCATACGAGCGCCATTCACCGTCCACCTTATAAGCACCGACATCATGCACATCCATACCGAGCCAATGCCCCGTACCGTGCATGTAGAACTGACGAAAAGCTTCTTTTTCTATAATCTCGTCGATATTACCCTGCATCAAGCCAAGATCGAGCAAACCCTGCACCAAAATACGTACTGCAACATTATGCGGTTCTTTATACGAATTGCCAATTTGCACGGCATTAATTGCCGCGATTTGAGCATCCAGCACCACGTTATACAGGGCTTTCTGTTCAGGGCTGAATTTACCATTGACCGGGAAAGTACGGGTAATATCTGAAGCATAGAGCTGATATTCAGCTGCAGCATCAATCAGGACTAAATCGCCATCTTTCAGTTCTTTGTCATTTTCTACATAATGCAGGATGCAGGCATTTTCACCGCCACCGACAATACTGTTATAAGCCGGAACACCGCCATTTTTGCCAAAGACATAATTCAGCTCGGCTTCCAGCGCATATTCCATCATACCCGGACGTACTGCTAGCATCGCTTGCGTATGTGCATCAGCAGAAATATCGGAAGCAATCTGCATCAGTTCGATTTCATTTGCATCTTTATGCAGACGCATTTCATCAACAATACGATCCAGCTGAATTACTTGCGCTGGCACAGAAGTACCACGACGGCTTTCACCACTTGCAGTTGCAATCCATTTCGCTACCCGAGCATCAAACTCTGCATGCTGTCCAATGCGATAAAATAACTGATCTTTATTTTGTAACTTTTCTAAGATTTCTTCATCTAGCAGATCAATTGCATAGGCTTCATCTGCATCATAATCCTGAATAGCTCCATCAATACCCGCACGGTAGCCATTCCAGATTTCCATTTCACGGTTACGTTCCCGACAGAACAAACTGTAGCTATAGCCTTCTTCTTCAGTGTCAAAGGTTTCAATCACAGCCACAGCTTCAGGTTCCGCGAATCCGGTTAAATAGAAGAAACTGCTGTCTGCACGGTATTTATAATCTGCATCACGGTTACGCATGGCTACCGGACTGGTCGCGATAATAGCGATACTGCGTAAACCGATTTCCCCTGCGAGGATTGCGCGACGCTCCTCAAAAACTGCCTGTGTCAATTTCTTCATTACACCTTACTTCTTATCGATCAATACTTGTATTTAGAATATAGTCTTGAAATCAGACTATAGATTTCACTGTAAACAGCAAAATATATGCCTGATTTCAAGCAGGTGATGACTCACCTCAGCATTTCATCAGCTTAGACGTTTAGGCGAGAAAATCTCGACTACACTTTGCGCTTCTGTAGTAGCGACTTTAGGCTGATTTTTTTGACTAAATTGCTGTAAGAGTGGCGTTTCTTCAACTTCGACCTTTTTACGCCCTAAAGACAGACTGACAGGAATCAGACGCACAAATTCGTACAATTCCTGATAGCTTTCTTCACCTTCAGCATCATCGTCTGAGTCTTCAAATTCAACTGCGGCTACATCTTGTAAATGTTCAATCAGCTCAACTTCATCCTGACGGATATGTCCTGAAGCCAGTCCGAAACCTAAGACCACGCCTGCACACCAGTCCGCCAGAGCCTGTACGCGTTCTGAAAGCACATGCTCATCATCAGGCAGCAAAGGTAAATAATCCAGCTCATCTTCAGACAATGCATGGAACACATCTTCAGCTTCGCCCGCCAACAACTCTAATGCTTCGGCATCCAGTTCAGGTACATCCAGTGTTTGTAAAATCTGTAACCACTCTTCACTGCTTGGCGCCTGGGTGACACAAACAATGCCAGTCAGCAAACCATGTAGTTCGCTAGGGCTAGAAATTTCCTCAATTGAAGAAAAATTGCGGTGCCATTCGGTCCAACCTGAAATATCGTCTTGCATTCGTTTATCCAATCTTTATACTGCTTATATATTACCTTTGTTTGCAACACTGTGCGACCTCGATATGTTAGAAGAATTACAGCGTCTACAAGTGCAGATCGGCGTGTTAAAAACGCGACTTGCACGGCTTGAAAGTGAAAATTCCAGTTTGCGCGAAGAGCAAGACTCTTCAATGATGCAACATCAACAGCAAATTGAACAAAAGAACAGCGTGATTGCGCAAAAACAACAAGAAAATGAAAATCTGACTGAACAGCTGACGGATTCTCGTGCCCAATTTCAACTGCTCAATAATGATGCAACTGCACTGGCAGACCGTTATGGCCGTCTGGAAAAAAGCTGTACCGATCTGAAAAACCGTTTTCAGGAAATTCTGGCTGAACGAAATGAGCTGCGCGTAGTTAAGGAAAAGATGATCCTTGAACAGCGTCATGCCCAGCAGGAAATTCAGCGTCTGACTCAGGAATCTGAACGCTTAACCCAGAAAAATGAAAATGCCAAAGCCAAGGTTGAAGCGATTATTCAACGTCTGGCGATTCTCGGTACTGCGCAGGATCATCACGCACAGGAAATTCAACAACTGGCCCATCCGACTGAAGCGACTGAGGAAGCCTCATCATGAGTGAACAAATTGCAATTGATCTCAGAGTATTGGGGCATAGTTTCCGTCTGGCCTCTACTCCTGACAAGCAGGAAGAATTAGAGCGCGCAGCACAGTTATTGAATGACAAATATGATGAATTTCGCCGTAAAGCGCCACGCATGGAACCTAGTAAGCTGATTATTATGGTGGCACTTGAGCTGATGCAGGAGGTTTTGAATATGAATAGATCACTGCAACAATATGCGCATTGCGAGCGTTTGTTACAAACTATTTTAGAAGAAGTTGAAGAACTGACTGAATAATCTCGAATTCTGTTTAAACTTCGGACATTCGACCGAACTGTTTACAGTTCATGAACAGCATAGAGTTGCCACACCGGGATTATTGTTTATAATTAACTTAACTCTGAGGTGTTCGCCAGCGGGTCTATTCCCCTGCCGATACTAACACTTATGGGTGTGTTCTGTATATTTAGAGTGTATGCCCATCTCCGTATGGGAAACCCAGCAAGTATACGTCGCATCCTCCTTGAACTCATCGGGTTCAGGGTAACGACACATGCAGCGGCATCTTCGGAGTACTTCAATTTCGTTTTCAAAATATAATTATAATTTTTCCTGAATTTCCTCTTATTTTAATTTTGTAGTATTTCTCTCGAACATTCCTCTAGATTCATTTTATTGATGTATTCATCATCTGGAATGAAAAAAAATCTTTAGCCATAAAAAAGATAGGGCTTTAATTACTTCCGTCAAAATCAAACAATCTTTCAGTAACTTATTTTCCTATTTTCAGGCTATTTTATCCCGATATAAAGTATGCATGGCCCAGATTGCAGCAGGAATCCAGCCTAAAATCGAAATCTGAAGCATTAAGCATACTGTGGCTTCGGCTGGTCGATGAAGGGCCATAAATAATGACCAAGGGAAAATAAATGCAACAATTGATTTCATTCTTAAAACCCTCTTTTTTTGCAACGTTCTAACTTTTATATCCAGTTTTTATTGGCACTTAAAACTGGCACTTAGATTTAGATATTTTTAATAGGATCAGCAGAATCTCTGTACATGCTGTAATCACGCGTAAAAATATCCTGAAAGCCTAATTCAGCCAGCTTAAATGAAGCTTAAAAATTATTTTAAATCCGCTAGCCTTTGCATATTTTCAATCAAAATATTGACGTTTGAATGAAACAGTCTTTGCTTTAACTTTTACTTTCCACAGATTCAGATCCGAATAAAATCCTGAATCCCTAAACCTTTATTTACTTACTACAGCTGGTGTACACAAGGGTGATACTCGCCAAATCACATCACCGACATCATCAGCAACCAAAATGGCACCTGAAGAATCTACCGCCACACCGACCGGTCGCCCATATGCATCGCCCTGATCGCTTAAGAATCCAGTCAAGATATCTTGAGGTGGGCCCATCGGTTGTCCATTTTGAAAGGGAATAAAAATCACTTTATAGCCACTGTGCGGTTTGCGGTTCCATGAACCATGCTGGCCAATCAGCGCACCGTTTCGATATTGAGGCATCAGATCTGCCTTATAGAAGGCCAAGCCCAATGACGCAGTATGATTGCCCAATGCATAATCCGGTAGAATTGCCCGCGCAACTTGCGCAGGGTTTTGCGGTTTGACCCGCGTATCTACATGTTGGCCATAATAACTATAGGGCCAGCCATAAAAAGCGCCTTCTTTGACAGAGGTCAGATAATCAGGAACCAGATCATTGCCGAGCTCATCACGTTCATTCACCACCGTCCAAAGTGTGCCGCTCTGGGGTTGCCAATCCATGCCATTCGGATTACGCAGTCCGGTAGCAAAAGGTCGTACTTGAGCACTGGTGATGTCAAATTCCATGATCAGTGCCCGGCCCTGTTCTTGCTCTAAGCCATTTTCAGCAACATTACTGTTGGAACCCACCGTGATATAGAGTTTGCTGCCGGCAGGATTGGCAATAACATTTTTGGTCCAGTGATGGTTTAAACGGCCTGCCGGTAAATCCAGCACCTTGGTACCGGCTGCTGTAATTTGAGTCGCACCGTTCTGATAAGGAAAGCGCATTAGGGCATCAGTATTCGCCACATACAACATATTGCCGACCAGTGCCATGCCAAATGGAGAATTGAGATTCTGTAAAAATACGATTTTTTGTTCAGCCACCCCATCTCCATTGCTATCGCGAAGCAGACTGATGCGGTTGGCACTGGGGTGCGATGAACCTGCACGTTGCATCACCCATTTCATGATTTTGCCTTTGATCCCTTTGCTGTCATCGGGCTTAGGCGGTGCATCGGTTTCAGCCACCAGTACATCACCATTCGGCAATACATACAGCCAGCGCGGATGCTGCAACCCTTTGGCAAATGCCTGAACTTTTAAACCTGTCGCTGTTGTCGGCATTTTACCTTCAGGCCAACCTTTAGCAGGTGCAATATTGACCGTAGGCAGCAAGCTTGATTTTGGTTTGGGCAAATGTGGCTGGGAACCATAACTGTCATTGATTGGCGACTTGGAAGGCATGGTACATCCAGTCATGGTTAGGAGAAGTGCACAGCCGGCACCTGTAAGTAAAAGTTGAATAGGCTGATGAAGCATTTTTATCTCTTGTTATTATCATCCTCAACTTACTTTAAAAAACAATTTGAGATGCCACTAGCGGGTTCTTGTTTTTTCTGGTTATGAATTGGTTATCAATTTTAAGTCAGGTCTGATATTTTTCTTGCTATAAAATAAATTTATCCTGATTAACTTACGCAGGACTAGAGGATAACATTTCCAGTGTAATTTTTTTCACCTCATTACGGCTGTGCCGGATATGGGCATCCAATATAGAGAGACAGAACGCTGCATCTTGTGCAAGTAATCCCCTTAAAATCTGTTGATGTTCGGCATAGGTGGCCTCAATCCGATAATCTTTGGAAAAATCCAGACGGCGTATGATGCGAATTTTCTCGCTGATCTCACTGTGAATTTTCGCCATTTCCGCATTGCCGGCTGCAAATACCAAATGACAATGAAATGCTTCATCTTGTGCGGATAACTTTCTGAGATCATAGAGATACTGTTCTGGCTTGATACACCAGGTTTGAATCAAAATTTCCAGAGCGGCTTTCAACTGATCTTCAGGCATCTGACAAAGTTGTTCGACTGCATAACATTCCAGCAAAATTCGCAGATCATATAACTCCTCATAGGCTTTAAAATTCAGTGGCCGAACCTGCCAGCCACTTCTAAACTGCACCTCGACATAGCCTTCCTGCTGCAGACGATATAAGGCTTGCCGAATGGGTGTACGGCTTACGGCATAGCTTTCAGCAATTTCTGATTCGGTAAACCGTTCTCCCGGCATGAGTTTAAAGTCAAAAATGTCATTTTTAATTTTCTGGAAAACCAGCTCAGACAGATTGTCTGAGCTTTTTCCGGTCGCTTTAGTGGCTGGATTAGGGACAAGGGTCATAGGCTCAATCCATTACTCCATATAAACCAGCGGTTCACCGCTATGCACGGTCTGACCTGAACGGCAGATAATGGCTTTGACAATGCCATCATCGTCAGCATAGACCGGCAGCTCCATTTTCATGGCCTCGATGATGGCCACCGTGTCGCCTTTTTTCACAATCTGCCCGGCTTCTACAAAAATCTTCCAGATATTGCCGGTCATAGAGGCGTTGAGAGGGACATACTGGCTGTAATCGGTATCATCCTGCAGCACTTCTATTTCTACAGGTGCATCAAAATCGTCTTTCCAGCGTTCCACCTCCGCACTAAAAGCAGCTTGCTGCTGTGCTTTAAAAGCAGCAATACTGTCCTGTTCTGCAGCAAGGAAATCCTGATATGCTGCAAAGTCAAACTTACATTCCTCAATTTTAATTTCTGCCCGACCATGGGCGAAATCAGCACGGAACTGATCCAGTTCGGCCTCAGTGACCTCATAATATTTAATCTGGTCAAAAAAGCGTAAGAACCATTGCTGATCGCCAAACTGCTTGTTCTTTTTAAACTTATTCCAGATCGGTACGGTACGGCCAATCAACTGATAGCCACCCGGTGAGTCCATGCCATAAATACACATATACATGCCACCAATCCCGACTGTACCTTCAGCGGTAAAAGTACGGGCCGGATTATATTTGGAACTCAGTAAACGGTGGCGCGGATCAATGGGCACTGCACAAGGTGCAGTCAGATATACATCACCTAGCCCTAAAATCAGATAATTGGCATCAAAAATAATGTCTTTAACTTGCTGACGAGTGTTTAGACCATTAATTCGCTGAATAAAATCGACATTATTCGGTAGCCATGGGGCCTTGGCACAGACACTTTCCTGATAACGCTCAACCGCACCCAGAGTCGCTGAGTCCTCAAAGGCCATGGGTAAATGGATAATTCTTGAAGGTATTTTAATGTCACGTAAATCACCCATCTGTTCTTCAAGACCAAGCAGGAAGTGAATCAGTTGCTGCTGGCTCAAACGCAGACCATCATATTTAATCTGCAAGGATCGCACACCAGGTGATAATTCCAGGATACCGTCAAGATCAGCTTCACGGATCAGTTGCATCAAGCGGTGTACGCGCAGGCGTAGGGCCAAATCCAGTACGTTATCACCGTATTCCAGCAAGATATAACTGTCACCTGCCTGACGATATACAGCTTTTGGTGCATCTGGCGTAGCTTCACGCAATGCCAGGATACTTTCTGCCTGAACTGTAACGATTTCAGCCTCGCTGGTTATCTCTGCCTTGGCAAAGTTTTGGAGGGTTTGAATTTGCTGCCGCTCCAGCGCATTGGCCTGCTTTACCGAGATTGGATAGAAGCTAATCGTGTCATCGGCTTTCAGTTGACCAATTTTCCAGAGTTCAGCTTTGGCAATGGTCACCGGACAGACAAAGCCACCCAGGCTCGGACCATCTTTGGCAAGAATTACGGGGAAATCACCGGTAAAGTTAATCGCACCAATGGCATATTCACAGTCATGTACATTGGATGGATGCAGACCCGCTTCACCGCCATTTTCACGCGCCCAGCTTGGCGTCGGTCCGGTTAAACGGATACCCAATCGGTTCGAGTTAAAATGCACTTTCCAGCTTGATGCAAAAAACTCCTCAATATATTCAGCTTTAAAGAAATCAGGAGCGCCATGCGGACCATAGAGCACACCAATTTTCCATTCCTTGCCATAACTTGGAATCAGATCTGTTGCCAAAACTTCAGGTTCTGCAATCGCTAAAGGTAGACCATCGGCCGGCAGCTCAGGATTCACCATCTTAATCATGTCACCAGCCCGTAACACTCGGCCTGCATGTCCACCAAAATTACCTAAAGCAAAGGTAGAACGGCTACCCAGATATTCCGGCACATTCAGACCATTTCGTACAGCCAGGTAGGTCCGGCATCCAGATTCAACCTGTCCAATTTTTAGGGTTTGGCCTGCTTTTACCTGAACAGGCTGCCAGAAATTTACTGCTTCATCATCCAGACTTACCGGACAAGGTGCGCCAGTTAAAGCAATGATATTTTCTGCATGAAATTTGAGGATTGGACCTTGCAGGGTAAATTCAAACCCGGCGGCGGCCTCGACATTCCCAACAATTTTATTGGCCAGCCGGAAAGCATAATCATCCATTGGGCCTGAAGGCGGTACACCAATATCCCAATACCCGACACGACCCGGATAATCCTGAATGGAACTTTGTGTACCCGGCTGAATCACCTCAATCACATTCGGCACATATTTGAAATCATCCAGCATGCGTGTCCAGATTTGCATTTGCTCAAAACGCGGATCTGAAATAACAGTATGCACATAATCCAGATTGGTACTAATACCATTCAGGCGAGTTTCAGCTAAAGCTGATTTAAGCGTATGAATGGCAGTATCACGATCTTCAGCATGCACAATAATCTTGGCAATCATCGGGTCAAAGTATTGGGAAATTTCAGTTCCGGTACTCACCCAGGTATCAACCCGGACATTTTCCGGAAAAAAGACATCGGTCAAAATCCCTGGACTCGGCTGGAAATTCTTAACTGGATCTTCGGCATAGATGCGTACTTCAATCGCTGCACCTTGAGGCTGAATACTGCTTAGATGCTTCCAATCCAGAGTATCACCTGCTGCAACTTTCAACATGCATTCAATCAGGTCTAAACCGGTCACCATTTCAGTCACCGGATGCTCCACCTGCAAACGGGTATTCACTTCAAGGAAATAAAACTCGTCACGTGCTGCATCGTAAATAAACTCAACCGTACCGACACTGCGATATTCCACCGATTTGCCCAGTTCAACTGCCGCCTGATACAATTTTTGACGGGTTGCTTCAGGTAACTGTGCCGCTGGTGTTTCTTCCACAACCTTCTGATTACGGCGCTGCAGTGAACAGTCGCGTTCGCCCAAAGCCACTACCTGTCCCTGTCCATCTCCAAAAATCTGAACTTCGACATGACGGGCCCGACCGATAAAGCACTCTAAAAATACTCCGGCATCTTTAAAGAACTGTTCGCCCAGACGTTTTACACTTTCATAGGCCTCCTGAAGTGCTTCTGCATTATCACAACGGGTCAAGCCAATTCCGCCACCGCCTGCTGTGCTTTTAAGCATAACCGGATAGCCAATTTTTTCAGCTTCAGTTAAGGCTTCATCCAGACTATTTAGCAGACCTGTACCGGGAGTCATGGGTACATTGACAGCTGCGGCAAGTTCACGCGCCCTGTGTTTTAAGCCGAATTCCAGAATCTGCTCCGGTGTTGGCCCCATGAAAGCAATATTATTTGCTTCGCAGGCACGGGCAAAGTCAGCACTTTCTGACAGAAAACCATAACCTGGGAAAATTGCTTCGGCCCCGGTATTCTTGGCTGCGGCAATCAGCTTTTCAATACTTAAATAGGTATCACTCGGTTTGGTACCTTCTAAGGACACTGCAATATCTGCATCAATCACATGCTGTGCATAACGGTCCGTTTCTGAATAGACGGCTATACTGGTTATACCCATTTTTTTTAATGTGCGAATGGCACGAACAGCAATTTCGCCGCGATTTGCAATCAGTACAGTTTTAAACATGTGAATCCCCTTTTATTTTCTCTATTTTTTGAATCTGCTGAATGGGTCTATTTCGTTGTTTTCTGATTCAGCTGCTGTATATAAAGCCGCTATCGACTATGTTCGCTGCTCTGTGTCGTAGCCTTTGATACATACCGTCCGCAAATACAGCTTTTTTAAATGCATCGTTTTTTGCTTGAAGAGGTGCAGCATTCGCAACCGGAATCCAGACAAGTTCACCCACCTCAACATGGGTAGTGCGTTGAGCAAGATGATTCAGTTGAAGCTGTTTTGGCTGATCGGCATCGCGCCATTTTCGGACTGTCCAGCCGATCATTTTCTGATGAAGCATTCTGTATCCATTCTTGTATCCAAGTTTGAATACAGTTATGCAGAACTTATGCCAGTTTAATTTTCTATATTATTTTCAATATTTTAATAAAATTTAAGATGTATAAATTAGGGAGAATTTCGTTAGATGATTGTTTTTGGTTCAGGCTGTTTTCAATTCAGTGCAAAAATTATTCTGAAACTCATATTGCATGATCTGCATTATTTCAACTTTTGCAATACTCATATAAAAGCCCATCTGTTGATGAGCTTCTAAGTGAACTATTTTATTTGTAGCTTAGGACAGTCATAAAAATTGAGTGTATTAAATATCCGAATTGAAAGGTTGAATCAGTGTGCATTTGTCATTGCGGTGATTCATTACTTCACAGGAATCATTAAGTGCTGATAAGGCGTCCCAGACCACATGACATAGGGCACAGCGGTATCCGGTTGCGTATGCTTAGGATACATATCATAGAAACGAGCTTCAGCACCGACGATCATGACATGGGGACCCGTTTTGACCCAACGATTGCCCGTAGTGGGCTTCTTGGCATAGGGATCGACATTACTGGCATCCGTACCGCCTGCCAACATATACATAAAGCCTACTTTCCCGACTGTGGGCGGTTTATGTCCCATCCAGGCCTCTGCCCATTCTAGAGCGGCCTGATCCATACACATTGGGTCTGGACCTGGCGTAGTCGGATTATCAGGCATACAGGTAAACCCATTATTGCCCTTGCGCAAGGTACGCATTTTGCCATCTGCACCGACAGCGACAATCGTGGCCGCAGCGGCTACTTTTTTAGGTGCGGCAGTCATGGCACTTGCAATGGCTTTCTTATCGGCGGCAGAGGAAGCTGCACCTGAGCTAGCTTTGCCCGACATGGGCGGTTCAACGGCTAAAGCGGCAGGTGCAGACAGCGCGACCCATCCCGCCATAAGCAGTAATTGAGGAAAATTCATGGCACATTCTCCTTGAATCATCATGAAGAAATTGGATTTAGGTTCAAATCAAGTTGGATTGATCTGAAATTTTTGTAACGGATCCTTATAGAGTTGAGGGATAATTTGAGTTGATAAAAAGAAAGGAGAAGATTTAACTATTGCAGTGAAATTGCGCTACACAGCAATATCAACTCGAATGAAAGACAATATCTTTGGCGCTTAACCATGAAATGCCGCTTCGATCACGGAGATGTCAATTTTCTTCATGGTCATCATCGCATTAAATGCGCGCTTGGCCGCAGCACGGTCAGGACTGTTACAGGCGTTGATGAGGACCGCTGGCGTAATCTGCCAGGAAATGCCCCACTTGTCCTTGCACCAGCCACACTCACTTTCCTGACCGCCATTGCCCACAATGGCATTCCAGTAGCGATCTGTTTCCTCTTGGTCTTCAGTCGCCACCTGAAATGAAAATGTTTCATTATGCTGAAAACCAGGACCACCGTTCAACCCGATGCAGGCAACGCCCATTACTGTAAATTCGACCGTAATGACATCACCTTCTTTCCCAGAGGGATAATCTCCGGGTGCAAAGTTGATCGCGCCAATTGAGGAGTCTGGAAAGGTTTCTGCATAAAATCGTGCTGCACCTTCGGCATCGTCATCGTACCAAAGGCAGACGGTGTTCTTCGCAATATTCATCATCTTCAATCTCCATTGATTTAGGTCTTACGCGTTCTGCCTAAGTCCAATGTGTCGCATATATCGGTCGAGAATAGTTATATGATCCCTTGTCTATCTTTCACCAAAAACAGAATAAACCTACTTTAGAATTGTATTTTTATTGATCGAAAGCTGTTTCAAAGTGCTTAAACTGATGCGTTTCCAGAGTTTATCACTGAACAATCGGTTGCTTGGAAAATCGTGAATCAACTAGATTGAATATCCTTTCTCATGACATCTTAAAAACCAGTGATGCAACTGCTTTTTAGTTTTTTAACTTTTAGACTGGCGGCAAAATTAGCCGAATTTAAATAAGCAGATACGGAATAATATAAAATTGCAGCTTACAATTATTTTTTACTTTTCCAGAATTCCCACTTAGACTAGAGCACAAATTTGTTGCATATGCTTTTTGCCCTATGACCATTCAGGAATTAAGAAGATACCTTCGTAAAACGCGTCGTCATCTCTCTAAATTTGAGCAAAGGCAATCCGCACAAAAAGTTCTAAACCGTCTGATCCGCAGTCCAGAATTTATTCATGCCCAACGTATTGGCCTGTATTTGCATGCTTTTGGGGAGATTCAGACCCAGGCGATTATTGAACGCTGCTTTAAACTGGGCAAACAGGTTTATCTGCCTGCGATTTGCGACATGAATCAGCAGCTGGTCTGGATCCGGATCACCCAGCACCAATACCATAACAAGCGCTTTGCCCATCATCGGCTGGGTATGCGAGAGCCCATGAGCACCCGTGGTGTACATGTTTCCAAACTGGATTTATTGCTCATGCCACTATTGGCCTGTGATACTTCGGGCACACGGATTGGTATGGGCGGCGGTTTTTATGATCGTACCTTGGCTTCTGCACCTGGGCGTCCATTCCGTCTGGGGCTGGCGCATGACTTTCAACTGCTGGCACAGCCGTTAAAACGTGAAACATGGGATCAGCCCCTTGATGCTTTAATCACCCCGACAGTTTTTATAAAGTTCAAACGTTAATTTTGCAATTTTACCCTTGCTAACTACTTTAAAATCACATAATTAGTCATTTTTCATACAATTTAATCTTAACTGCCCTTGTATTTTTAAAATTACCCATCACTATTAAAAGCATGGCAACACCGTTGTCACTCATTAGGAGTGCTCATGTCTGAAATTATTATGAATCAAGAAACCTTAGAGCCTCAGGTTCCAAGTGTACTACCCCTTTTGGCGTTGCGTGATGTGGTGGTTTATCCGCATATGCAAATTGCGCTATTTGTCGGTCGTGAAAAATCGATCAATGCAGTTGATGTGGCTCGTAACAGTGACAATCTAGTATTTGTAGTTGCGCAAAAAGATTCGCTTACAGAAGAAATTGATCACGACAATTTATATCAATACGGTACTGTCGCGAAGATTGTGCAAGTTGTGAATCACGAAAATGATGAAAACTGTATTAAAGTCCTGATCGAAGGCCTACACCGTGCCAAGCTGAAAACCATCATTGACGAAACTGAGTATCTGACAGCAGAGCATGAACTCAGCCCAATGACGGTGAGCGTCGATGCAGACACCCAAGCTTTACGTCTGCAGGAATTACGTGCGCTTTTCGCTCAATATGCAGAAGCCAAACTGCGTAATGCACGTGAATTGATCACGGCGGCGAACAAGATTGAAGATCTGCTGCAGTTATTGTTCTTCGTTGCGACCCGCGTTCCATTGAATATTGAAGTAAAACAAAAATTCCTGGAACATGACCAATTCGAAGCACATCTGACCGAGCTGATGACGTATCTGTTGCAGCAGTCTGAAGAACAGCAGATTGAGCAAACCCTGCATGATTCTGTAAAACGTCAGATGGAAAAGAACCAGCGCGAATACTTCCTGAATGAAAAAATGAAAGTCATTCAGCGCGAGCTTTCGGATATGAACGGCGGCGCAGAAGATGATGTTGCCGAGATTGAAAAACGTCTTGCTGAAGCAGATCTGCCTGAGCATGTACGCAAGAAAGCTGAAAACGAATTCCGCAAGTTAAAAGCCATGCAACCGGCTTCAAGTGAAGCAGCTGTGGTGCGTAACTATCTAGAAGTGATTCTGGATACACCGTGGAATAAAGCCAGCAAAGTCAGCATCAACCTGAACAAGGCACAGGAAATTCTGGATGCAGACCACTATGGTCTGGACGATGTCAAAGATCGTATTGTGGAATATCTGGCTGTTCAGTCACGTGTAAAAAAATTGCGTGGCCCGATTCTGTGTCTGGTAGGACCTCCAGGTGTGGGTAAAACCTCACTGGGTGAATCAATTGCCAAAGCGACCGGTCGTGAGTTCGTGCGTATGGCGCTGGGCGGTGTACGTGATGAAGCCGAGATTCGTGGTCACCGTCGTACCTATATCGGTGCGATGCCAGGTAAAATTGTGCAGTCCCTGATCAAGGTGGGTGTCAAAAACCCGTTATTCCTGCTCGATGAAATCGACAAGATGGCGCAAGACTACCGTGGTGACCCTGCTTCTGCGATGCTTGAAGTTCTTGATCCATCGCAAAACAGCAAGTTCAGCGATCACTACTTAGATCTAGATCTGGATCTGTCTGAAGTAATGTTTATCTGTACTGCAAACAGCATGAACATTCCTGAAGCCCTGCTGGACCGTATGGAAGTGATTCGTCTTCCGGGTTATACCGAAGAAGAGAAAGTCAACATTGCCGATCGTTACCTTGTGCCGAAAGCCATCAAGAACAATGGTCTGCGTGCTAAAGAGCTGACCGTGCATGAAGAAGCGATTCGTGACATCGTGCGCCGCTATACCCGTGAAGCCGGTGTACGTAACCTTGAACGTGAAGTATCCAAAATTGCACGTAAAGTGGTGAAAGAAGCGGTTAGCAAGAAAGCCAAAAACCTGCAGGTTGAAGTCAATGCCGGCAACCTTCCAGAATACCTGGGTCCACATAAGTTTGACTACGGTATGGCGGAAGAAGAAGCGCAAATCGGTCGCGTGAACGGTTTGGCCTGGACTTCAGTCGGTGGTGAGCTGTTGACGATTGAAGTTGCTGCGGTTCCGGGTAAAGGTAAGTTCATTACTACCGGTTCTCTGGGCGATGTCATGAAAGAGTCGATTACGGCTGCAATGACGGTGGTTCGTACCCGTGCCGATGAGCTGGGTATTGAAGCTTCTCGTTTCGAAGAAACGGATGTACACGTGCATTTACCGGAAGGTGCAACCCCGAAAGATGGTCCATCTGCTGGTTTAGCCCTGACATTGGCACTGGTGTCTGCGTTCACCAAAATTGCGATTCGTCCTGATATCGCAATGACAGGTGAAACCAGTCTGGGCGGTCGTGCACTGCGCATCGGTGGC
Source organism: Acinetobacter lwoffii (assembly GCF_024129435.1). Taxonomy (GTDB): domain Bacteria; phylum Pseudomonadota; class Gammaproteobacteria; order Pseudomonadales; family Moraxellaceae; genus Acinetobacter; species Acinetobacter lwoffii_F. The sequence continues at coordinate 163,578 of NZ_JAMXXN010000005.1, read as the reverse complement.
TTGAAAGAGAAACTGCTTGCAGCACATCGTGGTGGCATCAAACTGGTCTTCATTCCACAAGACAACGTACGTGACCTTGCGGAAATTCCTGAAAATGTGAAGGAAGGTCTGGAGATCAAAGCTGTGAAATCGATTGATGAGATTTTACCGCTGGCGCTGATCTCAATGCCAAAAGCCTTGGTGAAAGCACCCATTGTCAAAACCAAAGAAGCAGCCAAAGCAGCACGTCATTAAGACTTGATGTTTCGTATAAAAAACCCTGCTTCGGCAGGGTTTTTTATTGAGTTATTGAATAAAACAACTGAATTATGGCTGTAGTGCCATCGTAACCAATCCATCAATCACATGAGTCATCTTGTTCAGATCAAGCTTGTCGAGGGTATCCAATTCGGTATTGTAATAAGGATTACGATAACTCGCAGTATCGGTAATCAGCATGGTCGAATAGTTGAATTTGGCATAATTCAGATAGCCCGAGAAATTCATATCCTGAGCAAAACTTGGGCTGACAAAGCGTTGACATTCCAGACGGTTAAAACGCTGCATGGCATCACAATAATCTCCAGTCAGGCCAGTTGAGGCTAAATGCCCAATGGCTGCAATGAAATTGCCATGTCGTGGATAAATCCATTTTAATCCCACCGGATAGCTCTGCACCTGATGTTCATCAAAATAACCAATCGAATCCAGAATCACCACGCCCTCAATTTTCTGCTTCTGCTTTTTTAAAGACTTGGCATGCATATAACTGCCCATATGTTCTGTCTTGAAAAAAGGCGGCTCTTCAAGCGTATAGAAAGCAAATTCGACATCATGTTTGAGCTTGGATTTTTGCAGGGCCAGTAATCTTGCAGTTTCCAGTAAACCCGCTACCCCTGAGGCATTATTATCAGCACCGTTTCGGGCACTAAAGACATCATAATGTGCCCCCATCACCATCTTGGTTTTGGCTTGAGTATCCAAGCTACAGATGACATTTCGGTAACTCAGGTTATTGACCACATAAACCTGAAACTGGCATGGAATACCAAAGCGCTGCATCTGCCCTTTAATCCAGGCAGATACCCGATTCAGCTCTTTTAGATTTTTATAATTTCGGTATTCATCGACACTCATGATCTGGCTAAAAAATAATTCCAGATGAGAGACCTGAGCATTTTTGCTCGAATTGGCTGCACAGAGACTAGGCCCCATGAGGCCTATCAGTAACAGCAGCACAGTACAACATCCTTTTATCATGACACTGTTCCGCATTTATTATTATTCCATTCCTTTATCAAGCGGATACTTGAACTAAGGACATTAAAGCAACACTAAATCTCTCATTTCAATTTCAATTTGTTTCCCTGCTCAACTTCATGTTGTTTGATCGTTATAATGAGGTATCCAATTATTGATCTGTCTGTATGAAAATCCGTATCCTGACCATTGGTCAAAAAATGCCAGCGTGGGTGCTGACTGGTTTTGAAGATTATTTCAAACGTATTCAGCCTTTTGTACAGACCCAGATTATTGAACTGCCGATGGCCAAGCGCGGGAAAAATGATTCTGAAGCGGATATTCTGAAATACCGCAATATTGAGGGCGACAGCATTTTAAATGCGCTCAAGCAGAATGAAACCCTGATTGCACTAGAAGTGGGCGGACGCGAATTCAGTACCGAAAAACTGGCTGAAACCATGAAAGGCTGGATGCTGGAAGGCAATGATGTAGCACTAGCGATTGGTGGACCGGATGGTCACTCAGAAGCCGTGCGTAAAGCTGCTGCATGGCACTGGTCACTTTCCAAGTTAACTCTGCCGCATCCACTGGTACGTGTCATGCTGATCGAGCAGCTCTATCGTGCTATGAGCATCAATAATAATCATCCTTATCATCGGGCAGGCTAATGATTTTGCTAAAGCGTTCTTTATATGCAACGTTTTGTTGAATAATCTCTCCTGCTCTTATTTCTATTTTTCATGCATTATTGAGGCATCTTCTAGATGTGGTTTGAATTATGAACTTACAAACGTTGCCCGGCTTATTTATTTCTCATGGCTCTCCTATGCTGGCGCTGAATCCTGAGCAAGTGGGTCCTGCCTTGCATCGTTTGAGCGAAAATCTGCCACGCCCGGAAGCAATTATTGTGATGTCTGCGCATTGGGAAAGTGATGCGCTGGAAGTCAGTAGCGCAATTCGCCCAGAAACCTGGCATGATTTTCGTGGTTTTCCGCCTGAACTGTATCAATTGCGCTATCCTGCACCGGGAAATCCTGAACTGGCCGAGAAAATCTTAGGCCTGCTGGCCAATGCCAGTTTTTCTGCACATGCCAACAGTACCCGTCCGCGTGATCATGGGGTATGGATGCCGCTGTTACATATGTATCCAGATGCCAACATTCCTGTGGTAGAAATTTCCTTACCCATGTCGATGAGTGCGGATGAGATTTATCAGATTGGTCAAAGTCTCGCACCTTTACGTGAACAGCAAATCCTGCTGATTGGTTCAGGCAGTATTACCCATAATTTACGTGAACTGTCTTGGGATGGATCGGCTGCTGATGTACCCGAATGGGCCTCAGGCTTCCGTAATTTTGTGGTGCATAAACTGACGCATAGCGATTATGACGCGGTCCTGGACTGGTCCAATATTCCGCATATGGCACGGAATCATCCAACGTTAGAACATTTTGCTCCAATTTTCTTTGCGATGGGCACAGGTCAGCGTTTTAGTCTGGTACATAGCAGTTTCACCATGGGTTCACTCGGTATGGATATTTACCGCTTCGATTAATCTTACTTCAGCGCTAAAACCTTAATGATGGATACATTTTTCAACTCAAAGCTGCGAAATGTATCCATATTTTTTTGCAATACATGCATTATTATTGTTTGAACTTTATATACTTCATTATAAGTCCATGAAATTAAAATTTATTGTGCTGGCATTATTGCCTTTAACTTTTGCAGCCTGTCAGTCCAGTGATATTCAACGAGCTGGAGATAGTGCGGTGGCCACCATCCAACAAAAAAATGCAGATCAGATTCTTCCAGCCTATCACTGGGAACTGAATCGTGGACTAGAACGACCCGTTGTACTGAGTTTCAACGCTCAAGGCCGGCTGAGCGCCGTGACGGGCTGTAATGGACTCGGGACGACCTGGTCAATCAAAAACAATATCATCACCACTAGCGAAGTTATAGGCACTGAAATGGCCTGTGATGCAGCATTGATGGAGCAGGAACGTTTTGTCAGCCAACTTTTACAGAAGCGTGACATTCCTTTTACGCTCAATACCACAGATCCTGACAAGCCGACCCTGACGTTGATGGCCGCAAATGGTCAAACCTATGAATTTATCGGGAAAATGACTCCGGAAACCAAATACCAAGGACAGGCTGAAACAATTTTTCTGGAAATTTCCCCCGATACCAAACAATGTACCGGCGTAACCCAACAAAGCTGCTTGCAAGTCAAAGAAGTGAAATATGATCAGAATGGCCTGAAAACTCAGGTCGATAAGGACTGGACTTTATTCTATGATCAGATTGAAGGTTTTCGGCATTCACCAAATGAACGGCAGATTATTCGGGTCAAACGTTTTGAAATTAAGCATCCGGCAGCTGATCAATCGAAATATGCCTATATTTTTGATATGGCGGTTGAGCGTGAAATAGTTAAGGGTGCTCTCTAAAACTAAAAATACCAGATATAAAAAAACCGGGGCAATAGCCCCGGTTTTTTTCAGCTTAGACTAAGTCAGACTTAGAATACGCCTTGAGCAAGCATTGCATCAGCAACTTTTACGAAGCCCGCAATGTTTGCACCGTCAACATAGTTCACAGTACCGTCTTCTTTAGTACCGAATTTTACGCAGTTGCGGTGAATTTCTTTCATGATCGCGTGTAAGCGCTCGTCAACTTCTTCGAAAGTCCAGCCAAGACGCAATGCGTTTTGAGACATTTCAAGACCAGAAGTTGCTACACCACCCGCGTTAGATGCTTTACCTGGAGCGTAAAGAATTTTCGCTTCAACAAATTTCTCAACCGCTTCAAGTGTAGAAGGCATATTCGCACCTTCAGCAACACAGATTACGCCATTAGCAAGAAGCGCAGCAGCATCGTCTGCATCCAGTTCGTTTTGCGTTGCACATGGCAGTGCGATATCACACTTAATACCCCAAGGACGTTGGCCTTCAAGATATTCGAAACCATGTTTAGACGCAAACTCTGAAATACGGCCACGTTTTACATTTTTAAGTTCCATAACTTCAGCAAGAAGCGCCTCAGTGAAACCGTCTTTAACGTAAACTGTACCCGCAGAATCCGAAAGTGAAACTACTTTCGCACCAAGGTACATTGCTTTTTCAGCAGCATATTGCGCAACGTTACCAGAACCTGAAATCGCAACAACTTTATCTTTGAAGCTTTCGCCACGAGACTTAAGCATTTCCTCAGCGAAATACACAGTACCGTAACCCGTTGCTTCCGGACGTGCCAATGAACCACCGAAAGTTAAACCTTTACCAGTGAATACACACGCAGTGTCGTTACTTAATTTTTTCATCATGCCGGCCATGTAGCCCACTTCACGACCGCCTACACCAATATCACCTGCAGGGATATCTGTGTTCGCACCAAGGTGACGATACAGCTCGATCATTAAAGCCTGGCAGAAACGCATGATTTCGCCTTCTGATTTGCCTTTAGGGTCAAAATCAGAACCGCCTTTACCGCCACCCATAGGAAGTGTGGTTAAAGCATTTTTAAATGTTTGCTCAAAGCCTAAGAATTTTAGGATTGAAAGATTCACTGAAGGGTGGAAACGCATACCACCTTTAAATGGACCGATCGCTGAGTTGTACTGTACGCGGAACGCACGGTTTACTTGAGTCTGACCTTGGTCATCTACCCAAGAAACTCGGAACTGGATCGCACGTTCTGGCTCAACTAGACGTTCTAGTAAACCATGTGCTGCGTATTGTGGGTTCTTTTGAATGAACGGCCACAAACTAGTCATCACTTCTTCTACAGCTTGAAGAAATTCTGGTTGATGTGCATCACGTGATTTTACGTAATCTAGGAACTCATTAAGTGTGTTGTATTTCAACGCTTAATCCTCAGCAGAAAATGGATCAAAATTGGTCAAATTTACAATCAATGTTAAATTTTGGCGCAAAATATTAAATATCTTTTGTAACTAATCTACAATACTTTTTTTGAAAATACTTTAAAATTAATTTGATAACAAATATTTATATTGATTATGAAAATTTTTTCTATGTCAGGAAATGCCAATCGAATCAAGGCTTAGATTCAGATTTATGCCTAATAATAAGGCACAAGTTGACCCTTAATTGCGCACGACTTAGGAGTTTAAAAATATGTTAAAATTGATGAATCGACATATTTTGTTTCACTTACTCTCTCATGCTTGCCATGAGTAACGCTGGTTATACATGAATTCGCCCATTTCTCTGGTCCAATCGATTGACGCTTTACTCCCTCAAACCCAATGTGGACTCTGCGGTCATCGTGACGGATGTTTACCTTATGCCCAGTCGATTGCTGAGGGTGAAAATGCCAATAAATGTGTGCCGGGCGGACAGCCTGTTGCCGATGCTTTGGCTAGATTATTAAATCGCCCTAAACTTGTGGCAGAAGAAAGTGTCTGGCCAGTTCAAGCCGATGGTCGTCCTCAGCGCATCAAAGCCGTAATTCGTGAAGATGAATGTATTGGCTGTACCAAATGTATTAGCGCCTGCCCAGTCGATGCAATTATTGGTTCTGGTAAACTAATGCATACCATTCTGACCGACCTATGTACCGGCTGTGAGTTATGTATCCCCCCTTGTCCGGTAGACTGCATCGATCTGGTTGAAGATCAACAACCCTTGCCGACTGAAGCTCAGCGTCTTGCTGAACAGGATGATCTGCGTCAACGCTACTATGCGCACATCCAGCGTGAAGAAAAACGGCGTACCCATCGTAAGGGGCCTGTGGTCCGTGCAGAAATTGATACTGCCCTGTTTACCCGTTTCTCAGCTTTAAATGAGCAACTTCCCGTGATTGAAGTCGCGAGCAAGCCAGAGAGTGCACCTGTAGCCCTCGATTCCAAGACCACGATTGAACTGGCAAAACTACGTACCCAAATTAAAAAACTGGAAAAACAGCTTTCGGTTCGTGAAGATGCCCGAAAACGCACCCAACTGGAAGAACTGACACAGCAATTACAGGCTTTACAGGGATAGAACATGACCACAGCAAAGGCCAAGCCTGTTAAAAACATGACCAAAAAGCAGATTCAGACCTTTTTTGAACGTCTGCGTGAACAGCGACCCAATCCAAAAACCGAGCTGAATTATGCGAATCCCTTTGAATTGCTGGTCGCGGTCACGCTCTCTGCTCAAGCTACCGATGTCAGTGTCAATAAAGCCACAGACAAACTCTTTCCCGTCGCCAATACACCGGAAGCCATTTATGCCCTAGGTGTGGATGGCTTGAAGGAATATATCAAGACCATTGGTTTATATAACTCGAAAGCGGTCAACGTGATTAAAGCCTGTGAGATGCTGATTCAGAAGCACAACAGCATCGTACCGGACAATCGTGCAGACTTAGAAGCCCTGCCGGGTGTAGGTCGTAAAACGGCGAATGTGGTACTGAATACGGCCTTTGGTCAGCCGACCATGGCGGTTGATACCCATATTTTCCGGGTAGGTAACCGTACCGGACTAGCGGTTGGCAAAAATGTGTTGGAAGTTGAACACCGTCTGGTCAAAGTCATTCCCAAGGAATTTATCATTGATTCACATCACTGGCTGATTTTACACGGTCGTTATACGTGTATTGCGCGCAAACCGAAATGTCATGAATGTGTAGTATCCGATGTGTGTAACTGGCCGGATCGGTTTGAATTTGGTGCAGCCCGCCAAATTGCAGTGAAAAATATTGAGCTTGCTGAATAGAACGGCGTGATCAAGCTGGGATAAAAATAGGTGACCAATGTGTCACCTTTTTATCGACTATGAGAAGAGTGCTTTTCGTTCAAACCAAATTCTTAGCTGAGCTGAACTATTATGGATTATTTATCCTGATCTTGTTCAGCCTTTTCCTGCTGCTTGCGCTGTTCAAGTTCGGCTTGTAATTTTGGATGGAGCTGGCGCTCAGGTCGCTTTGCTGCATTTTCAGCACGTTCTTCCTGACGTACTTTGTTGAGCATTTTAAAACTGAAATAGAACAGACCTACCAATACTGCCAGAAAGACTACCATCAACACCAATACGCCAAATTTCATAGCAACAAGTACCCTGTTCAAATACGCAATAAAAAAGAGCCCTAATATGACTTAGGGCTCTCCGATTGTCAAAATCATCGTCAGCCGATTATTTTGCCTGATCCAGAATCGCGAAAAGATCAGTTTGAACTTCATCGATTGGACGTAAACCATTTAGCTTGTCATAAGTTGGTGCATTTTCACCAGACGCTGCACGGCCTTGGTAGAAACCAACCAGTTGCTCGGTTTCAGTATGGTAAGAACCTAGACGCTTACGAATGGTTGCTTCCTGGTCATCAGGACGTTGAACCAGATCTTCACCCGTTTCGTCATCTTTACCTTCCACTTTTGGCGGGTTGTAAACGATGTGATAGACACGGCCAGATGCAGGATGCTGACGACGGCCAGAAAGACGTTGTACGATTTCTTCATCTGGTACATCAATTTCAATCACGTGATCAATTGCAATGCCTTCTTTTTCCAAGGCTTCTGCTTGAGGAATGGTACGCGGGAAACCATCAAAAATGCAGCCGTTTACACAGTCAGGTTGCGCAATGCGCTCTTTCACCAGACCAATGATCAACTCATCAGAAACCAAACCGCCATTGTCCATGACACTTTTAGCTTGTAGACCTAATTCAGTTCCTTCACGAATTGCAGCACGGAGCATATCACCGGTTGAAATTTGTGGGATATTGTAGCGCTTACAGATCAACTGAGCTTGTGTACCTTTACCTGCTCCAGGTGGTCCGAGTAAGATAATGCGCATATATAAACATCCTCATTTAAACAATATGTATGACGCCACGACCACAATCACCCGATTGTGTCCCCCGACATCTCATTATAAGAAAGCCACAAACAAATGGATTAAACCCGCGACAAAACCGGTTACCCCACCCAATAAAATCAGAATCCATTCATCTTCCTGAAATGCAGGACGTAAAAGATTCTGAAACTCCTTCGGAGTCAACTCACGTATGCGGTCTCTAAACATTTGATAGATTTTCTGTGCACGGCTCGCATTAAATGCTGGGTCGCATACAGGTACCATCGTAATTTCAATCGAGCGATCGATCAAGTCCGTCTTGAGTTTTGCATACTCTTTCGGTCCTAAAGACAGCTGTAAAGAGGTCCGAACCAGGGGTGTTTCCATAATTTCATTAATATGACGTTTGATAATGCGGCGGGTTTTGTCTTTTCTGCCGCCATACATCATCTCGGTCATGATCGATTTTAACGTAATCAGGTCTTCTGTGACTACACTTGCGAAGACGTCAGAGACTTCATCCTGACGTTTCATAAATGCGCCTTGTATGTTATAGGTGCCGATACGAGGAATCACCGGCTTAATCCACGGAAACTTGCGATTTGTGGTACGGGCAAAGAATTGCGGGTACTTTACTGGGTGTGGATAGAGTGGGTTGAATACCATCCAGATCGCGATCCAGTTGGTCAAAAAGCCCCAGATCGCAGCCCAGAACGGTACAGTCCAGTGCCACGGCACTACAAACCAGACAATCATCTGGAAAATCCCAAAGAACATCCCGATGAGGGCACTGATATGCCAGATAAAATTGATCTCTTTTTGACCCACCTTCAGGAACATACGCACCATCAAGCGACGGTCGCCTTCCATCTGGCTCACTACCATTTCACGCATATCTACAAGTGACTCGACGTTCATGGTCAGCTCAGTCACTAATTCACGCAAAATTGCCGGCATTTGTTTTTGTGCTTGTGCATAAATTCTGCGCTTAATAGCAAAAGGTAGGTTTTCCCAGAGCACCGCATTGCGATCCATCATCACTTCATCAATCAGATGTTCCAGTTCGAAACCGACCTGTTCTCCAATGATCCGTGCCATATCATCCGGATCCATCGCTTGTAAAAATTCGCGAATGGAGCCCAATTTTGACAGTGTGTTATCGGTAATAATGCCTGAAATACGTCCAGCTTTGCGTGGCACAATCCCTTGCCAGCCCACAGGTAAAGGCCCGAGATGGAAACCCCAAAAATTGATCGGATAAAAGACCATTTTCAGCGCCATCCAGACGTGAGCCCAGGTTACAAATGCAGTCACTGGAATAATGCTGAGCACGGCCCAAAAATCCGGGCGGTTTACAAAGGTTTGCCACAACTCGTTGACGTACTCAAGCATGCATAACTTCCATATTTAATTTTTTGTTCACAGAATACACATATTAATAAGGTCGAATATTTTGTCTATAAACCGATACTTAAAGTATAGGAAAATTGTAGCCGGGGTTCTGTTTCAGCCACAGCACGACCATTTCGGTCTTCGAGTTTCTCTCCGGCACCGATCCCGATACTAAAACTGCTGATCCGTTCTGAACTAAGCAAAACATAGGCCAAATCAACGCCAGCACCTAAACGGCCTTCATACTCGCCATCAACCTATTTGCTGTCGATATGACCGGCATAAACCCCGACATAATAACCATTTTTGTCTTTGCCGGTGAGATGTGCAGGATAACGAAAGCCTGCCTGACCGCCAATCGTACGATCATCATCCAGAAAAACACCACCTTTCACATAAGCAATCCCATAAGGGTTCACCCATTCGGTATTTAAATGCAGTAATTTCTGGGTAAAACCAACACCCACATTAAAGGCTTTTGCCTGAGCAGGCTCTATTTTGGTTGCAGTATTATTAATCTGATCATGTGCATAAGCCCCGTTCGCCCACAATGCAAACGCTAACAAAGGGTAAACCTTGTTCATTCCTTCACCATCTTCCTTAATTATAGTTTTTGGTATAGTCCTATTTTTATTAGATTTTACTCTAGCAGAATTATCACAACTCTTATATACAGCACTTTACAATTTTAATGTCTGCAAAGTCAAAGCTTAAAGGAACTGATTGTAAGGGCAGTTTTTCATTATCAAATCAAGTGCAGTTGCGTTAGAATACTCCACTTTGATTCTTTTCTACCACTCTCAGGTCTTAAGTCGATCGCGTATGAAGCAGCACTTTCCTTTAAAAAACGCACAACAAGAAAAGCGCATCTATCGCAGTCGAGTCTTGATTTCCATGGGGATTGTCATTTTCTTTATGCTGCTGCTGGTCAGCCGCTATGCCTATTTGCAACTGTTTAACTTTGAAAGCTTTACTACAGCTTCTGATGAGAACCGGATTCGTCTACAGCCCTTGCCTCCAGCGCGCGGTTATATTTATGACCGAAACGGCGTTCTGCTGGCCGATAACTATCCGGTATTTACTGCCACTTTAAGTCGTGCCGACGTACAGGATATCGATCAAACGCTCGAACGCCTCAAACCGATTCTGGAACTGACCGAAGAAGACCTGGAACGCTTTCAAACCCGGATTAAAACAGCGCGTAAAACCGAGCGGGTTTCAATCAAGCTCAATCTGAATGAAAATGATATTGCGCGTTTCAGTGAAGTGAAATATCAATTTCCGGGCGTGAATATTGAAACCCAGATGACTCGCTATTACCCACATGGCGATCTGTTTGCACATGTGATTGGTTATGTCGGCCGGATTAATGACAAAGAACTGAAATTAATTGATAAGGATCTCTATGCTGGAACCAACCTGATCGGAAAAATCGGGGTGGAAAAATCCTATGAAGAGCTGCTGCATGGTGTGCCGGGAAATGAATCAGTCGAAGCAGATGCCTTTGGTAATGTGCTGCGTCATTTGGGCCGTAAAGATCCGGTGCGTGGTAATGATCTGTTCCTGTCACTGGATTACGGTTTACAGGTAGTAGCTTCGGAGCAACTGGCCGGGCGTCGTGGCGCGATTGTGGCGATGAATCCTACAACCGGAGAAATTCTGGCGCTGGTCTCCAGCCCAAGTTTTAACCCGAATCTGTTTGTGACTGGGATTAGCACCAAAGATTATTCCTACTTACGTGATAACCTTGATCAGCCGCTATATAACCGGGCGGTTCAAGGAACTTATCCTCCAGGTTCGACCATTAAACCGATGTTTGGCCTGGGTGGCCTTCATTATGGCCTGGTCGATTGGGATACAGCAATTTCCGATCCCGGCTATTTCACACTTCCGGGCGATTCGCATAAATTCCGCGACTGGAAAAAGTCAGGACACGGCGTAGTCAACTTGCATAAATCGCAAGTGGTCTCCTGTGATACTTATTTCTATGTCATGTCCTACCGCATGGGTATTGAAAAAATGAATACCTGGATGCGTCAGTTTGGCTTTGGGGAAAAAACCGGCGTGGACTTACCAAGTGAAAGCTCAGGACTGTATCCAAACCCGGAATGGAAAATGCGTACCCGCAAGGCCAAATGGTCACGTGGTGAAACCATTTCTGTCAGTATTGGTCAGGGTGCTTTTACTTCAACGCCATTGCAGCTGGCTATGGCCACAGCCATTACCGCCAACCATGGCAATAAAGTCATTCCCCATGTTCTGCGCGAAAGTCGCGGTGCCAAACCGTTCAAGGTGCATAATGGCACGCATGGCAAGATCGATTTTAATGGTCAGGAAGAAGACTGGATCAAAATGCGTGATGCGATGGTGGACGTAATTCAATCCGGTACAGGCCGAGGCATCAAAAGCGGCTTACAATATTCTATTGCCGGAAAAACCGGTACGGCACAGGTAAAAAGTATTGCTCAGGGCAAGCGCTATAATGAATCCTTATTGACTGACCGTCAGCTGGATCATGGCCTGTTTGTCGGTTTTGCACCTGCTGAAAATCCTGAAATCGCGATTGCAGTTATTCTGGAAAATGGTCGCGGTGGTAGTGCCGCAACGGCTCTGGCCCGTCCAATTTTTGATTACTGGTTACTGCATAAAGATAAAAATCCGGTACGCCCACAAGGCCACCAATTAAGTGGTGGTCTGATGACGGCCGGAATCAAGCCAGCTGAATTGCCAAGTGGTGCAGGCATGTTGAGTCAGGATGCAGCATCTAGTGCCGTTCCAGCCAGTGACCAGCCCGACAATGCTGCTCCGACTTCTGCAAATACGGCTGCATCTCCCGCAGCAACACCTGCTCCGACACCGGTAGAGCGAGATTAAAGATGAAAAACCAGCTTCGAATTATTGGTGGTGACTGGAAACGCCGCCAACTGCCTTTTGCCAGCATTGAGGGTTTGCGCCCGACGCCTGACCGTGTTCGGGAAACACTGTTTAATTGGCTGATGTGGGATGTACAAAATGCCCAGGTGTTGGATATTTGTGCCGGTTCTGGGGCATTGGCGTTTGAGGCATTATCGCGTGGTGCTGCATCAGTGGTGATGATTGAGCCGGATCGTACTCAGGCACAATTTCTGACCCAAAATCTGGAACTTTTAAAAGTCACCAAAGCACGTGCACAATTAAAAGTGGCTACGGCGCAGCAAGCTTTGTCTACCCTTCAGGCACAGTTTGATCTGGTTTTTCTAGATCCGCCATATAGCCTGGATTTATGGGAAGAACTAGCGCTAAAGGCAGATCCTCTGATCAAGGACAATGCCTATATTTATGTAGAAGCAGATCGTGATTTACAATTACTTAAATTACCGTCCTCATGGCGTTTAATTAAAAATACCAAAGCCGGTACAGTTCGTGCGGGGCTTTATCAAAAAAGTATTTCTTGATTTAAATTGTTTTGAAGAGCCATTAAAAAAGGATTCCTCAGTGGAATCCTTTTTGTCATTGTAGTCAGTCAAATTTAAAGACTGTGATTAACGATCACGGCGCCAGTCGCGGTTATCTCGGTCACGTTTCCAATCCCGATGATCTTTATGGTCCTTATTTTTCCAGTCATGATTTCTGTGGTCTCGATCATAATGTCCATTACGATCTCTGTTGCCACGATAATCATCATCCCAAGGATCAACCACACAACCGGTTAATGACACAGCCAATACAGAAAGTAATATCACTTTTTTCATCATGTCCATCACCTCTTACTGCACTCTGTCAGTATCAGGCGAGTTCATGGAGAGTGAACGGAGCCATTGTTGCACTCTTGTAGAGATTTATGCATGTTTTATGCATGGCCGTAAACCTCTTTTTTCTTAATTAGCATTCATGCTTTTATGAGAATTTGAACTTTCATTTGCATAAATCCAGCTAAATGGAAGCTTGGCTTTTGTTTAAATCTTGAGAATACTGCTGCCTTTGCTTATGACCTGATCTTTATGACTTGGCTGTTATTTATTCTTGGTGCAATGGTCGCAGGTTTTGTCCAGGGGCTGACCGGCTTTGCCTTTGCCATGATCGCCATGTCTTTCTGGGTCTGGGTGCTGCCTCCGCAACTGGCCGCGCCCTTGCTGGTATTTGCCTCGATCTGGAGTCATGTGATTTCACTCAGTCAGGAAAAAAAGCAGCTAGTTTTATCCAGGCAGTTGGTGCTGCCTTATCTGATTGCTGGTCTGATTGGCGTGCCGCTGGGTACTTATCTGTTGCAGATCATTCAAGCAGATACCTTTAAGATGATCTTGGGATTTTTTCTGGTACTGTGGTGTCCGGTGATGCTATTCAATCCGCAATTCAAAACAATTCAGCATTCAGGAAAATTGACTGATAGCTGCATCGGTTTTATTGGCGGAATTTTAGGAGGACTGGGCGGTTTTTGCGGTGCTATTCCTTCGGCCTGGGTGATGTTAAAACAATTACCCAAAACCCAGCAGCGCTATATTTTACGGCACTTTAATTTTGCAATTCAGCTTTTCACGCTGGGTACTTATGTATGGCAAGGCCTGATCAATCAAAGCCATTTACCCTATATGGCCTTGCTGATTGTTTTTGTGAGTATTCCGGCAATTTTAGGCGCAAAACTATTTTATAAAATTTCGGAATTACTGTTCAAACGCATGATCTTAAGTTTACTCTTTAGTGCAGGCTGTTTTCTATTAGCGTCCCAATTCATTTAAACACAAGATCAAGCCGAGTCTGTCTTCCCCGCTAAAGCTTGAATCCGGTGAAATAACTGCTATGTTAAGGCCAATCTTTGTAAATATAGATCATCATTATGCAGATTCGTGATCAGATTGTTCTTGTTACTGGTGGTGCACGTGGTTTGGGTTTAGCCATTACTCAGGCTTTACTGGCTGAGGGCGCGCGCGTGGTCGTCAATTATCATAGCAGTCAGCAGCAAGCTGAACAGCTGGCCCAGCAGTATCCTGAACAGGTATTTATTTATCAGGCAGATGTCACTCAAACTGATCAGGTCCGCGCTTTATTTGCCGCAGCTAAAACCCATTTCGGGGAAGCGATTCATGCTGTAATCAATAACGCACTGATTCAATTTGAATTTAATGGTGATGCACGCCCTAAAGTAGAAACGCTGACTTGGGATATGTTGCAACGGCAATTTAGCGGTGCAGTACAGGCTGCCTTAAATACTACACAAGCCGCACTGGATGATATGAAACAGGCAGGGTTTGGCCGGATCGTGAATATTGGTACAAACCTGGTGCAAAATCCGGTGGTTCCTTATCATGACTATACCACCGCCAAAGCTGCATTATTGGCCTTTACCCGCACCACGGCGCAGGACTTGGGACAATATGGCATCAATGTGAATATGCTCTCTGGTGGCCTGTTACAAACCACGGATGCCAGTAAGGCCACACCTGACATTGTCTTTGACCTGATTGCTCAATCGACGCCTTTACGCCGCGTAATTACACCAGAAGAATTTGCTGCTGCAATCCTGATGTTTTTGTCACCTTATTCACGTGCCGTCACAGGACAAAACCTGATTGTAGATGGTGGCTTGGTCAAAGGTTAAATGTTTAGAGAATGGACTTGAATTTTCAAATTCTGTTGTTCTATTTTTTAACCATTTGGTAGATTAAAAAGGTTTTGTGACCGGGTTTTACTTCTACAATAGTGCGCTCCCATAAAGCCTTTAGTCTACTTTCCATGAAATTTATCACGACATTGCTCAGTACCTTGCTACTGGCAGGTTGTATGTCCAGCGATTTGAAAAAATCAGAACAATTACTGCAAAATTTCCATTGTGCCAAGGTAGATACCGCCCAAATGCCACATAGCAGTATGACCGACTATTATCAGCAGATGTTGTATAGCAGCAAATCCAAAGTCGAGTCTTATATCAAACAGTATCATCAAGGTGAAGAGCTGTTTGACCTGCCACTGCATGAAGTGGTGGAGCAACAATATGATCTTTATAAAGATGCCTGCCAAAATCTGGGTGGAATTTTACCCGCTTCTGAAAATGCATCTTAAGTCTGTCAATCTTCATGATGATTAGGCAATAAAAAAGCAGGAGAATTTTCCTGCTTTTTTTCAACTCAATTTTAATTCTGATAATAGCGCTGATCTACGCTGAAGCATTCAGGGAATTTTGGCTGAATCTCTGCATAAAATGCCATGATTTCTGCCATGTCTTTTTCATAATCCCCTGTCGGATAAACAATTTTACCTACACCAGTTTTCTTCTTCTCATAATCCATATAGGCCAATGCAATCGGCACACCTGCATTAATCGCAACATGATAAAAACCTGTCTTCCACTGTTCCTGTTTAGCACGAGTCGCTTCTGGCGTGACCAGCATCACCAGTTTAGGATGGGTCTTGAATAATTCCGTCATCACCTGAACCATACTCGGACTAGGCTCCCCCGGCTGTTTAGGACGGCGATCAATCCCGATACCGCCCATAGCACGCACAAAAGGTCCAAATGGCAATTTCATATAACTGTCTTTAATGGTTAAGCGAACATTCACACCTAATGCTTTTAAGGCCAGTCGCGCATACAGTGCATCCCAATTACTGGTATGAGGCGCAGCAATCATGACACATTGGTCTAAATCTAAGGGCCAATGGTTATCAATTTCCCAACCCATCAGCCTCAGGCTTTGTTCTGCTAACTTCTCAAACACGTCACGCACCAATTCTATTCAAAATTGCGCGAATTTTAGCAACCTCGGCAAATATAGATAGTGCTCTATGATCAATAAATAAACAGTTAATCTATATTTGTATAATTAGAATTTTTAAATGAATAGTTGATTATTTTTGCCACCTTTCAACTTATCTCATACATCAATTTACGGATAGTTAAGATTGCTTCCCAATATAAATAGGAATTTCTTTCTAATTTAAAGGATTCATGCATTAAAAAGCTCTTAACCTCCTCATTTTGGGATATGGCAAATATAAGGGTCTTTTTATACTGAATCCACATTATAAATTTCAGGAAGATTCTAATGAAAAAGACTTTACTTTGTATTGCTTTAGCAGGGTTACTTAGTGCCTGTGGTGGTTCGGATGATAACTCAAGTACACCTCCAACAAGTAATATTGGAACCCAGACCGGGGTACTAACGGATGCTGTGATTGCTGGGGTACGCTATGTCACAAGTAGTGGTGCTACAGGTTTTACCAATGACGATGGTGAATTTAACTTCAATGAAGGAGAAACGGTTAAATTCTATATTGGTGATGTTCAACTCGGGAATGAAATTGAAGCAAAAGAACGTGTTACCCCTTTGGATTTAGCTGAGACTGAAAATGCTCGCCTTAACTTACTGGTATTTTTACAATCCTTAGATGGAGATGATAACGATGACAAACTTAAAATTAGTACGGCCACTACAGATGCCTTAAAAAATCAGAGTATCAATTTTGACCAACCTTATAATGACTTTAAAAATGAAGCTATTGTCAAAACAGTAATTCCTGAAGAAAAGTTAGTGAATGAAGAGGATGCTAAAGCACACTTCCAAGCGACCTTCTACAAAGATATTGCCGGCACTTGGGAGATTAACCGTACCGATAACACTGCTGTGTTGATTCACATTTTGGAAGATGGACGCTATGCACTAGGTGAAGCAGAAGCCAAAGATGAGAGTGGTCAAGCAGGCATTGAAATGGGCCGCTTAAAATGGAATGCAACAACAACCGTGATTGAACCGGAAATCCTGCATGATACCAATGGTGAATGGGGACTTTCACATCCTGCCGAGAATAAACCTTATTCTTTAAACTTTAATGGAACTCAATTAATTCTTACTGAACCAGGCGTTAATACTGAATACCGTTTAAATCGAGTTAAGCAGTCCAATAGTCTCGTCGGCACGTGGCGACTTAATGAAACGCACCTATTTGCTTTCTTCGATAACAACTATTATTTCTTCCTAGACACTGAAGGTGGAGATGACTGTGGTTGGCCAGGAATTGAATATGGCAAATATACATTGTCAGCAAATACTCTCACCACAACCGAGGTATTATTCGATACCAACGAGTGTGGTGGATTACAAGATAGTTCAAATGGCGGTAAGACAATTGCAAACATCAATATATCTAACAACAATCTTATCTTACATCCGCAAGGTGAAGATCCTGTAACTTTACAACGTGTTAAATAACCCACATAAACCGGCTTGAATATGAAATTCAAGCCGGTTTAATCAATATGTTCAAATTGAATGGTACAGCCCATCAATAAATGCATCAGTTCGATTTGCGAACAACATTGGGTTTTTTCATAAATATTTTTAAAATAAGTCCGCACCGAACTCAGCGTAATGCCACACTGTTCTGCAATATCTTCTATTTTATAACCATTAATTAATAACTCACATAAATCAAACTCTCTTTTGGAAAGCTGGTAACACTGTTGTAGGTAAGTTCTTGACAGGGAATAATGCTGGTTTTTATCCGTCATAAATAATGCAATCTGATGCTGAGCAGACTGTAAATGTTGCATATTTCTTAATTTCTTAAAGGGCACTACCGTCAGCATGAATTGCGAGCCTGCCCCATCACTCAACGCCAGGACTCCACCCACTTCAGTCTGAATGGTCGTATCTTCCAGCAAAGCGCTTTCCAGAAGCTGATCAAAACGTATCTGCTGACTATAATTGGTTTTTAGACGGTTATGTATATCGAGATCCAGACATGAACTTTGATCAAGCATCTTTTGCGCAATGGGATTGGAATAACTTAAACACAGGTTTTGATCAAGCAGTACAATTCCGGTTTTTAAACTGTCCAATACGGTATACAAGCTTAAATTATCTTGCTGAATCAAGTTGATTTGCCGGTGAATTTGCAAAGCCCGGCGTAAATGAATACTGATACGTCTTAGAAAATCCAGCTCAGGCTGTTCAAAAGGCTGTACTTCAGGTGCACGATGAATACCCAGTACCGCCCAACGATAATTTCCCCGATCCAGCAATACGCCCGCCAGATAAGATACACCGCCAGGCTTTAAACATTTTTCATAGAACACATAGTGATCTGTACCCGGCTGTTCTGCATAGTGCTGACAATTGTGACTCAGTGCATCGCCCATCTCGATCGCATTCCATAAGGGCATATGCAGTTTCATATCAATCACTCTGATACGCTCCTCTTGATAAGCGGCCAGACTTTCATTCGGGATATTGTGCGTATAGACAAAGTCATAGCCTGGATTAAGCTGATCCAGACCGGTAAAAATTGCACTCTTACTTTTAGTATAGCTCACGATATCTTTGATCACGTCCAGCCACAAAGATGGTAATACAGCAGCATCATAAATTTTTGCAATCAGATTATTTTCTTGTTCTAATTTCATTATCCCCTCCGCATTATCATTATTTTCTAATCATAGCGTTCAGAATTGGTTAACGAAACAGCATAAAGTGACTTTAAACTTGGCTAAAAATTCTTAAATCCTGCTCACTTATCAATAACTCTGGCCTCATTCACCTAATGAATCAAACTTTAACAAGATTGCCCTATTTATCTGTACTGACTACTTTTAATGTAATTCATAACAAATAATTTAATAGGGTTAAAACAATGAAAAAATTAACGCTTACTGCTGCGATAGCAGTCGTTCTTGCAGGAGCTTTAACCGCCTGTTCAAAGCCCAATGATAATGAGCCGATGAGTAATAATGCTCAATCCAGCCCAGCCATGATGGAGCAAAATAACGCGGATACTAGTGTGAACCGTGCTGATAGCGCAGAAACTTCGCTAGATTGGGCAGGTGAATACGAAGGTGTTTTTCCTTGTGCTGACTGTGAAGGGATTAAGGTCGAGTTAGATCTCAATCCGGATAAAACCTATGAGCTAAATGAGGAATATTTAGGTAAAGCTGGAAATAATGAGACGGAAACTAAAGGTAGTTTCAGTTTTGACCCTCAAGATCCTTCAATCATCACATTAGATAACAAAGCTGAAAACCGTAAATTCTTTGTTGGTGAAAATTTTGTTGAAGCACGCGAGATGAAATCAGGTAAAAAAATCGACAGTAATTTAAATTATAAATTAGTTAAAAAGTCCGCATCATAATTTTGTAA
Organism: Acinetobacter lwoffii; assembly: GCF_024129435.1. Taxonomy (GTDB): domain Bacteria; phylum Pseudomonadota; class Gammaproteobacteria; order Pseudomonadales; family Moraxellaceae; genus Acinetobacter; species Acinetobacter lwoffii_F. Next base: position 144,053 of record NZ_JAMXXN010000005.1, on the reverse strand, counting down.
ACGCATAAAAAAATCCCCGCTATTGCGGGGATTTTTTATGAAATGCTCGGATGATGAATTACATCATGCCGCCCATACCACCCATGCCACCCATATCAGGCATTGCAGGTTTGTCTTCTGGGATTTCAGTGATCATGCATTCAGTGGTCAGCATCAAGCCAGCAACAGAAGCGGCGTGCTCAAGTGCAGAACGCGTTACTTTAGCAGGGTCAAGAATACCCATTTCCAGCATATCGCCATATTCGCCAGTTGCAGCGTTATAACCGAAGTTACCTTCGCCATTCTTCACAGCGTTGATCACTACAGAAGGCTCATCACCTGCGTTAGATACGATTTGACGAAGCGGTGCTTCAATCGCACGACGAAGAATGTTGATACCTACGTTTTGGTCATCATTCGCGCCTGTTACGCCTTCAAGTGCAGATGCAGCACGTACTAGTGCAACACCACCACCCGCAACGACACCTTCTTCAACTGCAGCGCGAGTCGCATGAAGCGCGTCATCTACACGGTCTTTTTTCTCTTTCATTGCAACTTCAGTTGCAGCACCGATTTTGATGACAGCAACACCGCCAGCAAGTTTCGCTACACGCTCTTGAAGTTTTTCTTTGTCATATTCTGAAGTAGATTCTTCGATCTGTGCACGGATTTGCTGTACACGGTCAGCGATTTGGCCAGCATTACCAGCACCATCTACAATTACAGTATTTTCTTTAGATACAGTTACTTTATGTGCTGTACCCAAGTGATCAAGCGTCGTTTGATCCAGCTGCATGCCGATTTCTTCAGAAATCACAGTACCGCCAGTCAAGATCGCGATGTCTTGAAGCATAGCTTTACGACGATCACCAAAACCAGGTGCTTTCACCGCACATACTTTGATAATACCGCGCATGTTGTTGACAACAAGCGTCGCAAGCGCTTCGCCTTCAACATCTTCAGAAATGATTAAAAGCGGTTTGCCAGTTTTAGCAACAGCTTCAAGTACTGTAATCAATTCACGAATATTGCTGATTTTCTTATCAACAAGAAGAATGAATGGATTTTCAAGTTCAGCTGTTAAAGTATCTTGCTTGTTCGCGAAGTACGGAGAAATATAACCGCGGTCGAACTGCATGCCTTCAACTACGTCAAGCGAATCTTCGAAGCCTGAACCTTCTTCAACCGTGATCACGCCTTCTTTGCCCACTTTTTCCATTGCTTGCGCAATCAGCTGACCTACAGTCGTATCAGAGTTAGCAGAGATCGAACCTACTTGTTCAATCGCTTTAGAGTCTGATGCTGGTTTTGCAGTTGCCTTGATGTTTTCAACTACAGAACGTACCGCAATATCGATACCGCGTTTCAAGTCCATTGGGTTCATACCCGCTGTTACTGACTTGATGCCTTCATTCAAAATTGCTTGTGCCAATACAGTTGCAGTCGTTGTACCATCACCTGCGATGTCATTGGTTTTTGAAGAAACTTCACGAACCAGTTGAGCACCCATGTTCTCGAACTTGTCTTTCAGCGTAATTTCTTTGGCAACAGTGACACCATCTTTAGTGATGTGCGGTGCACCAAAAGAACGGTCGATAACAACGTTACGGCCCTTAGGACCCAAAGTAACCTTTACTGCATCTGCAAGGGTGTTTACACCAGCAATCATTTTTGAACGAGCTGAATCACCAAATTTTACGTCTTTAGCTGACATATTTGACTCCGAATATTGTTGTATCTTTACAAAATCTGATTTGGAATGAATAAAACTTTTTTAGCGCAGATTAAGCTTCTAATACCGCTAAAATGTCAGATTCTTTCATGATTAAAAGCTCTTCGCCGTTTACTTTTACAGTAGTGCCTGCATAAGTACCGAACAATACTTTGTCGCCAACTTTTACGTCTAACGCGCGTACGCCATTGTCAGTGATTTGACCATTACCAACTGCAATGATTTCACCTTGAGCAGGTTTTTCAGCAGCCGAACCTGGAAGTAAAATGCCCCCAGCTGTTTTAGTTTCTTCTTCAACACGACGAATAACAACGCGGTCATGTAATGGACGAATGTTGCTCATAAATAACTCCATCAGACTAAGTCTTTTTTAGGTCACTGATGACGACTTAATTATTCCATGGGTCATCATCAAAAATTTTTGATGTCACTTTTATGGAGATGGAATAAAACGCTTCAAGGGCAAAAATGAAAAAAAATTGGTTTTTTTTAACGAATCATAGGTTTTCGTCTATTTATTCGGCAGATCAGCCTTCAACATAAAGGCTTGTGCCACTTCATCGAATAAATATTGAGAAATTTTTCCTGTGGCATCAATCAGATTAAAGCTGTTCGGTTCATCTTTATGTAGACGATTTGACGCAGAAGTCCCTGCATGTACATCATATACAGGATGATCCATCCCCAATCCGAACATCTGATTCAAATCATAAATCGCCGGTTGATGCAGATGCCCATGCAACACCGCAAACAGACCATGCTCTGCCCAGGCCTCTAAAGCAATTTTGGCCATCAATGGGCTGTCCTTGAAACCGCGCTTATTTTGAAAAGGCACATAAAAAGGCTGATGGCTGACAATGATTTTTAATTTGGAAGCAGGCGCCTGCGCCAGCGTCAGGTCAATACGCTGAATCTGCTCAAGGGATAAATGCCCTTTGGTATGATATCGACGTCGGATCGAATTCACCCCAATCAGATAAAAATTTTCAGTTTCAAATATTGGCTCCAATTCACCAAAAAAAATCTGGTAACGGGTAAATGGATTGAAAAGCCGATTCCACAAATGATAGAGCGGAATATCATGATTCCCCGGGATCACCATATAAGGCGTATTGAGCTGATCTAAAAATTTTTTGCAGGCAAAGAATTGACCCAAACGTGCGCGCTGAGTCAGGTCACCACTGATGACGACGGCTTCAAGTGGATGGGTCTGACAGAAATGCCGAATCGCTTCTAAACACTCCGGCTTCTCTGTTCCAAAATGCAGATCAGACAGATGCAGGATCATGTGGCACCATTACGTTTAGGCTATCTTTTAATACAGAAATATTGAGTGGCGGGGCCATTTCCACAATTTCCCCATCAATCGCTACCATCAGTTTCTTGGCTCGGGATTCGATTCGAACTTGATCGGCTGCAAAACTATAAACATCCGATGCCTGGTCAATCTTGCCACGAATCAGCTGATACACTAGCTTAAATAAAGTAAGCTTATCACTTTTAGAAACTACAACTCCCGCCACTTTGCCTTTTTCAGCCGCTTCTGCAATGCGCATTTTCATATCCGCCAGTTGCAAGGGATTATTGCCAAAAAAAATCAGTGGTGTTTTTACCGGATATTTCTTTTGATCTACCCAGATTTTTAGTTTTAATTCTTTACGGTCGCGAATTAAAACATCCAGTGCAGAAGTATAGGCATGTAGCGGTAAGCGACCAAAAATACGATTATAGTCTTCACGTTTTTTAATAAATAAAGGATATAGACCTAAACTGGCATTATTCAGATAAATTTCCTGATTGATACGAGCAACATTCATACGTTGTGGCTGTCCTGTCGCAATCACTTTTGCCGCTTCAAGCAAATCCAGCGGAATCCCCAATAATCTCGCCACATAGTTAAAAGTCCCTAAAGGCAAAATACCGACAGGAATTTGCGTATTCAACACATGTTTGGCGACTGTATTTAAAGTGCCATCTCCGCCTGCCGCAACGATGATTCCTGACTCGCTAGATGCCAAATGCTGTTCAAGCACCTCAACCATAATTTTATCAAATTGCTGTGAATCATTGATTTCATAAGCTTTAGTTTGATAACCCTGCGCTGAAAATATATCGATCAGCTGTTCATAAATGCCTTCTGGCCCCTGTATGCGAAAACCAGCTTTATGATTAAAAATCAGCGATAAGGGTTTAGATTGATTAGACATTTTTCGCGCAATTTCATTGAAGCCTATTGGCATTTTGTCCAATTCATAGACAATTAACAGTGGCTTTATGTAAAATTCAAATGGCAACCATTTATTTAATCAATAATGAATATTAGAGATCTTATAAAACTAAGATAATGATTTTAATATCAATTTTTAAAATAAATACCACTCATCACTTATATAAATAACCTTAATAATTCAAATATTTAGTTTTATCTTGTTGTTTTACTTATATTTATAAATAAAATAGCATTATATTCCAAAAGAAATCTAGCACTTCTTTGGTCTTATTTTTTTTATCATTTTATGCTTTAATACAGCCACTTTTTTTCATACTTCATCTGGGCGATATTTTTTATTGCTCGGATTGTACTTTGTACATCTAATTTGTACACATTTGAGATAGGCCTCACCATGACCCAAGTGAACGCACCAGAATTCGTTCGTCACCCTAAGCTTATTGCTTGGGTGGAAGAGATTGCTAAATTAACAAAACCAGCAAAAATTGAATGGTGTGACGGTAGCGCAGAAGAATATCAACGTTATATCGACTTGATGATCGCTAACGGCACAATGCAAGCGCTGAATCAAGAAACTCATCCTGGTTCTTATCTTGCAAATTCTGATCCTTCTGACGTAGCACGTGTTGAAGATCGTACTTACATCTGTTCTGAAAACAAAGACGATGCTGGCGCGACCAACAACTGGGAAGCACCTGCTGTCATGCGCGAAAAATTGAACGGTTTATTTGACGGTTCAATGGCAGGTCGTACACTTTATGTGGTTCCATTCTCAATGGGTCCATTGGGTTCTCATATCGCTCATATCGGTATCGAGTTAACTGACTCTCCTTACGTTGCAGTAAGCATGTCTAAAATGGCTCGTATGGGTAAAGCTGTTTATGACGTTCTTGGTACTGACGGTGAATACGTTCCTTGCGTACACACTGTAGGTGCTCCGCTTGCGAACGGCGAAAAAGATGTTGCATGGCCTTGCAACAAAGAAAAATACATCGTGCATTACCCAGAAACTCGTGAGATCTGGTCTTATGGTTCTGGTTATGGCGGTAACGCATTGTTGGGTAAAAAATGCCTGGCATTACGTATTGCATCATTTATGGGTCGTCAACAAGGCTGGTTAGCTGAACACATGCTGATCCTTGGCGTGACCAATCCACAAGGCGAAAAACACTACATCGCAGCTGCATTCCCATCTGCATGTGGTAAAACAAACTTCGCTATGTTGATTCCACCAGCAGGCTATGAAGGCTGGAAGATTGAAACTGTAGGTGACGATATTGCTTGGATCAAACCAGGTGAAGACGGTCGCTTATATGCAATCAACCCTGAAGCTGGCTTCTTCGGTGTAGCGCCTGGTACCAACACCAAGACCAACCCGAACTGTATGGCAACCATGCACAAAGACGTGATTTATACAAACGTCGCTGTGACTGACAACGGTGAAGTATGGTGGGAAGGTCTGACTAAAGAAGCGCCTGCCAACCTGACTAACTGGAAAGGTCAACCACACACTGGCGAAGAAAAAGCAGCGCATCCAAATGCTCGTTTCACAGTTGCAGCTGGTCAATGCCCTTCTATTGACGCTGACTGGGAAAATCCAGCTGGCGTGCCAATTTCTGCGTTCATCTTCGGTGGTCGCCGTGCAGACACTGTGCCTCTAATTTCAGAAGCATTTGACTGGGTTGACGGTGTTTACAAAGCTGCAACGATGGGCTCTGAAACAACTGCTGCTGCTGTTGGTCAACAAGGTGTTGTTCGTCGTGACCCGTTCGCGATGCTGCCATTCGCTGGCTACAACATGGCGGATTACTTCACGCACTGGTTAGAAATGGGCGAGCAAGTGGGCGCGAAAGCTGCCGCTGCTGGCAACAAACTTCCAGGTATCTACAACGTGAACTGGTTCCGTCGTGATGCTGAAGGCAACTTCGTATGGCCTGGTTTCGGTCAAAACATGCGTGTTCTTGAGTGGATCATTGACCGTTGTGAAGGTCGTGCTGAGGCTGTTGAAACACCAATTGGCCTAGTTCCTACTTATGAACAGTTGAACTGGACTGGTTCTGACTTCACTAAAGAACAATTTGACCTAGTAACTTCTCAAGATAAAGATCAATGGATCAAAGAACTTGAAAGCCATACTGAATTGTTCGACAAGCTAGGTGAGCGTTTACCGGAAGCGTTAAAAACTCGTCAAGCAGAACTTATTGCTGCGGTTAAATCTGCTTAATTGCTGATTTAATTTAAAAAAGGTCGCGTAAGCGGCCTTTTTTATTGGCTGTTTAAACAATTGATCACAATTGACCAGAGCAGCAGTTTAAGCAAAATATGGCATACTTAAGCCAAGACTTCAGGAACTATAAATATGAAAAGAACAACAGTAATTTTGGCTATGGCTGCGAGCAGTTTCGTACTGAGTGCATGTCAGACCACACCCCATCAATTCAATGGACAAAGTGGCTATGAAATTCTGGAACGTTCAGGCAATACAGCAACCTTGAGCTACACCCTCTCAGGACGACCAAGCCAGGATGAAAATCGCTTGCAAGCCGCTTGCAGACACGTATTAGGAAATTCCAAAACTTACAACATCCAGATTTTAAGTACCAATGAAATTTCCAATCCAACTGCGGAACAGGAAAACTATGGCCGCCAACTGGGTAATAGCCGCACGCAAATCAGCTTGAGCAATACGCCTGATTTACATAATAGCGAGAACCCGGGTGCACGCGAAGCTTTAGAAGCCCGCCCTACGACCATGCGGGTTATTCGTTATACCTGTTCTTAATATCTGATACTTAGTTACTTAATCAGAGTAAGACAATCAAAAAGGGCCTAGTGCCCTTTTTAATTTTTTAAATTTAACGTGTTTTATAGAAACTGACATTACGAAATTCGGGCGATTCATCCAAATCCGGCCAGGTCGTCGCACTACGCTCATCCAGTTTTTCATATTGAGGATGACTAAAGTTTTTTACCCGACTGTCTGCAACCCACACCTCAGGTGCAAATTTTAAAAGCTCATCCAGGAAGAAACGGTTACATTGATCATAGAGCACATCTGCGGCTAATAAAATATCCACTTTCTCTGCCTTATATAGGTCATCCAGATATTCAAGCTCGACATCATTTAGCTCTGCATTGGCACGACAGGCATCTAGACTAACTTGATCGATATCACAGCAGATCACACGTTTTGCACCTGCCATTTTCGCCGCAATGGCAACTACGCCCGATCCCGCCCCAAAATCCAAAACTACTTTGTCTTTAACATGATGCGGCTCTGCCAATAGCCACTGCGCCATCGCCAAGCCTGAGGCCCAGCAAAAGATCCAGTATGGTGTATCATTCCAAATGCGACGAATCACCTCATCATCCAGCTTATCTGTTGGGAATACTGGCGGAATCAGCCACAGGGAAATGGGTGTATCCGGCAATTGCTGTGCATGTAGCTCACAGTGTGGAATCACATCATGCAAGGCTTTTAGTAGATGTTCTGGGGCTTGAGGGAGTCGGAAGGTGCAGCTCATTAGATTTCTTTTAATTAGTATTAATGTCTTTGAAGAATCTCCCCTAGCCCCTCTTTAAAAAAGAGGGGGAAACTCCATCCAAAAATAGTGATCAGAGTTCCCTCCTTTGAAAAAGGAGGGTTAGGGAGGATTTGATTAACCTAAAGCTTTTTCAGCAGCTTCAACCGTTTGACGGATTAAAGTGGTAATCGTCATTGGACCTACACCACCCGGAACTGGTGTGTAAGCAGAAGCAATTTCTTCAATGCCAACAAGTTGGATATCACCAACACCACCGCCATCACGTGGATGGAAACCAGCATCAACAACCACTGCACCTTGTTTGATCCAGTCTTTTTGAATTAATTCTGCTTTACCTACCGCACCGACAATGATATCTGCTTGCTTAATAAAGCTTGCAAGATCTTGAGTACGTGAATGGCAAATGGTTACGGTTGCATTCGCTTCTAGCAGCATCGCAGCCATTGGTTTACCCAAAATTGCAGAACGACCTACAACTACCGCATGTTTACCAGCGATTTCAATGTTGTTCTCTTTCAGGATAGTCATAATACCCGCAGGCGTCGCTGAACCATAGGCTGCCTCACCCATTGCCATACGACCATAGCCCAGGCAAGTGACACCATCTACGTCTTTTTCAAGCGAGATTGCATCGAAACAGGCACGCTCATCAATTTGCGCAGGAACCGGGTGCTGAAGCAGAATACCGTGCACATCAGGATTTGCATTTAATTTTTCAATTTCAGCCAATAATTCTTCAGTTGTGGTTTCTTTAGGAAGTTCCACTTTGAGTGAATCCATACCAACACGGCGGCAGGCATTGCCTTTCATGCGAACATAAGTTGCAGATGCACCATCGTCACCTACCAAAATCGTCGCAAGAATTGGAGTACGACCTGATTTTGCTTTCAGCGCTTCTACGCGAGTAAACAAGTCAGCTTCAATTTGCTTCGCCAATGCACGACCGTCTAGAACTAATGCCACGGCACTTCTCCCAAGTGTTGATATGAATCAATTTTGCACATTCTACATGAATAATTTAAATATTTTCCGCCAGATGATGTTTTTATGCGCATACAGATGAATACACTATTGTTTTTTTTTCTGAGCTTGCTAATATACGCATCAACAAGACGCGGCGGGGTGGCAGAGTGGTCATGCAGCGGACTGCAACTCCGTGGACGCCGGTTCGATTCCGACCTCCGCCTCCATCTTGTTAAAGCCCGAGTGGTGAAATCGGTAGACACAGGGGATTTAAAATCCCCCGCCCACAAAGCGTGCCAGTTCGAGTCTGGCCTCGGGCACCATTCTTCTACTATAGAAAGATGGTGCAAATAAAGAACCCAGCGAAAGCTGGTTTTTTTATGTCTGTAATTTAGTTAGTCAAAAAATAAGTAAATTAAATTCCCATTTAAAGTGTCATCATTAATCAGGCTCTCCTGCTCTGCTTTCTCAATATCATCCAGCAGAACGTAAATATCCTTGCAAATCCTGTTCCAGTTTCTGCTGAAAATGAATCGGCTCAATAATTTTCACATAGGGCAACCAGTAACGCACCAAAGGCAACAACTGCATTTCGTGACGAATCTGGCAACTGATCACTAACTCTCCAGTCTCGGCTTCCTGCTCGATCTGCTGTTCTGGAAATAAACGGCGCTCTTTAAAAAAAACCGTGACTTCAGGTTGTACCTTGATTAAGACTTGCTGCTTTTGCTGCCCAAACCAGATGCTGTCTTCATCTGCCAGCATTTTCAGTATTTCAGGATCATGCGCAAAGCTCTCCGCCTCAGAAACCAACTTGAGCTGTTGCACCTGACTTAAGCGATAGGTGCGCAGCTTGCTTTCACTCACAGCAGCCAAGTACCAGATACCATGATGGTGAATCAGACGATAGGGCTGGATGATTTGCAATTGATCTGAATATTGCAGCTTAACCTGCTCACGTTTATAGATTGCACTTGCAAGCAGCTTGAAATGCTCGGCAAACTGTTTAGCATCTTCAAAATAATAGCCTTTTGCCAAAAATACCTGATTTGCCCGTTCATCCAGCAGTTCACGCATAAAAGACATATCCAACGCCGGATACAACTCACTGATCCCCGAAAGCTGGGCAAAAGTCTGGATATCCTGCAATTTAAACCGACCTAAATAAGAGGGTTCCAGATAATATCGTTTCTGTTCATCTTGAAGTAAGGGTAAGTAAGAGCCTAGACGATCAAAATCAAGCTCAATGGTGCGGGTGCTGACCTGAAATTCTGCAGCTAGCTCTGCAGCCCGGAGTTGATATCCGACGTTTAATTTGGTCAAAATTCTGGCTAAACGCTCTGCAAGACGCTCATGTGTTGAAGCTGGGCGCTTCATAAATCCCCACTTAATACATTCTCATGTACTTATTTATCGCTAGATGTTGAATGATTATACTGAATGCCGATCAATGAATAATATTAGGACAAAGTCTAAGATATTTTTTTGCATCAGATCTTGACCCTTTATTCACCCTAAACATACAAGATCTTATTTGGATTTTCTGGATGCTTTCTTGCTTGAATGACGATTTTGTATTGTTAATCTTTCTATATAACGCTCCAGATGCAGCATCGCCCGATACATTTTATGTAACTCTACCCAGCTGATGGTTCCGCGAATAATCATTTTATGAATACGTCGTAATGCTCTTAAACTATGTTTTGAACTATATGCTGTTGAAATAATTTTCATCTTATTTTCCCTCTCACATTCATGTGAATGTTTAACCATTTGGTCGGAATTATCTATATATGCAATTTACGTGTCATTCTTGACAGGTTGTGTCGAACAGTTGGCATTTTTTTAATTTTTATTCAAAATTCTATATATTTATTTGTAATAATTTTTACTCGAAATTAAAAAATGCCAGCAAAATTACTGGCATTTTTTGACTCAATAAGCTGCGATTAGATAATTTCAACCACGACTTTACCGACATGCTCTCCTGTATCCATTGCTGCATGAGCATCCTGAATCTGATCAAACTTAAAGGTTTTATAAATCATAGGCAGACATTCGCCTTTGGCCCATAATGGTGCGATCTGTGCTTTCAGACCCTGTGCAATTTCTGCTTTTTCAGCTGTGGTGCGTGCACGCATGGTCGAACCGGTAATGGTCAGACGTTTCATCATGATTTGACCCAGTTTGACTTCTTTGGCCTTGGCACCCCCCAAGAAAGCGATATAGACCAGACGTCCATCACGGCGCAACAAATTCAAATTACGCTCTAAATATGGTGCACCGACCATATCTAAAATGACATCGACACCACCATTGTCAGTGGCTTCATTAATAACTTGCTCAAAGTCCTGAGTTTTATAATTAATAGCCGTGGTTAAATCAGAAATAGCCGCAACTTTTTCATCTGAACCGACAGTTGCAAAAGTTTTGATTCCGAGTGATTTACACAACATTAAAGCAGTCGTACCAATCCCGCTCGTTCCACCATGTACCAGTACAGTTTCCCCTGCTTTGGCCTTACCCATCTGGAACACGTTCGCCCATACAGTAAAGAAAGTTTCAGGAATGGCCGCTGCCTGTACAAAACTTACGCCTTCAGGAATATTCAAGGTCTGGCTTTCTGGCACTACGCAATATTCAGCATAACCGCCACCATTGGTCAGGCCACAAACCTTGTCACCGACTTTAAACTGGCTCACATCGCTACCGATCGCAACCACTTCACCTGCCACTTCCAGACCAGGAACTGGCGTTACCCCTTTCGGCATTGGATATAAACCTTGACGCTGCAGGATATCTGGACGGTTAATACCAAAGGCATGGACTTTCACCAGAACTTCATCTGCTTTAGGTTCAGGTACAGTCACCGTTTCATAAGCGAGTTTATCGACACCACCCGGTTCTGTAATAATGACTTGCTGCATGGTTTGTTGCGACATGATTTCTTTCCCTAATCTATGCATTTCATATATCTTGGACTTATTTGAACATAGTTAGCATGAGGAATGAAGCTACATCGGACTTATGTATAATCGGGGGACTATTCAGGAAATTGATAATAGGCCGACCATGACCCAAGTGATGGAATATAATGAAAACAATTACAGTGATTTTGAGTGGTTTGAAGGTTTTGCTGTGATTCGCTTTTATGCAGACTGGTGCAAGCCTTGTGTTCAGAATTTTCCGGTCTTTGCCGAACTGGCGACATACTATGCAGAGGTAAATCCTGAAGTTAAATTTGGCAAGATCAATGTGGATCAGTCTCCGATTTTAACCTTGCGCTATAATGCCTATGGTTTGCCTTCTACGCTTATTTTTAGAAATGGAGAAATTATTAAAAGGATTGCAGGCGTGAAAAGTTTAACCGAAATGAAAGTAATTCTGGCCTTAGTCCTCAATGATTCTTATGAGTAATTAAATTACCCATGTAAAGCTAAATCTAACAAAAATATTTTTTTTAGCTCACTATCTAAAATACAGAGCCTTTAATTAACTACGCCCTTTATATTCCTTTACCATATTTTCACTCACATCTTCCGGATAACATAGTGGCGCATATCCGCCTGCACGGTTATAAGCACTGCGTTTACCACAGCGACTACCATTACGTGCAGTATTGTAAGGGCATGGGCAATTGCCCGAATAACTCTCAATCGACTGCTGGATTATTTTTTGCTTGATCGATTCAGTACTGGTTGTGGTTTGCTTGGCATCTACTCCAAAAGCCATACACAAACTAGCCAGCAATATTAATTTTTTCATATATTCCCCAAATCTAGGGAGTATTGTATTAATTGACTAGTAAATTGAAAGATCACATTTTGACTAATCGAATGATTTTCATGCAATCAAAATTTAGGCAATAAAAAAACCCGCTTTCCAGCGGGTTTTTTCAAATTAGCCCAGTCTTATAGACGAACTAATTCCACAATCTTCTCAGCAAGTTCTTCAACTGTATCTACGGTTAAAGTCGTGTCTGTACCTTCAGCGGCATCGGTAATCACAACCACACCAGTTTCACGAACCAGTGCAACCTGCTCCGCATTCAAACCTGCTTTAGCAATAGCAACGATCCCTTGCTGAATCAGCAAGCTTTCTAGCGCCTGAGCATTTTCCAGAGCTTTGGCAGTTACAGTTACAGCAGCAGGTTTTTGACCCAAACGTGCTGCACGTACTTCTGCAGTGACAGGCTCATCATGTGCAGACCATTCAACTGATTCTTCCACCATACCTGCACCAATCGTCACGTTATTTAAACGGTCGATGAAGATAAACGAACCGGTGAAACGGCTGTCTTGATAACGGTCAAAGACTACTGGTGCATCAAATTCAACAGTCACATTGGCGATTGCATTTAGCTCAAGTTTATCCACCTGAACTTTTTCCAATGTGTTAACGTTGGTACGGTAATGAATTGCCGTTACTTTTGCCGGAACGGTTTGCGTACCAATCTTGATGTTGTACAGCTTACCCAGTACAAGTGGTTGATCTGCCATCCACACAACAGTCGCTTGAACTGAACGGGAAATATTTGGAACAGCTTGATCCGCACGAATTAACACGTTACCACGTGAAATATCAATTTCATCGTTAAGCGTTAAAGTCACTGCCTGACCTGCAACTGCATGCTCAAGATTGCCATCAAAAGTGACAATTTCTTTGACAGTCGATGATTTACCAGAAGGTAATGCTGTTACGGTATCGCCAACATTGATATCGCCAAGTGCGATCGTACCGCAGAAACCACGGAAGTCGAGGTTTGGACGGTTCACGTATTGCACAGGGAAACGGAAATCCTGCTTCGCTGAACTACGGTTAATTTCCACCGATTCAAGTGTACCCATCAGCGTTTCACCAGTGTACCATGGCGTATTGGCTGACTTGTTCACCACGTTATCGCCATTCAATGCAGAAATAGGCGTAAAGATGATATTGCTTGGTTTACGATCGCCCAATTGTGCAACGAATGCCGCATATTCAGCCTGGATTTCATTGAAACGTGTTTCAGAGAATTCCACCAAGTCCATCTTGTTGATCGCAACAATGATGTTCTTGATCCCGAGCAAACTCGCAATAAAGGTATGACGACGCGTCTGGGTTTGCACGCCATAACGTGCATCAATCAAAATGATTGCAAGGTCACACGTCGATGCACCTGTCGCCATGTTACGAGTGTACTGTTCGTGTCCCGGCGTGTCCGCGATGATGAACTTACGCTTTTCTGTCGAAAAATAACGATAGGCCACATCAATGGTAATACCTTGCTCACGCTCTGCTTGCAAACCATCGACCAGAAGTGCCAAATCAGGTGCATCACCTGTCGTACCGACTTTCTTCGAGTCACGGGTCACGGCCTGTAATTGATCTTCATAAATCAATTTTGAATCATACAGCAGACGACCGATTAACGTCGATTTACCATCGTCCACGTTACCGCAAGTCAGGAAACGCAACAGGTCTTTATTTTCATGTTGTTTCAGATAGCCCAAGATATCTTGGCTGATTAAATCAGATTGATGAGACATCGCTCAAAGCTCCACATATTCTTTAGAAATCGGTTGTTTTGAATCTTTTTTTAATCTCCCTAAATCCCTCTTTAATAAAGAGGGATTTTATCTCCGTTCTGATTTAGGAGTTCCCCCTCTTTTTAAAGAGGTGAGCAGCATTGCTGCGCAAGGGGGGAGATTAAATTAGAAGTAGCCTTCCTGCTTCTTCTTCTCCATTGAGCCTGCTTCATCATGATCAATCATACGACCTTGACGCTCAGAACTGGTTGCCAGCAACATTTCCTGAATAATTTCCGGCAAGGTATTGGCTGTAGATTCCACAGCACCTGTTAATGGATAACAACCCAAAGTACGGAAACGTACCGATTTCATTTGTGGAACTTCACCTTCTTTTAAAGGCATACGTTCATCATCAACCATAATAAGTGTGCCACTACGTTCAACCACAGGACGTTCTGCAGCCAAATAAAGTGGTACTAATGGAATACTTTCCAAATAGATGTATTGCCAGATATCCAGCTCAGTCCAGTTAGATAATGGGAATACACGAATACTTTCGCCCTTGTTCACTTTACCGTTGTAAAGATTCCAAAGTTCTGGACGCTGGTTTTTCGGATCCCAACGATGTTTCGAATCACGGAATGAATAAACACGTTCCTTGGCACGTGATTTTTCTTCATCACGGCGCGCGCCACCAAAAGCAGCATCAAAACCGTATTTATCCAGAGCCTGTTTTAGACCCTGAGTTTTCATGATGTCAGTATATTTAGAACTACCATGGTCGAACGGGTTAATACCAGCCTCAACCCCTTCTTTATTCTGATGCACGATCAAATCGAAACCATGGGTTTTTGCCATGTTGTCCCGGAAAGTGATCATGTCTTTAAACTTCCAGCCTGTATCGACATGTAATAATGGAAATGGAAGTTTTGCTGGGTAGAACGCTTTTAGCGCAAGATGCAGCATGACCGCTGAATCTTTACCAATCGAATACAGCATGACCGGATTTTCAAACTCGGCAGCAACTTCGCGGATGATATGAATACTCTCAGCTTCAAGCTGTTTGAGATGAGTAAGTCTTTCCTCATTTAACGACATGGACAACACCAGCTTAGAAAAACGTGTACTTATGACACTTTTGAAAATTTATATTCATTATAGTGATTTACTTATCCTATCCATTGCTTGTTTTATGATATTGATATATCAAAAGCTCATATAAAAATTCATCAATAATGAATATCAGTTTTTATGAATCAATGATTTGCACAATTCAAGCGAGGATATTGTGTGGTAGAGGTATATATTAACCTGTCGCTAAACCAATAAAATCATAGGAAAATAATCTAAAGTAGTGGTTCTCAAATAGTTGAAAAATTACTAGAGTAAGTTCAATTCTCCCCCTTGATATACTTTACTTATGCCTTATAGCGCTTTTGATCTCGCCACTGTAAAAATCCGTCTGGAACAGGCCCAGCTTGCTGGTTATATTTATCAGCACCAGCAACATATTTTAGTCTTGCAAGAACCTTTCAGTGATGATGGCAAGCCTTTAAACATCTATCTGCAACATGAGCTGACCGCGGATCAAATCGGATTACAGTTTGGTCTGCGTTTGCAAGAAGGTCATTGGGAATTTCTAATCGGCGTTACTTATAGCAACCAGAACGCAGCTTATGAAATCGGTGCTGGCAACCTCAAAGGTGATCAAAAAGCCTTTAACTTATTATATGCCTTTTATAATTATCCTAAAGCGTTCTATCTGGTGGCATTACCTTTGACGACCAACAGTCAGCTTTTGGAGCAAACCTTGCAACAGCAGCTTTTCAAGCAGCCTGATCTCGACTTCCTGAATACTGCAGTCAAGGTCAATCCTATGGGCGAACAGGTCAAATGGATGCAACACTATATTCTGCAACAGACTCTAGATATGAAAGTCCGGATTCAGACTGCCCTGCTTTAGGCTTGAATAGAAAATTTAGAGATACTCAGGTCGATGTATCTCTATATCTTTCTAAGGCAAGCACACACAGAGTGCTGTCCTATTCAGAATTCCTATTGCCGCTATGGCATCACTTGCTCAAACATCCATTTAACTTATAGTTTATTATTAATTTTAATAGTTCAATAATTATTAAATAATCAATATATTCAATCCTTGTTTATCGGGTTTTTTGTTATTTTTTTGCATACAAAATCAGTAATTACTGTTATCGTTATATCAATAAAAACTTTCAGACACTTTTCCTAAAAACATAATTATAGAGATAAAGAAATGTGGGAACTGTTTACGCATCCATCAAATATCGTATTTAGTATTAGCCTGAGCCTAATGCTGATGTTTGCAGCACTAGAATGTATTCTATTGCTGCTTGGCGGCGGCTCTCAGCATATCTTTGAACAGTTTTTACCTGAAGATCCCCTGCAACCAGAAATAAGCCCGGATCAGTCTCCGGGTGTTTTCAGCAAAGTATTTGACTGGTTATATCTGGGGCGTCTGCCTTTATTTATCTGGCTAATCATTTTTCTGACCAGTTATGGGTTAAGCGGTTTATTGATTCAGGGCATATTTGAGCGCCTGACCAGCCAGCTGTTTAATGTTTGGCTGATTTCTCCGGCCTGCCTGTTTCTGTGTATGCCTGTGGTGCGCTTTCTTGCCATGGCCGCCAGTAAGCTCCTGCCCCAAGACGAAACCTCTGCGATTCATAGTGATGAACTCATCGGACGTACCGCGACCATTATTCTCGGAGATGCCAAAGTGAATTCTCCGGCGCAGGCCAAAGTCCGTGATCAACATGGTCAGACCCACTATGTACTGGTTGAACCAGAAAACAATCAAATTTTAAATCAAGGTCAGAATGTAGTTCTAACCCACAAAACCAAGAACGGCTTTCAAGCCATTGCACTTTAATTTTATTTAGCTAGCACTCAATTGAGACTTTATAACAATGTTAACATTTGATTTATATAATATTTTAATTATTGCGGGAATTATTTTTGTAGCACTGGTGACCTTTGGGCTCATCATTGCACGCTTATACCGTCGCTCCAGTAAAGAGATTTCTTTTGTTCGTACCGGATGGGGTGGAGAAAAAGTCATTCTGGGTGGAGGTGCCATTGTACTTCCCGTCTTGCATGAAATCATTCCGGTAAATATGAACACCTTGCGCCTTGAAGTACGCCGTGCCGATGATCAGGCATTGATTACTCGTGACCGGATGCGTGTCGATGTGATGGCCGAATTCTATGTGCGGGTCAAGCCTACAGCCGATTCCATTGCAGTTGCAGCTCAAACACTGGGTCAGAAAACCATGTCACCGAATGAACTCAAAAATCTGGTGGAAGGTAAATTTGTAGACTCCTTGCGTGCCGTAGCTGCCGAGATGGCGATGGAAGAATTGCATGAAAAACGGGTAGATTTTGTACAAAAAGTGCAGCAAGTGGTATCAGAAGATCTGCATAAAAATGGTCTGGAGCTGGAAACCGTTTCTCTGACCGGACTGGATCAAACTGGGTTTAAGTATTTCAATCCACAAAATGCTTTCGATGCTGAAGGTCTGACTAAATTAACTGAAACCATTGAAGATCGTCGCCGTAAACGCAACCATATTGAACAGGATACCGACCTGGCGATTAAAACCAAAAACCTGGAAGCCGAGCAAGCGCGTCTGCAAATTATTCGTGAAGAAGAATATGCCAAACTGCAACAGGAACGTGAAATTTCGATTCGACGTGCTGAACAGTTAGCTGAAATTGCAGCCCAGGAAGCTGCTAAAAAACGTGAAGCGGAAGAAGCCCGTATTGCTGCTGAACGCGAGGTTGAATTAAAACGTATTTTGGCAGCTCGTGATGTGGAAAATGAAAACATCCAGAAAGCACAGCTGATTCAAAAAGCTCAGGTTGAGCAGAAGAAAACCATTGAACTGGCTGAACAGGATCGTGCTATTGCCATTGCAGAAAAATCACGTGCCGAATCTGAAGCCAAAGCCCAAGCCGATCAGGCGCGTGCACAAGCGGTAAAAGCGGAAGAAGAAGTCATCACCGTACGTCAAATTCAGCAGGCTGAACGTCAAAAAGCGGTTGAACTGGTCGCAGCCAAAGAACATGCTGAAAAAGATGCGATTGCAATTACAGTTGCTGCTGAAGCAGGTAAACAGGCGGCGGCGGATGACGCAGAAGCGATTCGTATTGCCGCAGAAGCTGAAGCCGAGAAAGTTCGCCTGAAAGCCAAAGGTGAAGCCGATGCCAAAGTATTACTGGCTCAAGCGATGGAAAAACAATATCAGGTCGATGCTGAAGGTACACGTGCGGTTAATGAAGCCAATAATGTACTGTCATCGGAACAGGTCGAAATGCAGATCCGTTTGGCTATGCTGAAATACCTGCCTGAAATTATCCGTGAAAGTGTCAAACCAATGGAAAATATTGATGACATCAAGATTCTGCAGGTGAATGGTTTGCATGGCAGCCATGCTGGTGCTTGTCAGGCAGATGCACAGCATGAAAATGGCAATGTTGCGCTGTCCGATCAGGTGGTGAATAGTGCCCTACGCTATCGTAGTCAGGCACCGCTTATTGACAGTCTGATGAATGAGCTAGGTATTCAGGGTGGTGATATTAATGGGATGACTCAGAGCCTGAAATCGAAAAGTTAAAAATTAACTGAGATATAAAAAAGCTCCCAAATGGGAGCTTTTTTACAGATTTACTTTGGATTTCAAACCAAACCTTTATCTTTTAACACTTGCAGCATGGTCGAACCAAGCTCAGCTGGGCTGCGCGTATAGGCCATACCCGCACGCTCAAATGCAGCAAACTTCTCTTCTGCTGTACCCTTACCACCTGAAATAATCGCACCTGCGTGTCCCATACGTTTACCTTTCGGCGCAGTTACACCGGCAATATAACCTACAACCGGCTTGGTGACATTCGATTGAATATACTCTGCTGCTTCTTCTTCTGCAGTACCGCCAATTTCACCAATCATAATAATTGCTTCAGTTTGCGGATCGTCCTGGAACAGTTTCAAACAGTCAATCTGGTTCATGCCAGGAATTGGATCACCCCCGATACCGATACAGGTCGACTGACCTAGACCGAGTTTCGTCGTTTGTGCTACAGCTTCATAAGTCAATGTGCCTGAACGCGAGATAATGCCGATTTTGCCTGGCTGATGAATATGACCCGGCATAATTCCGATCTTACATTCACCCGGCGTAATAATGCCCGGACAGTTTGGTCCGATTAAACGTGTACCATTACCATTGGTTTCCAAATAACGTTTGGCTTTGAGCATGTCGATGGTCGGTACACCCTCAGTGATCACCACAATTAACTCAATGCCCGAATCGATGGCTTCAACAATAGAATCCAGTACAAAAGGTGCCGGAACATAAATCACCGAAGCATCTGCAGCAGTTTCTTTTACTGCTTCACGCATGGTATTAAATACAGGCAATTCTAGATGGGTTTGACCACCTTTACCTGGGGTTACACCACCGACAATTTTGGTACCATAGGCCAGAGCCTGTTCAGAATGGAATGTACCGTTTTTACCTGTAAAGCCCTGTACCAATACTTTAGTTTCTTTATTAACTAATACGCTCATGATCAATACCCCTTTAAGCTTTTACAGCAGCAACGATTTTTTCTGCAGCGTCAGCAAGACCATGTGCAGAAATCAATTTCAAACCTGATTCATCCAGTAATTTTGCACCCAGTTCCGCATTGTTGCCTTCGAGGCGAACAACCACAGGAACGGTTACATTTACCTCCTGAACCGCTGCAATAATGGCTTCAGCAATCATGTCACAACGTACAATTCCACCAAAAATATTGATTAATACACCCTGCACAGAATGATCTGCCAGAATAATTTTAAAAGCTTCAATCACGCGCTCTTTGGTCGCACCACCACCCACATCGAGGAAGTTAGCCGGTTGACCGCCATAGAGCTTGATGATGTCCATGGTTGCCATGGCAAGACCAGCACCATTGACCATACAACCAATATTACCTTCCAAGGCGACATAGTTCAGATCATACTCAGAGGCTTTCAGCTCACGTTCATTTTCCTGAGACTTATCACGTAGTGCAGCCACTTCTGGTAAACGATACAAGGCATTTGAATCGATTCCGACTTTGGCATCGACACAGAGAATGTCACCATTTTCACGTACGGACAGCGGATTGATTTCGAAAAGCGCAAAATCATTATCTACAAATGCCTGATAAGCAGCTGTCATGACCTTAACAAATTGATTGATCTGCC
The DNA here is from genome assembly GCF_024129435.1 of Acinetobacter lwoffii. Lineage (GTDB taxonomy): Bacteria > Pseudomonadota > Gammaproteobacteria > Pseudomonadales > Moraxellaceae > Acinetobacter > Acinetobacter lwoffii_F. Next base: position 123,823 of record NZ_JAMXXN010000005.1, on the reverse strand, counting down.
CATCTTTGAGTTTAAGAGCAAAAGCAACTTCACGTGCCTGAAATGGCATCAGACCTACTAAAGGATCAACTTCAACTTTAATAATTTTTTCAGGGCTTTCTTCGGCCACTTTCTCAATTTCAACACCGCCCTCTGTCGATGCCATAAAGGTGATGCGTCGCGTTGAGCGATCCACCACAGCTCCCAGGTACAACTCACGCTCAACCGGATAAACATCTTCAGAAACTAAAATACTATTTACCGGCTGGCCATTGGCATCAGTCTGATAAGTCACCAAGCGTGAACCAAGAATCTGATTGGCATATTCAGCAGCTTCAGAAGCCGATTTCACCACTTTAACACCGCCGGCTTTCCCACGACCACCAGCATGTACCTGAGCCTTCAATACAGCGAATTTACCACCTAGCTGTTCAAAAGCACGTACCGTTTCATCGGCATTGGTGGCCAGTATTCCTTCCTGTACAGGCATACCATATTTTTTTAATAACGCTTTCGCTTGATACTCATGTAAATTCATTGAATAACCTTTTATTGCTTCTTTACTTTGTTATGACCCACCAGCACCCAGACGTCCGTCAAAGCAGTACCAGCATTTCTTAAAATCGTTATCTTTATTTTTAGATGATTGTTCCAATAAAAACAACCATGAAATGTAAAAAGAGCGACCTAAGTCGCTCTTTTTTCGAATTACTTACGCTTACGTTGGATCGCGTGAATCGCACGCCCATCAACTGCAAGTGCAGCTTCATGTACCACTTCAGAGAATGTCGGGTGACCGAAAGTCATCAACTGAAGATCTTCAACTGAAGATACAAACTCAAGCGCGATCATACCTTGGTGAACGATATCAGACGCAGCAGGTCCAATCACGTGCATACCGAGTAAACGATCCGTTTTTGCATCAGCAACAAACTTCACGAAACCGGCACCTTCACCCGCAGCTAAAGCACGACCGTTCACAGCAAAACCGAATTGACCCGTTTTAACTTCGTGACCTTTTTCAGTCGCTTGCTGTTCTGTTAAACCTACCCACGCCGCTTCCGGATGTGTGTAAATTACAGAAATAATGGTGTCATAGTTCACTTGTGCAGCATGGCCGTGAATACGCTCAACCGCCATTACGCCTTCTTCCATTGCTTTATGCGCAAGCATTGGACCACGTACCAAGTCACCAATTGCGTATACGCCTTCAACTGAAGTTGCACACCAATCGTTGACTTCAACCAAACCGCGTTCAGTCAATTTAATGCCTGAATCATCAGCCAATAAACCTTCAGCATATGCGCGACGACCGACACAAACGATCAATTTATCGAAAGTTTCAGTTTTGTCTTCACCAGCTTGGTTATATTTAACCGTTACTTCACGACCATTGATTTCAGTACCTGCAACTTTTGCACCGATACGGATATCCATACCTTGCTTAGTCAACAGTTTTTGGAAGTCTTTTGCCAATGCTTTATCAGCCATTGGTAAGAATTCATCCATTGCTTCAAATACAACAACTTCAGCACCAAGACGACGCCATACAGAACCAAGCTCAAGACCGATCACGCCCGCACCAATTACACCTAAACGCTTAGGTACTTCTGGGAATTCAAGCGCGCCAGTAGAATCAACAATTAAGTCTTGATCTACAGGAGCCACTGGAATATTTACTGGTACAGAACCCGTCGCAAGAATCACATATTTAGGCTCTAAAACTTGAGTTTCACCTTCGTGAGAAACAAATTCTACTTTTTTACCTGCAAGCAGTTTACCCGTACCTTTTAACCACTCGATGCCATTACCTTTAAGTAACTGATCGATACCGCCAGTCAATTGATCTACAACTTTGTCTTTACGAGCCAGCATTTTAGAAAGATCGAATTTAACTTCACCAGTCGTAATACCATGGTCATCTAGATGTTGAACTGTATCTTCATAACGATGTGAAGAATCAAGTAAAGCTTTAGACGGGATACAACCGACGTTTAAGCAAGTACCACCTAAAGATGGTTTACCTTTATGAATACGTTTTTCGATACACGCAACTTTAAAACCAAGTTGAGCTGCACGAATTGCTGCTTCGTAGCCGCCCGGGCCACCACCAATTACGACTAAATCGAATTGAGACATGTTTATCTCCAACTAATCCCCCTTATTAATCCCCCTTTTCCAAAGGGGGATCTTCCCCTCTTTTTAAAGAGGGGTTAGGGGAGATTTTTAATGAATAAATTACAGATCAAGGATCAGACGCGCTGGCTCTTCTAACAATTCTTTGATTGTTACAAGGAAACCGACTGCTTCTTTACCATCGATTAAACGGTGGTCATAAGACAGTGCAAGGTACATCATTGGCAAGATTTCTACTTGACCATTCACCGCCATCGGACGTTCCTGGATTTTATGCATACCCAGAATCGCAGTTTGTGGTGTATTTAGAATTGGTGTAGAAAGCAATGAACCGAAAGTACCACCATTAGTAATAGTGAATGTACCGCCAGTCATATCTTCGATACCCAGTTTACCGTCACGTGCCTTGCCAGCATATGCACGGATGCCGTTTTCAACTTCAGCATAGTTCATGCGGTCTGTATCACGAAGAACAGGAACCACTAGACCACGCTCAGATGAAACTGCAACACCGATGTCGTAGTAACCGTGATACACGATGTCATCGCCATCAATTGAAGCATTTACCGCTGGATAGCGTTTAAGTGCTTCAGTTGCTGCTTTAACGAAGAATGACATGAAGCCAAGACGCGCACCATGACGCTTCTCGAATGCATCTTTGTATTGAGCACGCATTTCCATGATTGGTTTCATGTTCACTTCGTTGAACGTGGTCAACATTGCAGTTTCTTGAGTCGCTGCAAGTAAACGTTCAGCAACACGCTTACGAAGGCGAGTCATAGGAACACGTTTTTCGATACGCTCGCCCACTGCAACGCTTAATGGTTGCGCTGCAGGTGCTGCCGGTTTCGCTTGATGATTTGCCACATCTTCTTTCGTGATGCGACCGCCACGGCCTGTACCTGCAACGTCAGCAGCTGCAACACCAGATTCAGTCAATGCTTTACGCACTGCTGGAGCCTGATCCTGTACTTGTTGACGTTCAACGATCGGTGCATTACCCGCTTCAGTTTGCGCAGCAGCTTGTTCAACTTTCTCTTCAGACTGAACTGCTTGAGTTTGCGTAGCGCCAGAAACAGCACCTTCTTCAAACTGTGCAATGACTTCAGCTGAAAGAACAGTATCGCCTTCACCTTTAATAATAGATGCAAGTGTACCGTCTGCAGGAGCAACAACTTCTAAAACAACTTTATCAGTCTCAATATCGCAGATCACTTCATCACGTGACACTGCTTCACCTGGTTGTTTGTGCCAAGTTGCGATCGTACCGTCCGCAACTGACTCTGGGAATACCGGTGCTTTAATTTCGGTTGCCATTACTTAGAATCTCCTGGATTATTCAGCGTCGATCGCAAGCGCGTCGTTGATGAGCTGAGCTTGTTGTTTTGCATGCAAATATGGTGAACCACATGCCGGTGCAGCAGAAGCTTCACGGCCTGCATAGCTAATACGTACTTGTTTACCCGCTTTCATCACGTCGTCATATAGACGCGGTGCGATGAACAACCAAGCGCCTTGGTTCTTCGGTTCTTCTTGCGCCCAAACAAGTTCTTTAACGTTTGGATATTGCGCAAGCACTTCTGCCAGGCGTTTTTCTGGGTATGGATATAATTGTTCAATACGTACAATTGCAGTGTTGTTCAATTCTTTTTCACGACGTTTTTCAACTAGGTCGTAATACACCTTACCACCACACAAAACCAGACGGGTTACATCTGACTTGTTGATGTTGTCTACTTCATCAATCACGGTTTGGAATGTACCGTTTGCAAGCTCTTCAAGGCTAGATACAGCAAGCTTGTGACGAAGTAAAGATTTCGGCGAAGTAACAATCAATGGCTTACGGATTGGACGAATCGCTTGACGACGTAATGCGTGGAAAATCTGCGCAGGCGTAGTCGGTGTGATGACTTGCATGTTGTCTTCAGCACATAGCTGCAAGAAACGTTCCAAACGTGCAGATGAATGTTCTGGACCTTGACCTTCAAAACCGTGTGGAAGAAGCATAGTTAAGCCACATACACGCTCCCATTTGGTTTCACCAGATGAGATGAACTGGTCAATGACAACCTGTGCACAGTTTGCGAAGTCACCGAATTGTGCTTCCCAGATGATCAAACTCTTAGGAAGAGTCGTCGCATAACCATATTCAAATGCCAATACAGCCATTTCTGACAACAAAGAGTCATAGATTGCAGTACGCGGCTGGTTTTCTTTCAGGTTACACAGTGGAAGATAAGTTGAACCATCTACCTGATTATGCAGTTTTGCATGACGGTGTGAGAAAGTACCACGACCTACGTCTTCACCCGTTAAACGAAGCAAGTAACCATCATCTAGTACAGTTGCATACGCCAGAGTTTCAGCAGCACCCCAGTTCAGAGGCATTTCACCCGTTTGCATTTTCAGACGGTCATCAATTACTTTTGCAACTTGACGCTGCATCACGAAGCCTTCAGGAAGCTCACGCATTTTCTTGCCAAGTTCTTTCAGACGTTCGATTGGGAAAGTTGTATCCCACTCGTCTGTGTACTCATGACCTAAGTAAGGCGTCCAGTCCACAAACATTTTTTTGTTTGGTTCAAGTACCAGTGCATTGGCAACGTGATTACCCGCTTCCAGGTCGGCACGGTAGTTTTCAACCATCTGATCTGCACTTGCGCGATCAAGAACACCCTGTTGTACCAGTTGGTCCGCATAAAGCGTACGCGTGGTCGCTTTCTTGTTAATCACTTGATACATCATTGGTTGAGTTGCAGCTGGCTCATCCGCTTCGTTATGACCACGACGACGGTAGCAGAACATGTCAATCACAACGTCTTTACGGAAGGTATGACGGAAGTCATGTGCCAATTGTGAAATGAACACCACAGCTTCAGGATCATCACCATTGACATGGAAAATCGGTGCCTGAATCATTTTTGCGATGTCAGTACAGTATTCTGTAGAACGTGCGTCACGTGGATCAGACGTCGTGAAACCAACCTGGTTGTTAATTACAATGTGCACTGTACCACCCACGGTATAACCGCGAGTTTGTGACATCTGGAAAGTTTCCTGGTTAACGCCCTGACCTGCAAATGCAGCATCACCGTGTACGATTAGTGGCAATACGTCATCGCCGCCAATGTCTTTACGACGTACTTGACGTGCACGTACTGAACCTTCAACCACAGGGCCAACGATTTCAAGGTGTGACGGGTTAAACGCCAATGCCAAGTGAACTTCGCCACCTGGAGTCATCACGTTTGAAGAGAAGCCTTGGTGATACTTAACGTCACCAGAACCTTTCTTGTGAATAGACTTACCTTCGAACTCACCAAACAGGTCAGCCGGGTTCTTACCCATGATGTTAACAAGAAGGTTTAAACGGCCGCGGTGAGGCATACCGATCACAACTTCTTTACAGCCTACAGAACCTGCACGCTGAATAATTTCGTTGACCATCGGGATGAATGCTTCACCACCTTCAACGCCGAAACGTTTGGCACCAACGAATTTATTACCAAGATATTTTTCTAGGCCTTCAGCCGCAGTTAAACGCTCAAGGACATGTTTCTTTTGATCAGCATTGAAGCCATATTGACCGCGTGCACTTTCTAGACGTTGTTGAATCCAACGTTTTTCTTTGGTGTCCACGATATGCATGTATTCAGCACCGATTGAACCACAGTAAGTGGCTTCCATTGACTGAACCATTTCAGCCAAAGTCGCTTCTTCTTTACCGATCGCCAAGTTACCAGTATTGAATACTGTGTCTAAGTCAGACTGAGTCAAACCATGCGCAGCAAGATCTAGATCAGGCACAACTTCACGCTTCGCCAAACCTAATGGATCCAGTTTTGCTTTCTGGTGACCACGGTTACGGTACGCAGCAATCAGCTGTAGCACGCCAATTTGACGACGTTCATGCTCTGAGCTGACTGTCGACTGAACAATAGGCTGAATACGGCTTGAATTGCGACCTAAAAGTAGGAATTGCTCACGTACATTACTGTGTGGTTGATCACCTTTTGGGAATTTATCGAAGTACGCTCTCCAGTCAGCACCCACTGAGTCTGGAGCAGTCAGATACTGCTCATAAAGTTCTTCAATATACGCTGCACTATCAGCGGAAAGTTCAGTGTCAAGACGCAGAGCGTCAGCAACTTCTTGCATTTGTGGACCCATTTCCTATTGCAAAAACATTTTCAGGATGCTTTTTAAGCAAAACCCAGGATTATTAGCATCAAATTGGTAATATGATACTAGTCCCCCATAAGGCATAAGCCATGAGGCGTTATCACCACACCAAGAAAATCTTGATATGTTTAATGAACAATAACGCCCCTCAGCGGCATCATCACTCATTGAATACCCGATCGAAACCGGGCAATTTTTTGCAAATCGACTTAGAAAAAAGCAAGCATTAACAAAGATTTTTTCTAAAGCGACTCGGGTCTACCTTTTATATACCAGTCCCTGATTATGCAGTGTTTAAAAAATGTACCTGGCGTGGCATTTTTTAAACATAGTCATGGGCTAAATGCTAACATGTTCTCAACTTTTCAATTGATTTTTTTGACACATACCTTCCATAAATTGGCTAAATACAGTTCAGATATTTTACTCTAATATATGGTGCTTTATCTCAAAAATAGATTCAATGTAGACTTAAGTCCTAAGCATTTCCGATAAATAAAAAGAGAGCAAACCTTTCAATCCACTCCCTCCTTAAATTTCCGTTATATAATAACATCGTTCTTGCTATTTTTCAGGTCAGTTTTACATCTAAAAATCATAAATACCCAAAATAATCACATGTTCTTCTTATATGGCGCTCAAAGCCATTACCCTTTTCCTGACTGTTTCACTCAACTTTATACATTTTAAGTATAGTATCTTTATTTTTATCCTATGATTTTTTAATTTTTCCAATAGTTTGCATAAAAAAAGCACACCTGAAGGTGTGCTTTTTTCTAAACTGCGAAGAGCAGCCTATTAGCCTGCCATATCTAAAAGCATATTACGGATGTGACCGATTGCTTTAGTTGGGTTCAAGCCTTTAGGACATACAGATACACAGTTCATAATGCCTTTACAACGGAACAATGAGAACGGGTCGTCTAGACGAGCCAAACGCTCTTGTGTTCCCGTATCACGCGAGTCAATAATGAAGCGGTAAGCGTTCAACAATGCTGAAGGACCCAAGAACTTGTCCGGGTTCCACCAGAATGACGGGCATGAAGTTGAACAGCATGCACATAGAATACATTCATATAGACCATCAAGATGCTCACGCTCTTCAGGAGACTGTAAACGTTCCTTAGGAGGCGCAGGCTGGTTGTTGATCAAGAATGGATGGATCTTGTTGTACTGATCATAGAACTGGTTCATATCAACCACCAAGTCTTTCACTACAGGAAGACCAGGCAATGGACGAACAGTAATTTCATTTGGTAAGTCGTTCAGGTTCCAAAGACACGCCAAACCGTTTTTACCATTGATGTTCACGCCATCAGAACCACAAATACCTTCACGACATGAACGACGGAACGTTAAAGTTTCGTCCTGTACTTTCAATGCAAGAAGCGCATCAAGCAACATACGGTGCTTGTCAGTCAGTTCAAGTTTGAAAGTTTGCATGTACGGTGCTTTATCCTTATCAGGATCGTAGCGGTAGATATGAAATGTACGAGTACCTCTACTCATCTGAATTCTCCTGATTAGAATGTACGTGGTTTAGGTGGAATCGCATCAACCGACAATGGACGGTAACGAACTGGCTTGTACTCCAGATGGTTATCCGCAGAGAACCAAAGAGTATGCTTCATCCATTCATCATCACGACGACCATATGGGTATTCAGGATGATCTGGTGACAATTCAAAATCTACAACCGTATGCGCACCACGACACTCTTTACGAGCAGCCGCAGAAATAAGCGTTGCTTTTGCAACTTCATACAAGTTTTCAACTTCTAGTGCTTCAATACGTGCAGTGTTGAATACTTTAGATTTGTCTTTCAAGTGAATGTTACGTACGCGCGGTTCAATTGCAAGAATCTGTTTCACACCTTCATCTAGAAGCGCAGATGTACGGAATACACCAGCGTGGTCTTGAACGATGTCACGGATTGCATCAGCAACCTCTTGAGCATTCTCACCTGTAGTCGATTCGTCAAGTTTACGAATACGTTCAACAGTTTCTTCAAGCACAGTTGTTGGAAGTGGTTCGTACTCATCACCGTGATGTTTAGTCACATATTCAATGATGTGTTTACCTGCCGCCTTACCAAATACCACCAAGTCAAGCAGTGAGTTCGTACCTAAACGGTTTGCACCGTGTACAGATACACATGAACACTCACCAATTGCATAGAAACCTTTCACTGGTTTAGTGAAGTCACGACCTTCGGCATTTGTAGAGTAAACGTCGGTGTCTTTATTGTAGTTAGCAACAAGCGCTTCAGTTTCACGAGACTCAGGAACAACCACTTGACCATGAATATTCGTTGGAATACCACCCATTTGGTAATGAATTGTTGGTACTACAGGAATTGGCTCTTTAGTGATGTCAACGTTCGCGAATTTCTTACCAATCTCGAATACAGATGGAAGACGTTTCATGATCGTGTCAGCACCCAAGTGCGTCATATCAAGCAGGATGTAATCGCCTTTAGGACCACAACCACGACCTTCTTTGATCTCTTGGTCCATAGAACGTGATACGAAGTCACGTGGCGCCAAGTCTTTCAAAGTTGGTGCATAACGTTCCATGAACGGTTCGCCGTCTTTGTTACGAAGGATTGCACCTTCACCACGACAACCTTCAGTCAACAATACGCCTGCGCCCGCAACACCCGTTGGGTGGAATTGCCAGAATTCCATATCTTGTAATGGAATACCTGCACGAGCAGCCATACCAAGACCGTCACCAGTGTTGATATAAGCATTTGTAGATGCACGGTAAACACGACCAGCACCACCAGTAGCAAACAATGTCGCTTTCGCCTGGAATACTGCAATTTTACCTGTTTCCTGGTCAATTGCTGTAACACCAAGAACGTCGCCTTTTTCGTTACGGATCAGGTCAAGCGCAATCCATTCTACGAAGAACTGAGTGCCCATTTTCACGTTGCTTTGATAAAGCGTGTGAAGAAGTGCGTGACCGGTACGGTCGGCAGCAGCACATGCACGTGGCACAGCTTTCTCACCGTAGTTTGCTGAGTGACCACCGAATGGACGCTGGTAAATTGTACCGTCAGCGTTACGGTCGAATGGCATACCTAGGTGTTCAAGCTCATAAACCACTTGAGGCGCTTCACGAGTCATGAACTCGATTGCGTCTTGGTCACCTAACCAATCCGAACCTTTCACTGTGTCGTAGAAGTGGTAGTGCCAGTTATCTTCTTGCATGTTACCAAGAGATGCACCAATACCACCCTGCGCTGCAACAGTGTGCGAACGAGTTGGGAATACTTTAGTCAGAACCGCAACTTTCAAACCAGCTTGAGCAAGTTGGTAAGACGCACGCATACCTGAACCACCACCACCAACGATGACAGCATCGAAAGTTTCGTGCGGAATATTTGTGTAATCTTCTTTAGGGTTTATAGCGCCCATGATTGTTTCCTATCAATTCGCCCAAAAAATCTGGATCGCCCAGATTGCATATGCAAGTACAGCAATGATCACTGCTGAAGTCAGTACAAGGCGTAAACCTGAAGCTGAAGGACCCATTTGACGAGTAGTCACATAATCCGTGAATACCTGCCACATGCCGATCCATGCGTGTGCAACAAGAGATAAGACCGCCAACAAAGACATGATCTTCATTGGAACTGTCATCATAAAGCCGTACCACTGTTCAAAGTTGAAACCACCATTCAGTAGAATCCAACCCAGTACAACAACGGTATAAACAGCTAGAACTACAGCACTGACACGTTGGAGAAACCAATCGCGAGAACCTGAACCTGTTAAACCAGTAGCGCTTTTCATTAGAGTACGATCCATACAAATGCTGCAACAATACCGATTGCAGACAAGATTAATGCGATAGTAGATGCAACACGGCCACTTTCTAGTTCTTCAGCAACGCCAATGTCAGCAAGTAAATGCTTAACACCCGCAATAAAGTGAAAAATCATGCCGGCGACAAATACCCATACAATAAAGCGAACAATGAAACCGTTAAAGATTTCTTGAACTTGCGCAAAACCTTCAGGCGAAGACAATGACTTGTCTAAAATCCATAGAAGGACCGGTACGAGTAAGAATACGATAACACCTGAAAGACGGTGTAGAATTGATGCAATAGCCACGGGTGATTTTAAGTTTACTTCTAAAACTTGACCCATGGACAAATTGACAGGTCTGTTGCTTTTCACAGCGGGCATCCTGTAAGTAAAAACTCCATCCGGAGTTTGTTGGAATTAATTCGAAGGAAAGCTGGCATTCTCAGGCAAATACATGCCTAAAATCAAAACGACACTGAATTATAAAACGTGAACTATTAAAATACAAACGGCTGAATTTGGCTTTTTGGATAAAAAACCATTAAATAAGAATCATTAACAACAATAAGTCAGACTTTATATATTATTCCACCCTTTCAATTCCTATCTATATGATTGTTTTTAAATAATTAAGATGATTAATTTACTCGGTTTTCAGCCTACAGGATCATGTTTGAGTTTTAGACTAAAGATGCACAGTTCCATCACAAATATTATTTAAATCTCTTTTTAATTCAGATTTAAATCAAGTGTCTAGATTTAACAGACCAATTGCCCCAATTCAGCAGCACAGTGATTCAGATAACCTGATGTTAAATAGCGACTTAGTACACCACACGATGGGTTTTTCAATCGATTTGAAGCATTTAGATTCAAAAAATCATTCATTTATTTTTATACTGCTTACCTTTGCTGCCAAACTGGCCATTTATTAAGCTACTTTTTAATCAATTGAACCATATTCAAAATTCAATTAATTGCTTTTATTTATAATTCTACCTGTTAAATTCAGCTTGGCAAAAACGATGTAAGTTATGAGATTTATATAGTTTTAAGCATGCTCACCTTAATCTTTCACTATTTTCGCCCGCATTTCTTGCTAGGAAAAAACGCTTACAAATGCCCCAAGCAGTCTATTTTTTTCTGCACCTCTGCATCAATTTGACTTATTATAGAGGTTTGATGCTGTGATTTTACTGAACTTTTTATACTGAGCGAATGTGACTAAACTGCTGTGCGGCCGTCATTTTTCATCCATAAGTATAATTGACAAAATTTCAGTACTCACTAATCTTATAGCAAATTTTTGATCCGTCCGTTTTGTGCATTAAAAGATTGATAGACAAAGCGGATATACATTCACCAGGACAGGAGATCTATTGAATGTCTGAAGCAACTGGCAAGAAAGCCGTTTTACAGCTTGATGGCAAAGAAATTGAACTACCAATTTACAGCGGCACATTGGGCCCAGATGTAATCGACGTTAAAGATGTGTTGGCTGCAGGTCACTTTACTTTTGATCCTGGTTTTATGGCGACAGCTGCGTGCGAGTCTAAAATCACGTTCATCGATGGTAACAAAGGTGTACTTTTACACCGTGGCTACCCAATCGATCAATTGGCGACTAAAGCTGATTACTTGGAAACTTGCTATTTATTGTTAAATGGCGAACTTCCAACTGCTGAGCAAAAAGAAGAATTTGACGCTAAAGTACGTAACCATACAATGGTTCACGATCAAGTTAGCCGTTTCTACAATGGTTTCCGTCGTGATGCGCATCCTATGGCGATCATGGTAGGTGTGGTTGGTGCGTTGTCTGCGTTCTATCACAACAACCTTGACATCGAAGATGTGAACCACCGTGAAATCACTGCAATTCGTTTAATCGCGAAGATTCCTACGCTGGCGGCTTGGAGCTACAAGTACACCATCGGTCAACCATTCGTTTACCCACGTAACGACCTTGGTTATGCAGAAAACTTCCTACACATGATGTTTGCTACTCCTGCAGACCGTGATTATAAAGTTGATCCAATTCTTGCAAAAGCAATGGACCGTATCTTCACGCTTCATGCTGACCACGAACAAAATGCGTCTACGTCTACAGTACGTTTAGCTGGTTCTACCGGTGCGAATCCGTATGCATGTATCGCTGCTGGTATCTCTGCACTTTGGGGCCCTGCTCACGGCGGCGCGAACGAAGCTGTTCTTAAGATGCTTGACGAAATCGGCACTGTAGAAAACGTTGCTGGCTTCATGGAAAAAGTGAAAACTAAAGAAGTTAAACTGATGGGCTTCGGTCACCGAGTTTACAAAAACTTCGATCCACGTGCGAAAGTAATGAAAGAAACTTGCGACGAAGTTCTTGGTGCACTTGGCATCAATGATCCACAGCTTGCACTGGCTATGGAGCTTGAACGTATCGCGCTTTCTGACGAATACTTCATCAAGCGTAACCTTTACCCGAACGTAGACTTCTACTCAGGTATCATCCTTAAAGCGATTGGTATCCCGACTGAAATGTTTACTGTAATATTCGCGCTTGCACGTACTGTTGGCTGGATTAGCCACTGGTTAGAAATGCACAGCGGTCCTTACAAGATCGGTCGTCCTCGTCAGCTTTACACTGGCGAAGTTCAACGCGATATCGTTCGTTAATTCGAACCGCGTCGAAAGACTTAAAAAAAACCACCCTCCCGGGTGGTTTTTTTTAGTGCTGACAAAAGCCTACAAAAAATTGACCTGAAACGTTTTAAAATTAGCATATCAAAATCATATTCACGAACTAAGTCACCTAAAAACAGGATGCATATTGAATGCTGTTGTATTTTCTGCCCTTTATTTTACGACTGGTTCGTTTTGAACAGTTTAAGTGCCGCAGTCTAACGCCTGGTGAAATCAAAATTTCCCAACAGGTATTTGGCAACCTGATCGATTATTCTCGCGTTAAAATCATGAATCACCCCTACCTGCCCTGGCAATCCAAACATGTCATTATGGCCCCCAGTGGCTACATCCATGTACGCAATTTAAATTATCGGGAAGATTATTCGCGCGAGAGTTTATCTTATCAGGCGCTATTTATTCATGAAATGGCGCATATTTATCAATATCAATGCCATATCAATGTGCTTTTAAAAGGGGCATTTTTACAAAGTGCTTATTTTCTCAGCTTGGGAAAATATAATCCGTACAAATATCAATTTAATCCCAACAAATCATTTTCAACCTACAATATTGAACAACAAGGCGATATTGCCCGGGATATTTTTCTAAAAAAAATTCCGAATGTTATTTTAAATACACAAATAAACAGATGATATTTAATCAGTTTAATTCCAAACAATATAGCTAAGGCATATTTTAAAAGCCCAAATTTCCACTTCAGTCTTTAAATCTATATAAGCCTAGATGCATAAAAAATCAGCATATTTTCTAATTTTATATAATAACTTTTTCACTCAATGCCTGTTCTGCTAAATCAGCTCTAGCTTCTCGATAAAATTTCGATAAAATAAGCCGGTATGATTATTTTGCATCGCAGATTAAGATTCAATAATCATGCGATAAAAAGTTTTTTTTATTTAAGCCATTTGGCATTTTATGAATATCGAAGTGCACTCAACTGGATAATTAGAATTATAAAAATCAGTAATTTAGTGTATCAACCTATAGGAATAGGATTTACTTGGAATGAAAAGTTTTAAAATTGCGATTGCTCAATTCTCTCCACATGTGGGCAATCTGGATGCAAATACGCAAAAAATGATTGATCTAGCCAATCAGGCTAAAAAAGATAAAGCGGATCTGATTATCTTTCCTGAACTTTCAACATTGGGCTATCCTGCGGAAGACTTATTAATTCGCCCAAGTCTAGTGAAACGCACCAAAGCAGCTTTTGAAAAACTGACTGAAGTAAAAGATATTGTCATGGTCTTTGGTTTTGTTAATCAAACTGAAGATGGTCAACGTTATAACTCGGCTGCTGTCATGAAAGATGGCGAAGTGCTGGGTGTTTATAACAAACAAGTGTTGCCAAACTATGGTGTATTTGATGAAAAGCGTTATTTTGGCGAAGGTCATCAGCATCTGGTATTTGAGTATCTTGAACATAAATTTGGCGTACTGATCTGTGAAGATGTCTGGTCTTTGGCGACTGTTCAGCAACTGGCAAAATTGAATATCGACACAGCTTTGGTACTGAATGCATCGCCATATGAAGTGGGTAAACCACAACATCGCATTGAAACCATGGCGGCCTTGGTCAAACAGCTAAATATCAATCTGGTGTACTGTAACCAGGTCGGTGGCCAAGATGATCTGATCTTTGACGGTACCAGTTTTGTGCTCAACAAATCTGGCGAGGTGGCTTTACAGGCACCAACTTTCCAGGAAAATCTGGCAATTGCAGAATTTAATGCTGAACAACTGCAATTCAGCAAAGGTGCAATTGCACCTGCTTTAGACACCATGGCTGAGATTTATCAAAGCCTGGTCATGGCTACACGTGATTATGTACAGCGTTCTGGCTTCCCAGGTGTGATTCTGGGACTGTCTGGCGGCATTGACTCTGCCCTGACCCTAGCGATTGCTGTAGATGCGCTTGGCGCAGACAAAGTTCAAGCTGTGATGATGCCTTATACCTATACCGCACAAATCAGTGTGGAAGATGCAGCGGCTCAAGCCAAAAATATGGGCGTGACTTTCGGTATTGCCGAAATCAATCCAGTGGTAAGCGGCTTTATGCAGGTGCTATTCCCGTTCTTTGGCAACGCTCCAGTCGATGCTACCGAGGAAAACCTGCAAGCACGTTCACGGGGCACCTTATTGATGGCCCTATCTAACAAATTCGGTAATCTGGTGCTGGCAACCGGTAATAAGTCTGAACTAGCTGTCGGTTATTGCACCCTGTATGGCGATATGGTCGGTGGTTATGCAGTTCTGAAAGATGTGTATAAAACCATTGTGTTTGAACTGGCGAAATATCGTAACAGCATTTCAGAAACTCCAGTGATTCCGGAACGTGTGATTACCCGTCCACCTTCAGCAGAACTGCGTCCAGATCAGGTCGATCAAGACTCTTTACCTGCCTATGACATTCTAGATGCGATCTTGTACTCTTATATTGAAGAAGATATGAGTCAAGACGATATCATTGCCAAAGGCTTTGATGCTGAAGTCGTGAAAAAAGTGATTCGTCTGGTTGATATCAATGAGTACAAGCGCCGCCAAGGTGCCATTGGACCACGTATCAGCTCACGCTCTTATGGCCGTGAGCGTCGTTATCCAATTGTGAATGGCTGGAAAGCAGGTAGCTAAATTCTGCTCTCAATGATGTAAATCAGAATCGCCCAAGGAATGCTTGGGCGATTTTTTTATGCGGCAGTAAAATGAAGAATAGCCCCAACATCAAGAAGGAAAAATAATGTTTTGTGGAAACTAAAAATTAGTGGATGCTTCAAATATTTTTTTGTGGTTTGCAGTGCTTTTTAAAAGACAAAAAAAGAGACCAAGCTGAGAGCTTGGTCTTTTAAAATGGTGGCTATGACGAGACTTGAACTTGTGACCCCCGCATTATGAGTGCGGTGCTCTAACCAACTGAGCTACATAGCCGTAAACTGTGTGCGCATTATCGTAATTTCAGCTTCTATCGTCAAGCATTTTAAAAAACAAATGTTCAGTCTTTATGCAAATACAGAATAAACTTTTAAATTTTAAACAAAAAAGCTTTTTTTAGTATGTAATTCACGCATTCATAGCACCATTTAATTCTTCGAGGAATCATTAGATGTATAAAATCAAAATATTTATTTTACTCATTGGCATTTCAAGTCTGAGTGCCTGCCAGATCATCTCGCCTATTTTCGTAGATTATAATGGCGTCAGACGTGATGTGGCACAGTGGATTAATCAGCAGCAACTGATGAGCATGCAGCAAAAACGGTCCTTGGCACAACTCAGCAGAGCACAGCAGAAAATCGGGCGCTATCCGGAATATGATCAGAGCCAACGACTGGCGGTAACCCGGGAAAATCAGATTGCATTACATTGTGCGCGTTTACATGTGACAGAACATAAAATCCGGCAGCTACAGCAAAAAATTTATGCAGGTGAAACTCAAACAATTTTAAATCGCTATGAACAGCTGTCACCGCAAATAAAATTAGACCCGACCTCTATTCGATGTGATTAATCACTGTCTTAGGCTATCACATTAATTACATATAAATTATTAACTTAGGCTAAATAAATAACTCTGTTCAATAGCTCTAAACAGGTGCTTCATTCTTTAATCTATTAGACATTATACCTATGTATTTACTTGGTTTTATTTTTATACAATACAGGCTATGATCAAAGTATAAACAACTATTCGTACCCGGTTTAACGCGTCATAATTTTCTAATAACTCTAAATTCCCCTCAGGAGAATTCTAATGCCTTTTGAACATATTTTAGTACCTGTTGACGGTTCAGAAACATCGTATGCTGCAGTGGATAAAGCTGTAGAAATTGCCAAAGCATTTAACAGTAAAGTCACAGTGGTTCAAGTGCTGGCACTGGACCCTTATATCGCTGCGGAATATATCTCTGCGGCACAAACCAATGACCTGATTGAACGTGCCCGTACTTCCATCCTGAAAACGCTGGATGAAGCCAAAGCAAAATTCTCTGGTGCCGGTGTTGAAGTGGATACACAGCTCCTTGAGGGTCAGGTAATTTATAGCGAGATTGTCAAAGCAGCTAAAGATTTAAATTCTGACCTGATCGTGATTGGTTCCCATGGTCGCACGGGCTTCAAAAAGCTGTTCCTTGGCAGCGTAGCGCAAAGCATTCTCGGCCAAGCGGATATCCCAGTAATGGTGATTCGCAACTAAGTTATGTTTAAAATCCCCACTTTTCACCAAGTGGGGATTTTTTTTATATCTTGACCAAACCATCCCATTGATAGCGTTTTAAATCCAAGCGATCACCTTTAAGAAAAATTCCTTCCTGCATGAGTTTTTGCTGCTGGATATTCTGGCCATGTTCGTCCAGTTGCTTCACACTGATTTTCGCCTGGGCATTGATCACCCGATACCAAGGAATATCGGTGTCCGCATTTAGATGACTTAGAACCCGACCGACCAATCGCGCATGTTTGGGTAAACCTGCCAGTCTAGCAATCTGTCCGTAGGTGGCGACTTTGGCATACGGAATCTGATTGACCACAGCCAAAATCATTTCTGCCATTTCCTGACTGGCTGAACTTGTCTGGGTCATTTTCATCTATTCAATAGCCCATTTAAATAAAAGATCACACTTCAACCTATCCATAAAAAGCTATCAGAGAGTGTTTAAGCCTGATGAAATACGCTGATTCAAACTTTCTCATCTCATGATAAAAATAATCCAGCAGCATCTTGATCTTTTAAGTTTTATCTTTAGAAATTATCCGGATTTTCTAAGCGTTTTACTTCCTGAACCTTATCTGGATGGTGCACCGTGGCGACGCCATCTGCATCTTTCTGATCAATCAGAATTTCTGGCTGAAAGATAGTAATAGTCTCATTTCCTTTGGCATCTTCTCCAACAATATAGCGAAAACCCTTACGATTCAGCTTGTGGCACATGCGTTGATACCAGCCTTTAAAGCCCTGCGTCTCTTCATTGGGATTATAATAAAACGCATTCATCACCGCAGGCAGGCCCAAGCCACATACCACACCGGACAATAGCACTACAATAAAGGTATAGCCCACCAGAATACTGCTATAGGCTTCCAGCTGAGGAACATTGGCGACCGCCAGAATTAAGGCCAAAGAAATCCCGCCCCGTACTCCGCCCCAAGACAGGATGGTCAAACTGCCGTTATAGCTTTTCTTGCTGACTTTTGGGAACATGGCAAAGGCCAGATAGTTGGCTGCAAAACGGGCCAGATGTAGAATCACAAAAGCCACCATTCCGCCCAGAACCAGACTGGTACTCAAGTCCAGAATAAACAATTCTAGACCAATTAGGGTAAACAGGAATGAATTGATAATTCCCTCAACCGTATGCCAGAAATGATTAACGTCACCAATTTCAGCATCTGCCAGGATTTCTTTCCATTTATTGCCAACAATCAAACCACCAATCACACAGGCAATTGGCGCGGAAGCATGTGCCAGCAAAGCCACCAGATAGGAACCACAAGCCAGCAAGGCCGTGGTCAAAATCAGAGATTCCATTTCATGCTTACCGCGCAAAATCCGCAAGATCGCAAAACCGAATCCGAGACCAATCAGCACCGCCACGACAATTTCATAAAGCAAGGTTTGCAGCACTGCCAGTACCGTAAAGTTTTCACCTTGCAGAACATTGAGCAAGGTCATAAATAAGGCAATACACATTGCATCATTAAACAGTGATTCGCCTTCAAGCTTGACAATCAAATGATGCGGTGCGCGAACCGAACTCAATACGCCTTTGATGCCGATCGGATCTGTGGCGCCCAAGGCCGCCCCTAGCAAGAGCAAAACCAGCAGGTCAACATGTTTACCAATCAGGAACTGATAACCATACAACACCACACCAAAGAACACTGCACAGAACACCAAAGCCAGACCAGCCAAAATACTGATCGGCCGCCAGTGGTTACGCAAATCTGAGACCTTAAACTTCAGCGCAGATGAAGTCAGGATAAAACAGATCACACCATTGATCAGAAAATCATAGAAATCGACGTGACGAACAGCCTGCTCGATATTGTCAATATTGATGCTAAAGAATGGATTACCATGCAGTAAACTGGCGCCCCACTGCAAAATGAAAACAAAGATTGCAGAGACAATAGGGACACCGATCGCTTGCGGAAAGCCTAAAACGCGCTTATTAAACATGGTCGTGGCAATAGACAGAGCAAAGACCACCGTGAGTAGCTGAAGAAAAAAGAAATTTCCCATTCGGTTTCCTAAAATCGGGCGAGATGGAGCACTATGCGCCGAGAGGCGTTGTTAAAATAGAGATTTGAATAGCAAGCTATTCTGGCAAAACAAGTTTAGTCCGTTTTTTATCGAATTGAGTTAAGTTTCTTTTCAGTATTTTCGAATGATGATTTAACATACAGGTCAGCACTCGGCTTTTGCTTCCACATTTTTCTATTTTGAATTTTTCTCCCATGCATCAAACTGTCAAAACCATTTTTCGTCTCTGTTTTGCCAGCGTGATTTTTCTGATCACGTTGTCCTTATGTTTTACCTGCTTTACTAAAATTCAGGAAATTCTGCAAGCAGAACAGCATTATCAGCAAGCCACCAGCATTCCCTTAAAAAGTATAGCCGGCGAGCAGTATGTATTGGTGTCCAATAACCAGCGACCAGACAATGCAATTTTTATTCTGATTGCAGGAAATGGTTATGTGGCCAAAATCAATTGTGAGCATTACAGCGCTTTATGTAACGATGAAGACAATCAATCGCATACCCGACAAATCCAGAGCGTTGACTTAATTAAAGCGGGAAATCTGTTTTATATTGAAAAAATCCAGTTCAGAGATAGCCGGACTGGCAAAGCAACTGCCTTCGAATATAGCAAACAAGACATTCTGCAGTTTTATCAGAATGACATGAGCAACCTCAAATATACGGTCTTTGCAATTGCACTGTTTGCTTTGGCTGCATTATTCGTCAGTATCAAGATATTAAGAAATTTCCGGCGTTTTCTGCATAAATAAAAAAAGGAGCATCTGCTCCTTTTTTTATCGAAGTCATTTAAATATTTTGATTAAAGGTATCACAATTCGCAACCTGACCGGATTTCAAGCCGGTATTAAACCATTGTACCCGCTGCGCGCTGCTGCCATGAGTAAAGCTGTCCGGCACCACCTGCCCGCGGGCACGTTTCTGCAAATAGTCATCGCCAATTTTATGAGCGGCATCCATCGCTTCCTGCACATCGCCCTGTTCCAAAAATTGGGTTCGCTCATGATTATGGTAAGCCCAGACGCCGGCCAGACAGTCTGCCTGCAATTCCTGACGCACTGAAAGCTGATTACTTTGCACTTCGCTTGCTTGCTGACGTGCTTGCTGTACTTGAGAAGAAATACCTAAAATCGTCTGGATATGATGCCCCACTTCATGGGCCACGACATAGGCCAGCGCAAAATCCCCCGCCTGATCATTGCGGGAAAGTTCGGTGGCATTCTGTTCTCCGGTAATGCCCATTTGGGTACGCATATCTTTAAAGAATGCAGTATCGATATACACTTTCTGGTCTGTCGGGCAGTAGAAAGGCCCCATCGCCGCCTGAGCCGTACCACAACCAGAATTCACGATGCCGTTAAACAACACCAGTTTCGGTGGGACATACTGCTGATTTAACTGCTGCTGAAACACCTGATTCCAGGTATCTTCAGTATCTGCCAATACAGTTCCAACAAAATCAATCGACTCCTGCTGTTCTGGCGTGGGATTTTCCAGGCCACGTGTTTCTGCCGCACCCGATACCCCCTGAGTGACCTGCTTGGTGGTTTGATAAGCCTGTTGTGGATCGACACCGAAAAACTTCCAGGCCACAAAGGCCACAATCAATCCAACAATACTGATTCCGCCAGCTTTGGCACCACCACCGCGACGGTCTTCTACATTGCTACTGACACGACGACCTTTCCAACGCATAGTCTTTTCCTTTTCTTAATCTGCTTAATATCCAGATATTTCCACACCTTAAGCTTTTGATGATTTAGGCCAGATTTTCTTAATCAGGCTGATGACCAGCATGACCAGCAGACCCGCTAAAATTCCTACAGCGAAATTAATCAAGGTCGGCGTAACAGCACCCACAATGTTGCCAATGCTGGGAATATCCTGCACATAAGCCACACTGTCTTCAGTAAAGTGATGAATAAAAGGAATAGCATGGTTAATAATTCCACCGCCCACCAGAAACATTGCAGCGGTTCCAACAATGGAGAGAATTTTCATCAGGACCGGAGCAAATGCCAACAAGCCACGTCCTATTTTTTGTTTAAAATCGGACTGCTGTTCAGTCAGATGCAGACCGATATCATCCAGCTTGACAATCAGCGCGACAAAACCATAAACACCAATGGTCATGACCACCGCGATCAGGCTTAAAACAGTCACTTTGGTCAGCATCGAGGCTGCGGCGACCGTTCCCAAAGTAATCACGATAATTTCAGCAGACAGGATAAAGTCAGTGCGAATAGCACCTTTGACTTTTTCATTTTCAAACTGGTGCAAATCCATTTCTGTATGAATCAATTGCTCACGCGCCTGTTCCGCGTCCTTGGCCTTCGGTGTATGCAAGGTATGAATAATTTTTTCCACGCCTTCATAACATAGGAACAAACCACCCAGCACCAACAAGGGATTAATCAGCCAGCCTGCAATAAAGCTGATTAATAATGCCAGCGGCACCAAAATCAGTTTATTAACAAAAGAACCTTTGGCAACTTTCCAGACCACCGGTAATTCACGATCAGCCCGCACACCTGTCACTTGCTGCGCATTTAAAGCCAGATCATCACCAAGGACGCCTGCTGTTTTTTTTGCTGCCATTTTGCTCATGACAGCGACATCATCCAGAACAGTAGCAATATCATCTAATAATAGTAATAAACTGCTCGCCATACTTATTATCCTTATCTTCTTTCCACCTAGTTTAATCAAAATTCTTAAAAATATTGTATTCACTTGTTTAATTTATAAGATTTTTTTACGACAGCTTTTTTTCTGGCTGACAATCAAAAACAGAATGCCGTACAATGTTGCCATTCGTTAAAATACAGCTGTAGTACTGACTACCCTTTGGAATAGATAATGAGTAATCAAGATAATCGTCCAGTGATCTTGACGGGCGACCGTCCTACCGGACAACTCCACCTCGGCCACTTTGTGGGTTCATTACGCTCTCGTGTAGGTCTGCAAGATTCTCACCATCAACACTTGTTACTCGCTGATGCTCAAGCCCTGACCGATAATGCGGACAATTTTGAAAAAGTACGTCGTAACATTATTGAAGTGGCGACGGATTATCTGGCTGTCGGTATTGATCCAACTAAAACCACAATTTGTGTGCAGTCATGCCTGCCAGCACTAAATGAACTGACCATGCTTTACCTCAATTTCGTGACGGTTTCACGTCTTGAGCGTAACCCAACGATCAAATCTGAAATCCAGATGCGTGGTTTTGAGCGTGATATTCCAGCCGGTTTCTTGTGCTACCCGGTGGCTCAAGCTGCTGACATTACGGCATTCAAGGCCACTGTAGTTCCTGTGGGTGAAGATCAGATTCCAATGATCGAACAGACCAACGAAATCGTGCGTCGTTTAAACCGTCAAATTGGTCATGACCTGTTACCAGAATGTAAGGCACTACTTTCCAATGTTGGTCGCCTACCTGGTTTTGATGGTAAAGCAAAAATGTCGAAATCTTTGGGCAATACCATTGTGCTAGATGCAACAGATAAAGATATTAAGAAAGCCGTCAATGCCATGTATACCGATCCGAATCACTTACGTATTGAAGATCCAGGTCAGGTTGAAGGCAACGTGGTATTCACCTATCTAGATGCCTTCGATCCAAATAAAGAAGAGCTGGAAGAACTTAAAGCCCATTATCGTCGTGGTGGTTTAGGCGATGGTACAGTGAAAAAACGTCTGGAAAGCATTTTAAAAGAATTGATCGGTCCAATTCGTGAGCGTCGTATTGAACTGGCTAAAGATCCGGATTACATCATGGATATTCTAAAAACTGGTACGGATAAATGTCGCGATATTACCCAGGCGACACTGGATGAAGTTAAATCTGGCCTCGGCGTATTCCATTTCTAAATATAAAATTGCTTTGAAAAGCTCTTCTGATGAAGGGCTTTTTTATTTAAACTATAATTGCGCAAAAATGATGCAAATATCCCCACATAATCTTCATAGCTTTAACCTTATTTAACATGTATTAACATGAATACTGATGAGTCATATGAGAATGCATCCTATTATGGTCATATTCAGTAAGGAATCAGATTTAACTCTCTCCACAGTTAATGAAGTAGTTTGAAAGACATTCCTTTTTCTACGCAATGACAACCCCAATCATTGCGTTTTTTTTGTCTTTAATTTTTGAATCTATTTTATTTCAAGTATAAAAAAACCCGCCAGAGCGGGTTATTTTGAATTTAGCATTTAAGCATTTTTATGACGCATATGCGGGAACAAAATCACATCACGGATACTTGCTGCATTTGCAAAGATCATCACCAGACGATCAATACCAATACCCTCACCTGCAGTTGGAGGAAGACCGTATTCCAATGCTTCTACAAAGTCTGCATCGTAGTGCATGGCTTCATCATCACCAGCATCTTTTTCAGCAACCTGTGCCTGGAAACGCTCAGCCTGATCGATTGGATCATTTAACTCCGAGAAGCCATTGGCCAACTCACGGCCACCGATGAAGAATTCAAAACGGTCGGTAATGTGTGGATTGTGATCATTACGGCGTGCCAATGGAGAAGTTTCCGCTGGATATTCTGTAATGAACGTCGGCTGACGCAATTTGGTTTCTACGGTTTCTTCAAACACCATGGTTTGCAGTTTGCCCAGACCAAAACCTGGTTTCACCTGCTCTTTCAATTCTTCCTGAAGGAATTTTGCCAGGAACTCACGGTCATTGACATTTTCAGGGGTAAATTGCGGGTTATTTTCCAGAATTGCATCGAACATTGAAATTTTCTTGAATGGCCCTTTGAAGCTATACACTTCATCGCCATAAGGCACATCAGTGGTACCCAAGATATCAATCGCCAGACGCTCTAGCATTTGCTCGGTCAATTCCATCAAGTCTTTGTAATCTGCATAAGCCTGATAGAATTCGATCATGGTGAATTCAGGGTTGTGACGGGTAGAAACACCTTCGTTACGGAAGTTACGGTTAATTTCAAACACACGTTCAAAACCGCCGACCACCAAACGCTTTAAGTAAAGCTCTGGCGCAATACGCAAGAACAGCGACATGTCCAGTGCATTATGATGTGTTTCGAAAGGACGTGCCGATGCACCGCCTGGAATCACATGCATCATTGGCGTTTCAACTTCCATATAACGCTTTTCAGTCAGGAAGGCACGGATACCCGCTACGACTTTGGCACGAATCTCAAAAGTTTTACGTGTTTCTTCGTTAACAATCAGATCTAGATAACGTTTACGATACTTTACTTCAGTATCGTTCAAACCATGGAACTTGTCTGGAAGCGGACGTAATGATTTGGTCAGTAATTCAAAATGTTCGATGTGTACATACAAATCGCCTTTACCCGAACGGCCGATATAACCTTCGACTGCGATGATATCGCCAAGGTCCAGACCTTTAATGGTAGCCAGGACATCTTCAGCGAGTTCTTTACGCGCCACATATAGCTGGATACGACCTGTCATGTCCTGGATCACAATAAATGAACCACGGTTCAACATCACACGACCGGCAACTTTGACGTAGACCTTTTCGCCTGCTTCAATTTCTTCTTTAGATTTATCAGCGAACTGGTCTTGTAAATCCTGGGCATAGTGCTCACGCTTAAAGGTATTCGGCCATGGGCTCTTACCTGTTTCTTGTGCCTGAGCTTCGATTTGCTTTAACTTGGCATGACGCTGTGCAATTAAATCGTTTTCGGAAATGATTTGTTCAGAAGTCGATTGAGCGTTAGTTTGCGTCATCTCTGCCTCGAATAAGATTAGTTAAAAAATAGAAGTTGCATAGAATAGCAGAAATCCTTCTCAAATCGTAGCGTAAACACTCTCAGGAACCGGCTTTTCTTTGGAAGAATCCACTATCCCGCTATTTACACCATTCGGTTCAGCCCGTCTGTCACTCTTTTAAATTGCCTTTCTTCAACCTTTTGCAGCACCCAGCTGCTCTCAGTTGGGATTAAAGTCTAAACCAGACAAGTCTTATATAAATTCATTGCACTGCAAAACTTCGGCTTAGACCAATAGCTAACTGCCTTGTATACCCAGACGTTCTACAATGACACTCAGCTTCAAGATGATGTGCCAATCAACAAATAACCAATATGGCATATCCCATAAAAATGAGTAATGTACTATGTCTAAGATTTTGTTTATACATGGCTTAGATTCCTCCAGAGAATCCACCAAGTTCCATGCCATTGATGTGGTACACAAGTACTGTATCGATGTCGATTACCGAAATCTGAGCTATAGTTCGGTCGCCGAGTTTTATCATGAGATGATTGAAACCATCAAACCAGATATTCTGGTCGGCCACAGTCTTGGCGGTTATTGGGCACTGAAAATGTCACAGGCGTATCAAATTC
Organism: Acinetobacter lwoffii; assembly: GCF_024129435.1. Classification (GTDB taxonomy): domain Bacteria; phylum Pseudomonadota; class Gammaproteobacteria; order Pseudomonadales; family Moraxellaceae; genus Acinetobacter; species Acinetobacter lwoffii_F. Next base: position 98,397 of record NZ_JAMXXN010000005.1, on the reverse strand, counting down.
CCTGTGTAGTGGCTAATCCCATTTTGCAGCCTAACTTCCGCGATGATTATCCGCCGATTGGGCATCACGATTTACAGCATGACATTCCTCAATTTGCCTATCTTGAACTGGGCGATGAAATTCTGGATATGCATGCGGTTCAGACACAACTTGAAGACTATATGCAAATTCAGGCAGTTGATGGCGGCCATCATCGTCTGGAACATCCTGAGCAAATTAATACGCTGATTCAGGAAATCGAAGATCATTTTATCAGGCAATAAAAAAGCCCCACAATTTCGGGGCTTTTTTTACAAAAAATTATGACTTAAGCAACTGCCGCTTCAGGCTGAGATTTGTCATCCAATACTGACCAGATATCCAGGCCTAATTCAGCATGCAGGTCAGGAAGATCAAGGAAGATACTTGCACCAAGTACTTCATGTTGACATTTTTGAGCCAGTTCATTCACTGCTTTTAAGGTTCCGCCACTTGCCAGAACATCATCCACAATAATTACTTTCTGGGACTGAACGTTCGCAGACATTTCTAAACGATCTATACCATATTCCAGGCTATAACCCACACCGACCACTGGAGGCGGCAATTTACCTGCTTTACGCACCAACAATAAACCTTTGCCTGTACGTTGTGCCAACAAGCTTGCCAACACAAAACCACGCGCTTCAACCGCAATAAAGCTTTCTACTTCTGCCAGTTTGTCAGCAGGAATGCTGGCAATCAAAGCGTCAGTCAATGGACCAATATTGCCCATGAAAAGTGGGGTCAAATCAAAGAAGCAAATTCCTGGTTTTGGAAAATCTTGGACCGTACGAATGTGAGACCACAAAGAAGTAGACAAATTGCTCATGGGAGATCTTAAAAAAAGAAAAGGAATATGGGAATTTTAAACCTATTTGAATAGAGCGGACAAGCCAAGCTGCCTAATAAAAACTCGGAATTTAATTATAAGATATTGATTTTATTATATTGATTTATTTTAAAAAAATTTAATCCAGACTTCACTAATTTTAAATTACCTAAAAACTCAAGTTTTAACTGCTCGACTTTGGTCTATCCCACAAGATAAACGCTCATTTTTGCCATTGTCAGCTTTTTATTCTTTAACCGCCTACGCCAGAAAAGCTGATTGGCGTGATTTTTAGATAAATGAGGAATGTGTCGTCTATTCTGCTGCTAATTTCGCTGATTAGGCTTTTATTCACTTTACTTTCTGAATAGAACTGCGTAAAAATTTACCCAAATATGTTCACTGTTAAAAAGTCATATTCTTTTAGAGTCTTGCCTTTTATGGATTTTAAGCTGACGCCTACAGTTGCTCAGTTTTGGAGAGTTACATGAGAAAGTTTCAATGCATCGTATGTGGATGGATTTATGACGAGGCAGAAGGTTGGCCTCAAGACGGGATCGTGGCAGGCACCAAATGGGAAGATATCCCAGATGACTGGACCTGTCCAGATTGCGGCGTGTCTAAAATTGATTTCGAAATGATCGAAGTCTAATCACGTCCAGTTAAAGGCCATATCCATATGGTCTTTTTTTATGCCTTTCAATCATTTATACAGCATGGAGCTCTACCATATGGAAACAACTATGCATCCTATCGTCATTATTGGTTCAGGTATGGCGGGTTATGCCGTAGCACGTGAATTTCGTAAACTCAATCCAGAACCTGAATTGCTGATGATCTGTGCGGATGATGCGGTCAATTATGCCAAACCGACGCTTTCCAACGCTCTGGCCGGCAATAAATCACCTGAACAAATTCCATTGGGCGATGCCACTAAAATGTCAGCACAGCTGAATATGCGTATTGAACAGCATACCTGGGTCAAAGCCATTCATCCGGAAGATCATCAACTGGTTCTGGAAAAAGATGGCCAGGAAAGTACACAACATTATAGCAAACTGGTATTAGCCATTGGTGCCAATCCGGTACGTCTGGCGATCGCCGGTGATGCCAGCGATGACATTCATGTCGTCAACAATTTAAGTGACTATAAAGCTTTCCGTAACAATCTGGCAGCAAGTGAAGACAAACGTGTGGTGATTTTAGGTGCAGGCCTGATTGGCTGTGAATTTGCCAATGACCTGCAAAATACCGATCATCAGGTCACAGTCATTGATTTGGCGCCGCAGCCGCTTGGCCGTTTATTGCCAGAACATGTTGCTACTGCATTCCAGAAGAATCTTGAAGAAACCGGCATTCATTTTGTCCTGGGCACAACAGTCGAAAAAGTCTCTCGTGCGGACAATGGTGATTATCTGGTCACGCTGGCCAATGGCCAGTCTTTGGTTGCGGATGTGGTGTTATCTGCGGTGGGCTTACAGCCGAATATTTCTTTGGCGAAACAGGCAGACGTACACACCAGTCGCGGAGTGTTAACCACCGCGCAACTGGAAACCAACCAGGCCGATATCTATGCGGTAGGTGACTGTGCCGAGGTCAATGGCACCTTATTGCCTTATGTCATGCCGATCATGCAACAAGCCCGCGCTTTGGCAAAAACCTTAAATGGCGAACATACTGCCGTGCATTATCCGGCAATGCCGGTGGCAGTCAAAACGCCTGCTGCACCTTTAACGGTATTGCCTGCACCGGTTGATGTGAATGTCACCTGGGAAACTGAAGAATTTGACGATGGCATGCTGGCCAAAGCGTTCGATGCTAACGGCACCTTACGTGGTTTCGTGCTTTTGGGCGCCACTGCAGCCAAACAGCGTCTGACCTTGACCAAACAGGTTCCTGACTTGATTCCTGCTGCGGTTTAGAGGTTTAATAGCAAGGATATTTTTTAAACGAAATATCCTTTAATTAGGACAGCGACTATGTACAGCGCAGCACAGTTTAATCTTTCCCCTTATACCTCGTTCATGCATGAAACCAAGGTCGATCTTGGTAATGGGATCCAGCTACATGTCGAGGTTGGTGGAAATCCGGAACATCCCACCATTTTGCTGATTATGGGGCTGGGTGGGCAAATGCTGTACTGGCCTGACTTTTTCTGCAAATCACTGATTGACAATGGTTATCACATCATCCGTTTTGATAATCGTGATATTGGCCTGTCTTCAAAAGTCCATCACAAAGGTCCACGCCTGAATACCCTGAAAATGATGAGCCGTTTTGTACTGGGTCTGGGTAATCAGGGTGCACCTTATGATCTTTACGATATGGCTGAAGATGTCAGTCTGCTAATTGAAAAAATGCAGCTGGAACAGGTCTATGTGCTGGGTGCTTCGATGGGCGGTATGATTGCCCAGATTCTGGCCGCGCGTTATCCGGACAAAGTCAAAAAACTGGGCTTACTGTTTACCAGCAATAACCAGCCGATGTTGCCACCACCCTTTCCCAAGCAACTCTTTAGTTTGATTGACAAACCGGCTTCAACAGATGAAGATGGCATTGTTGATCATAGTTTGAAACTGTTTAAGATCATCGGCTCACCAGGTTATGTCAATCATCTGGAAGCGGTGCAGACCGCCCGTAAATTATATAAGCGAAGTTACTATCCTGCTGGTGTACTTCAACAGTTTTTAGCAATATTATGTACAGGCTCATTGCTGCAACTGGACAAGCAAATCAAACAAGAAACCCTGGTGGTCCATGGTTCTCGAGATCGATTGCTGCCTCCTAGCCATGGCAAGGCCGTTGCGAAAGCAATTTCAGGGGCTAAATTTGAATTAATTGATGGAATGGGGCATGATATCCCACCGCATTTTATTCCATATCTTAGCGAATTATTTGCTGATCATTTTAAATCATAAACATTAGGACACTATGGCTGCATTACCATCCCTAAGACAGCTGTCATACCTCGTAACACTGTCAGAGACGCTACACTTTACAGAAGCTGCTCGCCGCTCCTTTGTCACCCAGTCAACCTTGTCTGGCGGCATCATGGAGCTGGAGCGTTTACTCGGTGGCGTACTTGTTGAACGCGACCGCCAGAATGTTCGTTTAACGCCTCTTGGTGAACAAGTGGTTGCACGCGCACGTGTTCTACTGGCCGATGCTCAGGACCTAATGCGTTTAAGTCGTGAGATGAGTGAACCTTTAACCGGTGATCTACATCTCGGCGTCATTCCAACAATTGCACCTTTCCTATTGTCCCAGCTGCTGGATGAAGTGCATAAGCAATTACCAAAAATCCAGTTGCATCTGCATGAAGCGCAAAGTGAAAAGATTGTAGAAAAGCTGGAACATGGCAACCTGGATATGGTGGCTTTGGCATTGCCTTTCGACACCCGTGGTCTGAAAGTTGCTGAAATTGCCAAAGAGAATCTGTATCTGGTTTACCAAAAATCTGATCAGCATGCTGCACAAGCAAACTCTTTAGAAGATCTGGATCTGTCTCGCCTGATGTTACTTGAAGAAGGTCATTGCCTGCGTGATCATGCCTTGAGTGCCTGCCCGATTGGTGAGCGTAAAAATGATCACCGTTTAAAAGCCAGCTCACTGCCGACTTTAATCGAAATGGTGTCTGCAAATCTGGGCTTTACCCTGCTGCCTGAAATTGCGATCCATACCAATATGATTAAAGGCAATCCTGAGATTCAGGTAAAAGCGATCGATTCAGCCCCAAGTCGTACCCTGGCATTGGTAACCCGTAAAAGCACACCGCTGCAAAGCGAGTTTGATGTGCTATTACAGATTTTCCAGAAAATCACTCAGCACGATGCAGCCTGATCTATAGATAATAAAAAGGAGCACATGTTGCTCCTTTTTTATATCTTGAATTGAATGCATCCAGTCCGCCTAGAAACTTAGAATCTCTACATTTCAGCTAAATCACTATTCTTTGGGATAGGCATTTGCATCTGCCTGATTCACAGTATAGCTCTCTATTGCATCTACAGGATCGCGTTTTATTGGCTAGCCTTTTGCCTGCACCGGTTTTAGTGATTCGTTCACCGACTGGACTCGACCTGTCAAAAATCCAGACCGTGCTACAGCAACTCGGCTATCAGCCAGATATGCTGCTGTATGCGGACAATATGCTGTCCGCACAATCCATGATTACTGAACATCTGCCTAATCTGATTCTTTATCATGCAGCAACAACTTCAAAGATCAGTTTGATTCATCAGCTGAAACAGCAAAGCTCAGATACACCTGTTATTGCCATATTCAATACGGATGCCATAGCACTCATCTATTCTGCTTTATTATCCGGAGCAGATAGCTATATGCAGCATCATGATTCATTACCGCAGTTCGCTGAGAGTCTAAAAATTGTCTTACGCGGCGGAGCCTACATTCATACTGAACTGGCAGACTATATCCTGCACCAGCCCATTGCTAAAACCTGTCTTAACCTCGCTGAATTGCAGTTATTAAAATTATTGAGTCAACATCAATCGCAAGCTGAACGACAAAAACAGCTCGAGATGAAAGATTATCAGATATATAGCCAGGTCAAATACATCTATCGAAAACTGGTTAAACTCAGCTTGAACAGTTAAATTCTATGTTCGGAATAAAAAAGAGGCTGAATATTCAGCCTCTTTACATACTTAAACTTATTTAAACAGCTCTAACAGAATACGTTGTGCATTATGCGGTTTTTCACCTTCTTTTGGCTGTGCCCGCAGCCAGGTACCATCACCTTGCAATAACCAGGATTGCTGGTTGTCTTTCAGGTAATTCAACAGACCTTGTTGATAGATGCGTTTTTTCAAGGCTTCATCTTCGACCGGGAAACAGGCCTCGACCCGATTAAACAGGTTACGATCCATCCAGTCTGCACTTGAACAGTAAATACGTGAATTGCCATTATTGCTGAAATAATACACGCGGGTATGTTCCAGGAAACGTCCGACAATTGAACGCACCCGGATATTTTCCGACAGACCCGGCAACCCCGGACGCAAACTGCAAATCGAGCGAATAATCAGGTCAATCTGTACCCCGGCCTGAGAAGCCTCATAGAGTTTATTAATTAATTGCATTTCGGTCAGCGCATTGACTTTGACAATGATCTGCGCCGGTTTCCCTGCCTGAGCATAAGCAATTTCATTATCAATATAGTTCAGTAACTGGGCATGTAAGGTAAATGGCGCATGCAGTAGCTTTTTCAGCTTGGCCATTTTCCCCATACCGGTCAGTTCCTGGAAAATACGATGCACATCTTCACAAAGATCTTTATCCGTCGTTAACAGACCATAATCGGTATAAATTCGCGCATTGCCGGCGTGATAATTACCGGTGCCCAGATGCACATAGCGCACCAGTTTGTTATTTTCCCGGCGCACCACCAGAATCATCTTGGCGTGAGTCTTGTAACCGACAATGCCGTAGACCACGACCGCACCGGCTTCTTGCAGGACATTGGCCACTGCAATATTGGATTCTTCATCGAAACGCGCACGCAATTCAATCACTGCGGTGACTTCCTTGCCATTGCGGGCAGCTTCAGCCAGCACTTGGACAATTTCAGAATCTGGTCCACTACGGTACAAGGTTTGCTTGATCGCCAGTACTTGCGGATCGCGTGCCGCTTCACGTAATAATGAAATGACCGGAGCAAAAGATTCAAAGGGATGATGCAGCAGAATATCTTGCTTCTGCATTGCACTAAAAATATTTTCAGATTTTTTCAGTACTTTAGGAATGATGGGAGTATGCGAGTCATAACGTAAATGCGGACGTTTAAAGTTAGATAGCAAACGTGCCAGATTGACCGGGCCCGCGACTTTATAAAGCTGCTCGTCGTCCAGATCAAATTCATTCAGTAGATATTCATAAATATGCTGCGGACAATTTTCTGTCACTTCCAGACGCACGGCGCGGCCAAAACGGCGTGAACTGAGTTCGCCTTTGAGTGCCTTGGCTAGATCTTCAACATCTTCATTCAAGGCTAAATCGGCATTTCGGGTAACACGGAACTGATAACAGCCAGTCGCCGTCATCCCAGGGAACAGATCAGACACATGCTCATGAATAATCGCCGACAGCATCACATGATGTTCTTTTCCATCGGTCAGTTCATCCGGTAAACGCACTACGCGTGGCAGTGAACGCGGTGCAGGCACCACAGCCAGATCAATCTGACGGCCAAAGGCGTCTTTGCCTTCCAGTGTCACAATAAAGTTCAGTGATTTATTCACCAGCCGCGGGAATGGATGCGCTGGGTCTAGGCTGATCGGCGTGAGAACCGGCGCAACCTGCTCCTGAAAATATTTTTTAATCCAGGCAGATTGCGCTGGGGTCAATTCACCACGGCGCAAGAAGCAAATATCTTCCTCACGCAGTTTTGGCAAAATTTCTTCATTTAAAATACGGTATTGACGTTCAATGGCAGCATGTGCGGTTTTAGAAATCTGTTCTAAAACCTGCTTTGGAGTCAAGCCATCCGGACTCCGGCTTTCATTATCCAGATCCAGTTGTTCCATCATCCCGGCGACCCGGATTTCAAAAAACTCGTCCAGATTACGTGAGAAAATCAACAGGAAATTCATGCGTTCGAGCAATGGATGTAAAGGATCGACAGCCTGTTCCAGGACACGTAAATGGAAGTCTAGGATAGACAGTTCGCGATTAATATAACGATCATTATATGTATATTCGGGCTGTGCTGAAGTTGTGCTGGCTGCCGTATTCATATCAAACCTATGCGGATTTAAAATTGTGCTTATCGCTCCAAGTATGCTTCAAATTGATGACAATTTCATAAAAAAAAGCCCAAATAATTGGGCTTTCTCTTCAAATCATCAATTAAGGTAATTCTGCATAACGCATATAGCGCTGAATCATCCGTTTACGTGCATTTAATGCAGAGGAATTGCGATGATCCTGGAAATATTTCGGATTGGTCAAAATGGCCGCCAGAAAGATGGCTTGATCGCGGGTCAGGCTTTGCGCGGTTTTACCGAAATAATGTTTGGCCGCCGCTTCAACGCCGTAAATATTGTCCCCGAACTCGATCGAGTTTAAATAGACTTCCAGAATCCGTTCTTTCGACCACATGCGCTCCATCATCCAGGTCGCGACCGCCTCCTGACCTTTACGCACAAATGAACGCTTGTTGACGAGGAACAGGTTTTTCGCCAATTGCTGGGAGATTGTCGAACCACCGGCCACTACACGGCCCTGATTTCTGTTTTTATTCAGCGCAGTTTGAATTCCGTCCCAGTCAAAACCATGGTGATGAATAAATTTTCCATCTTCCGCAGTGACGATGGCACGTTTCAGATTCAGGCTGATTTCGTCATAAGGACGCCACTGATGCTGAATCGCTTTGGAAGGTTCTGTCCAGTAATCAATCCGCATCATCATGGTGGTGTTCACCGGATTGGTTCGCCACCAGGCCAGACTAGCAAAGATCCACAATTGAACCAGTAGAATCACACTGACGATGACAAGCATCGTGCGGATCAGAAAGGCTTTCATGTCAGTGCGTTACTCCTGAAAATTTAATTTTTCGTGTTAAGCTTATTCGAAATATACAATCACAGCAAAAAAATAGCATGTCTGAATACTCTCCCCCTGTCGAACATCGCAAACTTGAAATGCATCTCTGGTGGATCACCGCCATTTTAATCGGGATCAATGTTGGATTATTTGGCTGGCAAGCCATGCATGGCATGGATGTTAGCCAGCCGAGTACCCGAGACGCTATTCTCTGGGGTGCCGATTATGCACCTTTAACCTATTTAGCGGAACCCATGCGCTTGTTTAGCAGCATGTTTTTTCATTTTGGCCTGATTCACCTGATGTTGAATATGTGGGCCTTGTATATTTTTGGTAGTGTTGCCGAACAGCTGTTTGGCCGGATGTATTTTATTGGCCTGTATGTGTGTGCCGGATTAATGGGCAGCCTGCTCAGTGGCTATATGAACATTCAAGACAGCTATAGCCTGATCGAAGGCGGTGTGGCCAATCCGGATTTATTGCCTGCGGTCAGTGCCGGCGCATCTGGTGCTGTGATGGGACTCGGGGCTTCACTGACAGTGCTAGCCTTATTGCCAATGCTGCCACAGCAACGTTTTATTCTCGATAAAAAAACCCTGGTGATGATGATGGGTCTAAACCTCGCGCTAGGCTTTATGATCAGCGGAATCAACAATGCCGCACATATTGGCGGCATGCTGATGGGTGCTTTTCTCACCTTGCTCTGGTACATCGGTCAAAAAATGCAGCGTAGCCACCTGTTCAATCTGATTGCCCTGCTTGTCGGTTTCGGCATTTGTGTGCTGCTTTATCAACATAACTTGGCCTTACTCGAACCCATTCGCCCACTGTGGCAAGAGATTCTGGAAATGATGCAACAGCAACTAAAACTTTAACTCTCAGCCAGTTAAAACCACGGAGATGAATCTTATTGATTCATCTCGCGCAAGCTTTGTAAGGGCGGAATCTCTGACAGATAACTCAGGCGATAACGGCCAATCAGCGCACATAAAGCGGTCATAAAGATTGGCAGGATAATCCAGATTTCCCAATGTGGCTGAATCATCAAATCCATTTTATAGCTGGCAATCGCGCTGATCACTTCGGCAAACAGGCAGGAAACAATTCCGGCAAACAGTCCGATAAAACCAATTTCCAGACTCATCATGGTTTTCAGTTTCTGCTTGGAACTACCGAATGATCGTAGCAAAGCCACTTCACGTTTGCGTTCATCCATCAACAGGTTCAGACAGGCCATCAGTACCAGAAAACCGGAAATGCTGACCAGTACTGCTAGAATGGTCACGATTTGCACTAGCACATTCACAATGCGTTTGATCTCTTCCAGAATCAGGCTGACATCAATAAACACCGTGTTGGAAAATTGCTGGATCACAGACACCAGCTTGCCCTTATCTACCTCCGGGACATAAAAACTGCCCAGATAACTGCCGGCATTGGCATCCAGGGTATTAGGTGCAAAGATAAAGAAGAAGTTGGGACTAAAACTTTCCCACTCGACGGTTCTTAGATTAACGACTTTAGCTTCCAGTATGCCTTCAGGCAGACTGAAACTGAGTTTATCTCCAATCTTGATCCCTAGCTCTTCGGCAGTATTGGCTTCGACCGATACAGTGCCGACCTGCTTTAAAGCCGCGTCACCACTAACAATCACATTATCTTGAGGATAGCGGTTTGACTGGGTCAGATTCAGTTCACGTCTTAAGGTATTGCTACTTTTCACCAGTTCCTCGGCAAAAGGCTGATCATTTTTGGCGACCAGACGCCCACGGACATTTGGATACAGTGGTGTGCTTTTCCAGCCATTCTGCTCAAGTTGGGCTTTCAGGGCTGGCATCTCAAAAGGCGGTAAACCGTAAACGAACTGGTTCGGTGTACCTTCCGGTAACTGTTGCTGCCAGCGCTCCAGCAGATCGGTACGCAAGACGGCCAATACTGTAATCAGGCTCAAGCCCAAGGCTAAAGCCGTAATCTGCAAGGCGGTCTGAGAAGGCGTGCGTACATAGGCTGACAGATTCAGCTTCATATTCCGCAGCAGTTTCAACACCCCCCATACCGTCAGATACAGCACTGCACATAACACAATAATCGCGCCAATCACCCAGGCGGTCAGCAGCAAGTTTTCGGTCAAAATCACACTAAAGATAATCAGGCTGAGCGTTCCAGTCAGCAGCATCCACAGCATGGACTGTACTGATTTTTCTTGCTGGCGAATCACCCGAATCGGCGGTGTATTTAGCAATTGCAACAAGCTTGGCATGACAAAGCCGAGTAGCACCACGGCACTGGTCAGCATCGCGACCGGCAATGGTCCGAGCAACATCGCGATAGCGGAAAATTCAATCTGCAAATTTGGAATCAGCTGCAACATCAATTGCAACAGTCCATAACCCAGACTGATCCCGACCACAGTACCAATTAGCATGGCAATCAACAGCACCATCCCGAGTAAAGCCAGATAAGCCGATAGAATCTGCGGCTTGGTCGCACCGATACAACGCATCAAGGCAATATGATCCTGATTCTGCTGCACATAACGCTGCGCGGTTAAAGCAATGGCAATCCCACATAATAGAATGGTCAGAATATTGGCCAGTTGCAGGAAAGTGTCCAGATTAGCAATCGGCTTCATCAAACGGGTATTGCCTTCACTGGCATTGCGTAACCTGAGACTGCTTTGCTCCTCAAACTCCTGTCCTTGTACTTCCGCTGGCGTTTCAGCCGAGCCGTTTGCTGACTTGACCTGCTGCTTGAATAAGGTCTCATATTGTTGGGTATCGTCTGGACGGCCAGCCATGAGTAAGCGATATTCAATCCGGCTCCCCACCTGAATGGCATTGGTTCGTGCGACATCTGCCTGAGAAATAATTACGGTCGGTGAAAAACCGGAAAATCCAAGCTCCTGATTGGAGTCTTGTTCAATCTTGGCGGTGACTTTAAACGCCGCATCGGCAATATTGAGCTGATCCCCCAGTTTGACTTTGAGCAAATCCATGGCTCGTGGACTGAGCCAGATTTCACCAGACTGAATCGATTTTTTTGCCGGTTGCACCCGCAGTTCACCACGCAAAGGAAAAGCCTGATCTATGGCTTTGACATTGACCATCACAAACTGCGCATCGGTATAGGCCATACTGCTAAAGAAAGTGACTTCTGACTGCTTTAAATCCAGCTGCTTGGCCTGATCACGCCACTGCTTTGGCAAAGGCTCATTATCTGAAAGCACCAGATCACCAGCCAGCATTTCTGCTGCCTGTAAGGCGACTGCATTTTGGATTTGCTCGTTACTAAACTTGAGTGCAGTAGTCGCACTGATCGCCAGCGTTAAGGCAATAATCAGTAGATAAATCCCGGTCGTTTTAAAGCTTTGCGTCAGTAAAGGACGAAATAATGGATTCATTTCATCCTCCATTCGGATGTTCAATCAGCTCGCCATTCAGCAGTTCAAAATGCCGCTGACACTGCTGCGCCAATTTGCGGTCATGCGTGACCAGCACCAAAGTCGTCCCCAGTTCCCCATTCAGTTGAAAGAGTAGTTGTTCAATTTCTTTGGCAGTTTCGCCGTCGAGGTTACCCGTGGGTTCATCGGCAAAAATGATTTTTGGTTCACTAACCAGTGCACGAGCGATGGCTACACGTTGCTGCTCCCCCCCGGACAATACTTTTGGGGTTTGCTGCGCCTGTCGATCCAGCCCTACTTTATGCAGTAGTGCCAAGGCTTTTTGCTCGGCTTCTGCATATTTAAAATCGGGTTGCAGGCGCAGTGGCAGCATCACATTTTCAAGTGCAGTCAGATGCGGCAACAGCTGAAAAGACTGAAAGACAAAGCCGATATTTTTCAAACGCACCAGTGCACGCTGTTCTTCATCCAGACTTGACACCAATTCACCACAGACCATAAGCTGACCTGAACTTGCCTGATCCAGTGTCGCCAGAATACCCAGTAATGTGGATTTTCCGGAACCGGAACGACCGGTAATAGCCACTTGTTCTCCGGCCTGAATATCCAGATCAAGATCCTCAAAAATGGTGAGCTGTTTTTGTGAAAGTTGTATCTTTTGTGTCAATTTCTGGGCAGAAATAATAGCCTGTGGCATGATGGTCGAATCGTTGCTGCTTTGAATCATACGTGTCCTATATGAAAGATCTTAATCAGAAAACTCGGCTATTGCCTTACTTTTTTTTGCTCAGTCTGTGCCTGATACCACTCGGGGTCTCAGCAAAGACAATTATGATTTTAGGTGATAGTTTAAGTGCAGGTTATGGTATCCAGCCCCAGCAGGGTTGGGTACATTTATTACAAAAGCGTTTAGAGCAACAGTATCCGAAACAGCATAAAGTGGTCAATGCAAGTGTCAGTGGCGAAACCACCAGCGGAGCACTGGCCAGACTACCTAAACTGTTACAGACGCATCGTCCAGACCTTGTGGTGATTGAGTTAGGTGGCAATGATGGCTTGCGTGGACAACCACCGCAAATGATTCAAAAAAATTTAGCCAGCCTGATTCAGCAGAGCCAGAAAGCCAAGGCCAAGGTCGTCGTCTTTGGTATAAAAATGCCGCCTAATTACGGGCAGGCCTATAGCAAGGCTTTTGAAAATAATTATAAAGTGGTGAGTCAGCAATATAAGGTGAAGTTATTGCCCTTCTTTATGCAAGGTGTAGCCGGCAATAAAACCCTGATGCAAAAGGATCTGATTCATCCAAATGCTAAAGCACAGACGATCCTGTTAAATAATGCTTATCCATACATTAAAGGCGCTTTATAAAGCGCCTTTAACTTATTTTAGAATGTATTTAGATGAATCGTGATTAGAAATCAAAGAAGGTCACTTCACCAGTTTCCAGTGAATATTCAGCACCGACGACTTTTAATTTTCCTTGTCCAATCAGGTTTTCCAGAACGGCTGAACCATGACGCAACTGATTCACCGAAGCAAATACGTTGGAACGTACTGCATGCTTGGACAATTTTGCCAAGTCATTTTTCAGTTCAGTCTGCATTAAGGTTTCAACTGAAGGGCGTACGCGGTTCACAATCGACATCAGGTTTGCCGATGGCGGGCAATCCGGGCACATCAAGGTATCAATGGTGGCTTTAATCGCACCACAGTGACTGTGACCTAACACCACCACAATCGCGCAATCATAACGTGCCGCGGCAAATTCAACACTGCCGACCTGTGAGGGTGCAACAATATTACCTGCAACACGAATCACAAAAAGATCGCCGAGACCCTGATCAAAAACCATTTCGGCTGGAACGCGCGAATCTGAACATCCCAAGACAATCGCAAACGGATTCTGATCCTCTGCCATTTCTGCGCGCTGTTGGTGGCTAAGTTGTTTTGGATGCGTGGTATCGCCACTGACAAAACGTTGGTTACCCTGTCTAAGACGTTCTAAAGCTTCTTGAGCTGTGAGCATTCTTTTCTATCACCGATGGTTTTAGTTGCAATATCTTACTGTCAGTTTTTTTGAATGTCACTTGCAAAAAATCTTAGCTGATTAAATTTTTAGCATTTATCTAATTTCATTTCTGCAGGAAATTTATGCGAAATACATCACATTTTATAGTCATTTAATGCAATCTAGCAAAAAACTAATGGGTGACAAGCGCAAGGATTGATTTAAAATAGAATGAGGAATAATGTTTTTATTTGAATGAAAATTGCAAATTTATAACATGGAAGTATTTTAATTGAGCAATTTGCTCACTGGGTTTGTTTTGGGGAATGGCAAATGAAGAAAATAATAAAATTGCGCTCGAAAATGATTTGTTCAGCCGTGGTTGCCTTAAGCATGGCATTACCGGGCCTGACACATGCTCAAATACTGTTTAGCCAGAAAAATGAAACATCTGCCAAAGTCTTGCAGCAGCATCTGTTGCAAGAACGCAGCCTTGCCGGTCTCAAATCCAAGACCCTCAAAATTGGCGAGGTCACCTGGAGTTATAGCGAAGGCGGTACCAAGAACAAACCATCCATTCTACTGATTCATGGTCTGGCCGGCACGCGCGACAACTGGAACCGGGTCGCCCAGTTTCTGACGCCCTATTATCATGTCATTATTCCGGATCTGCCGAGCAATGGCGATACCAAAGTTCCGGACAATTTTGATGTTTCTGTGCCCAATGTGACCTCCCAGCTACGTCTATTTATTGAAACCTTAAATGTGGATGAGAATTTACATATTGCCGGACATTCCTTGGGCGGCTCGATTGCTACGGTGTATGCCTCGCAATACCCTTTCGATACTCAGAGTCTATTTCTCATTAATAGTGCTGGTCTTTACAAAATGGGGAATACGCCCTATACCAAAGACCCACAAGCCTTAAAAGATCTGATCGTCAGCAAACCCGGTGATCTGCAAGATGTTTCCAAACAGCTGATGCAGAACCCACCGGTGATTCCTTATCAGTTGCGGCATGCACAGGAAAAACTGCTGATTTCACGCGCTGAACAAACCAGTAAATCGATTGACCAAGTGGTGATGCTAAACCGGATTTATACACCGGAAACCTTTGCCCGCCTGACCCGCACGGTAGAAGCACCCACCTTGATTTTATGGGGCAGACAGGATCGGATCATTAATGTCGAAGTAGTCAAAGAACTACATGCCCTGCTGAAACGTGCCGAAAAACCTGTGATTCTAAATAATGTCGGGCATATGCCGATTCTTGAAGCAGAAAAACAGGTTGCACAACATTATTTGCCTTTTCTGGCCAAGACACAGACCCTAAAAAACCCGCTTGCTGATAAACTCATTCCTTTAAATTAAGTTTCAGAGATGCTATGCAGAAACACCCGATGATTGAGCAGTTGATCGATGCTCAACTTGATTTTCTCGATCAGGCATTTTCTCAATCTGAAACGATTCAAAGCGAGTTTCATGCATTTTATTTGTGGCTGCGTAAACAGATGCTAAAAGAGCTGTGGAGTTGTGAACTGATCAATCAGCTTTTGCAAAAACAGATTCTGGGTACCGCCGCCAGCAGCTTTCTGATTGAACAGATTGCCGAGCATATCCGTTTTGCATTGGTGCATCCGGCCAATGATACCACCACGATTGCCGATGTGATTCCGGTGCTGACCGTCGATAAAATCGCCCAGTATGTGGCAAGTAAAAGTGGTCATCGTCAGCGCCTGATTAAAACGGTGGTAAATAATCCGGCTTTTTCCGCCATGATTACGCAATTGGTCCAGCATTCCATTCAGGATTATCTGGATAACTCCATGATTGCCAAAAGCGTACCCGGGGTTTCCCGCTTTATGAAAATGGGCAAATCCGTTTTGGAAAATGTCACCGATACCAACCTCGATAGCACCATTGCGCGTTATCTGCAAAAAAACATTCTAAAGCTCAGCCAGATGAGTGAGCATGTGCTGAACCAGCATTTTGACGACGAGAAACTCTATCATTTTCAGGCCAATCTCTGGCATAAAATCAAAGATATGCCGGTATCGGTCTTGAAGAACTATATTGAACTGCAAGACCTGAATCAGACGGTCGGCTTAGGTCATGAAATCTGGGATCATCTGCGTCAAACGGACTACCTGAAACAGCAAGTGCATGACGGAATTCATACCTGGTATGTCCGCAATCAGGAACATACTTTTGATCAGTTATTACGTGATCTGAATATTGATGAAGCGCTAATTCAGAATGAATTGCAGCAACTGCTCAGCCCGGTAATTCAGCAGATGGTTTCTCAAGGCCATTTACGTGAACGTGCGCGCAAATATCTGGCACAATTTTATTACCATGCAGATACTTTGAAAATTCTTAAGATTTAAATAAAAAGCCGCTTTATAGCGGCTTTTTATATTTTCATTTGCTTAGAATTTTGCATTCAGACTGATACCGTAACGACGACCATCCAATAGTTGATCACCATCAATATCTTCAGCTTTTTCATCCAGTAGGTTATAGACACCAAATTTACCTGTTAGATTCGGACTGAATTTATAGTTAAAGCCGACATCTACAAATTGGTAACCTGGGTTTGGCTGAGCCATAGATGTACGGCTCAAGTAAGCAGAGGTTTCAGAACGATGGTGCAAGCGGCTCCATACATTGAGTGCATCATTTAGCTCATAATCCACACCAATATTAAACATGTGTTCCGGCATCTGGTTCAGCGGCTGACCTTTAAAAGCACCCGATCTAAACTCTGAATCGGTATAGGTATAGTTTGCAGTCAATGTTGTGTAGTCATTCAGACTGGCTTCTACGGTTGCTTCTATACCGCGAATTTCTGCTTCATCCACATTAATCCGTTCACTAATAAAGTAGAATGGAATATCCCCTTCGAAACATTTCCAATTCTTCCAGTTATTACGGTTTGTTGTGGTGCCATCAGTATCGGTTTCACAGGCACGAACTTCCGTAATACGATCTTCATATTTAGTGATAAAGCCAGTCAGCGATGTATTGATATAATCATTTTTCCAGTTGAAACCTAATTCAGTGGATACGCTTGATTCAGGCTCCAAGTCCGGATTGGCACGAATAATGCCACGGCCTGTTGCTAAGGGTGAACCACCGCCACCCGTGACGCTATAGAAACCTTCTGTGGCTGCACGAATATCAGGCTGTTTATAACCTGTAGCCACACCACCTTTTACTACAAAGTTATCATTTACCGCGTACACCCCATACAGTCGTGGCGATAAATGGCCACTATAGTTTTCATCATGATCATAACGTAAGCCGGCGGTTAAGTCGAAACGATCCGTAATACTCCAGGTGTCTTCAAGGAAAGCGGCAGCAGACCAACGTGTTAATTCACTAAATTCAGGTGCATTAGGATTCCGGTTAGTCGCTTTATCGACCAGTTTTTCATCTTTAAGATATCCCCCGAATGACAGCGTATGATCACCTAAGGCTAAGTTCCATTGACTGTTCGCTGTCCAAGTATCCAGGGTAATCCCTTTGGTGCCGAGTTCCGTATTGCCACGATCTGGATTTTTTGAATTTTCATATTGAATATAAGATGAACTGTCTAAGTTATCGCTATAACGGCCATTATGGGTTAAGGAATAAACATTACGATAATTACGCGAGAATGAATCTGCAGCACCTTGAGCAGGTGCTACCGTTTCCCCTACAGACGTAGTTGATTCCTGCTGCACGAAATTAGCTTCAACTTGTACATCATGATCATCATTAATGGCATAGGTCAGACGTGAATTTAAGCTTTCACGTTCTGTCCCACGGAAGCCGCCAACATAATGATCTTCATTACGTTCCTGCTTATTGACTGCCAGCTGCAAGCCCAGCTTGTCTGCAATTAAAGGACCCGAAAGATATGCAGAACCATTTTTAATATCACCTGAACGGCTACTATCCTGAATTGTGGTTCCTAATTCGACATGACCAGACCATTCATCCGACACTTTTTTGGTAATAATATTAACTACCCCGCCCATAGCATCCGTACCATAGAGTGTAGACGCTGGTCCACGGATCACTTCAATACGTTCAATTGCTGAAATAGGTGGCAGAATATTTTTCTCAAAACCTCCATCGTCTCCATTCGGATTGACATCCTTGCCATATTGACGCTTACCATCTACAAGAAACAAGGTGTAGTTTGAACTCATACCACGAATACTGATGGTCTGTGCAGAACCTGCACCTGAAACCACTACCCCGGGCGTATTACGCAGTACATCAGTAATGTCGTTATATTCACGTTTATCTAATTCTTCACGATCAATCACAGTAATGGAAGCTGGTGCTTTAGCCAAATCTTGCTCATAACCTGTTGCGGTCACGACAATCGTTTGTAACTTAGTCGCATCAGCCTGTACTACTTCCTTTTTTTCTTCAGTAACTCGGTCTTGCGCTTGTACTGAAACAGTCATTGCTGTGAATACTGCAAAAGCTAAAGTTGTTTTTAAGAATGGCTTATTCATACCTTGCGCGCCCCAATATTTATGAAGAGATCATGTTTATTCGGTTGCGAAGTGTAACAGCTTTTCAATTGAATGCAATTACTATTGATAATTATTATCATTAACATTCACTTGTTTTTAACCCAGAAATAAAAAAACCTCGAAATTTCGAGGTTTTTTAAAATGCGATAAATAAACTGTTATATAGAACAGCTTATTTCATATACGCACCTTCAGACTGACTATGATCCGTTTCATCAACGACATGCATTAACTCTGGTACATGTTGTTTTAATGTGGTTTCAACACCTTGCTTCAAAGTAATATCAATCGCTGAACAGCCCTGGCAACCACCACCAAATTTAAGGACAGCGGTTAAACCTTTTTCAGGGTCTTCTTTGACTTCGACTAGTGCACAGTTACCGCCATGGCCTGCCAGACCCGGGTTAATTTCAGACTGCAAGACATAGGTAATGCGCTCTTCTACCGATGCATCTGGACCCACGCGTGGCACTTTGGAGTTCGGTGCACGGAAAGTCAACTGACCACCAAAACGGTCTTTGTTGTAATCAATCACGGCATCAAGTAAATACGGAATAGATGGCGAGTCGATAAAAGCAGGGAAATCAGGATATTCCTGCTTATAATCTGTCGGTACAACTTCATCAGGTGCACTATAGGCCATGCAACATTCAGCGCGAGGAGTACCCGGATGCTCTACAAAAACACGCACACCAATACCCGGGGTGTTCTGTTTATCCAGTAGATCCTTTAAATACTCTTGTGCTGTTGGTGTAATCAATAAGTTGGGAATTTCACCAACAACTGGAGTGCTGCTGTTCTCAGTCGACATAACAATAATTTCCTCAAGCTCAAGCGGCCATTTTAACTGAAGATGCGGGGTAATTTTTAAAAATCAACTAAAATTGTCGGATTTATTATAAAAGTACAACTTTAGCTCAATTTTAATGGCATGATAATTGGCAAATAGGCACCATTAGAATCATTTATATGCTTGATTTACCTTTTAATCATACCGTGACCATTATTCTGATCACCTGTATTGTGTCATTTATTGCTTTCTCCAAAGAGACGGTGATGAATCGCCTGATTTTCTGGCCACCGGCACTGCAACGTGGACAATATGACCGCTTTATTACGCATGGTTTTATCCATGCGGATGGTGCACATCTGCTGTTCAACATGATTACCCTGTTCTTTTTTGGCAGCGTGATTGAAAGCTTTTACCGTCAATATCTGTACGACCTGGGTTTTATCCTGTTTTACCTCGGTGGTCTGATCGCAGCGATTCTGCCAAGTTACCTGAAGCATAAAAATGATGCGCGCTGGGCTAGTCTCGGCGCTTCCGGTGCAGTTTCGGCTGTACTGTTTGCCTATATTCTTTTTGAACCTTGGAAGTTGATCTTTGTGTTCTTTATTCCGGTTCCTGCAATTATTTTTGCTGTGCTGTATATAGCCTATAGCATCTGGTCAGGCAAAAAAGGCAATAGCAATATTAATCACAGTGCGCACTTATGGGGAGCAGCCTATGGTGTGATCATGACGATTATTCTGGAGCCACGCCTGATTCCGCATTTCCTGAATAAACTGATGCAGGTTCCGTTTTAATCAGGTTTTTTAAATACTGAAGGAATGAGGCTATATACGAATTAGTCCTCATATTTCTGCTGAAAATGGATAAGAGAGCTGCTGCTCTCTTATTCGTTTGAAACATCTCGTAATATATTAGAAAGTCATGATGTCACTTAATGCCAATCTTGGACTGAATTTTACAGCGATAATGTATACATCTGTATATTAATTACTGTCATTATCGAGATATTTTGCATGTCCACTACACCAGACGGTCTTCAATTTCCTCTTCAGTCTCAGCAACAAAAACCGAGTAGCTCCAAAGCAGGACGCGCGATCATCGCAGCCGCCTTAGCCAATGTAAATCCACGCAGTTCTCAACAGGCACAATCAGAAAAAAACTGGCGCAAACACTACACAGTACATTTTAAGCAACTGGTCGAACAGGGACTGAGTTCTCCTGAAGCCAGCTTGAAAATTGCCGAAAATGGATTGGCAAAGGCCCATCAGACTTTTGAATTTTACCGTGATGGTCAAAAGTATGTATTGCAAGATGCCTTAACTCTGCCCGCTGAACAACTACATACCTTCAAGCTGACAGGTAATAGCAAATCGGCACCAGAATGGTATGTGCCTTACCACGGTCAAAAGCTGCAAGGTGATGCCTTATTGGAGCAGATTGAGCGCTGGGAAAGCCAAGGCATTGTGGAAACCAGCCATGCCAATGCCCTGCGTGAATGTGTGGTGCATCCTGAATGGTTTGATCTTTCCGATCGGACCACGGTGCTGTTTGGTGCAGCATCTGAAGCCGGTCCTCTGACCTGGCTGGCGAAATGGAAAGCCAATATTGTAGCGATTGATCTGCCGAATACCCGTGTATGGGGCAAGATTGTTGATACCATCAACCAAGGCAATGCCACGCTATATGCACCTTGTAATGAAGACCTGCCTATCGATACTTCACTTGATATTTTAAAAGAAAAATTGGGCGCAAACTTGCTCACCCAGATTCCTGAAATCGCCAAATGGTTATTACAGTTCAAACAGGATTTGGATCTGGCAGCAATTGCTTATCTTGATGGTGAAAAGCATGTCCGTGTTTCCATGGCGATGGATGCCATCATGCAGCATGTCAGCCAGCAAAAAGCCAATACCAGCCTGATGTACATGTGTACGCCGACTGATGTGTATGCGGTTCCAAGTGAGGTGATTGAAGCCTCTAAAGTAAAATATACTGAACGCTCAAAGGCACAGGCTATCATCTCCAAAGGTGTTTCCACTTTAAGTCGGAAACACTTTTTCCAGAAAAATGCGCATGAACTGATTCAGTCTGGCGATCAAGCATATGGCATTTGTGACTGTCTGGTGGTTGAACAAGGCCCGAACTATGCGCTGGCAAAACGCATTCAGCAATGGCGTGCTACCTTAGCTCGTGCTCAAGGTCAGCGGGTCAGCATCAATATTGCCCCTTCTACTACGACCTATTCTGTGACCAAGAATCCGCTATTAAAAGCCGCATTTAACGGTGCCAGCCTGTTTGATGTTGAAGCCTTTGCACCTGAAACCACCAATGCAATTATGGCTGCACTGTGGATTCATGACCTTCGCAATCCAGAATCGGTGGCCAATCCTGAAGTGAAGCTGAACCATCCGCTTGAATTGATGATGCATGGCGCAAATCATGGTGGTTTGTGGCGGGTTGCTTATCTGGCGCGTACCGCACTGCCTTTTGCTGCGCTGTATGGTTTTGCGACGGAGAAGTTACCAAAGGGATTGTTGAGTAAGTTAAAGAAGTAATTTAGTTCCTTCTTTCGAGACTTCTTCTACGTTAGATAAACTTTTATTTAATGTTTATCCCCTCACCCTTGCGAAGCAGTGCTTCTCATCTCCCAAAGGGAGAGGGAGCACTCATCATAAATTTTAGTAACTGTTAGATATCTGCCTACAAGCTACTTTTCTATCAGGTAAAAGAGCAAGATTTAGCGTCAATCCCCATATTTGAATATATAACGTAAAATCCCCCTCTCCTGAGCAAGTTTTAAAGCACCACTTTTAAAACGAAGCGCAAGTGAGGGTTAGGGAGAAGTAAAAATCACCCATAAAAAAAAGCTGCTCTAGAGCAGCTTTTTTTATGTCTAAATAACTTAGAACACTTTTAACAGTACCCAGTACAAACTACCTGACAGACAGATCGTTGCTGGTAAAGTAAAGATCCAGGCAGACAGAATAGTTTTCACCATCTGGAAGTTCAGACCTGACTTGTTCGCCACCATGGTACCTGCTACTGCAGAGTTCAATACATGGGTGGTTGATACCGGCATACCAAAGCCATCTGCCGCTGCAATAGTTGACATTGCCACAAGTTCGGCAGACATACCCTGACCATAAGTCATATGCTGTTTACCAATACGCTCACCAACCGTCACGACAATACGCTTCCAGCCGACCATCGTACCCAGACCAAGTGCCAAGGCTGTCGCCACTTTTACCCAGGTCGGGATGTATTGCAGGAATGAATCCAGATTGTCACGGTATTCATCCACTGTTTTTTCCTGCGCAGCACTCATTGCCGGTAAAGCTTCTGCTTTATCCAGACGCTTAAATGCTGTAGTGCTCAGATACATGTCATTACGGAATTCAGATACTTGAGCTTCAGGAACATCCTTAATGCTGGTATAGCTACCGACTTTCTCACCCAGATGATCCGTCAAGCTTGCCAATGCAGGCACGACTTCAGGGGTAATTTCCTTGGTCTGAATGTACTTGGTGATCACATCACGAGCTTGTTCATCCGGAATATCCTGATGATTTGGATAGATCACATCCGCTGTTTGTGCAGATAACTGACCAAAAGACTGAATATGTTGTACATCCAGATTTTTGTTCAGCGAGTACGCCAACGGCACACAGCCGATCAGGATTAACATGATCAGACCCATACCTTTTTGACCGTCATTTGAACCATGGGCAAAGCTCACCCCAGTACAGGTAAAGATCAGCATGGCACGAATCAATGGTGGTGGTGGTTTGTTACCTTCAGGTGGCTGAAACAGTTCCAGTTGACGCTTGAAGATTTTTTTCACCAGCAGGAACACAATCGCAGCAAATGCAAAACCGATTAAAGGCGAGAATAACAGCGCCTTACCGACTTTCATCACCTGCTCCATGTCTATACCTGAAGCGCCAGTACCGGCATTCAGAATATAGTTCATGATGCCCACACCCAGAATCGAACCGATCAGGGTATGTGAACTGGATGCTGGAATACCGAGGAACCAGGTTCCCAGATTCCAGAGAATAGCCGCGATCAGCATGGCAAAGACCATGGCAAAGCCTGCTCCGGAGCCGACATTCATGATCAGCTCGACCGGCAATAACGCAATAATGCCGTAAGCGACCGCACCACTGGCCACCATAACCCCAAGGAAGTTACAGAAGCCGGCCCACATCACTGCGACAGGAGCTGAAAGTGCGTTGGTATAAATGACCGTGGCAACTGCATTGGCGGTATCGTGGAAGCCATTGACGAACTCAAAGCTCAACGCAATAAAAAGTGCCGTCGCTAACAAAATAACTGAATACAAGCCTAAGGCCGGTACATGCGCTAAATCTGCAGACAACTGGAAGCCGATATAAATCAGCGTAGTGATAATAAGAGTCAGGAACACCGGCATAAAAAATTTCGGTGTTGGCACATGAACATTGGTCGACTTTTGGGAAGCCGACCCGTGTGCTGAATCTACGGGAGTTTGATTAGGATTCATGCAAGCAGGAATAGAGGATTCAAGAATCCCCATATTGTTCAGTTAAATTGTGACAATTATATGACAAACTGCTGTCATATGAAGCAATTATTTGGATTTTCTTGCTGCTATTCGTCCTGTTTAATTCCGTCTAAAACACTAGATTTTGATTTTATAAATCATTTACTTAAGATAAGATTCTAGCTTCTTCAAGCTTAAAAACTCAACATATTTTGCTACCAAAACGATTTACGCCCTGCCTGTCATCAAGCTGAGCAAAAGTTTCATTTGCACAGCATAAGCCATCAATATGACAATTTCATGAATGAAAGCATCAGCTTAATTTTTTGATTATGTTTTCTTTCTGAAAGGCATCGAATCAGATTCGAGATTGCAATATTTTCTGATCCGGATGTTAAAACTTGTTGTTTTTCTAGATGACTTATCAAATTTTCATATCATGCTTATCCATCATTCTGAGCAATCTCAGCAGAAATCAGCCAACTAATCTGCTAAGATTAGCGTCGTTTTTTTTGATTTCTGCTGAGAAAGTTTGAATGTCTACACTTACCACTTTAAAAGAACTTCTTGCCAAAAGAATTTTAATTATCGATGGTGCGATGGGTACCATGATCCAGCGCCATAAACTGGAAGAAGCCGATTATCGTGGTGAGCGTTTTGCTGACTGGGCCTATGATCTCAAAGGTAATAATGATTTGCTGGTACTGACTCAGCCACAAATCATTCAAGGCATTCATGAAGCTTACTTGGAAGCTGGTGCCGACATTATTGAAACCAACACCTTTAACGGTACCCGCGTTTCAATGTCGGATTACCACATGGAAGATCTCGTTCCTGAAATTAACCGTGAAGCAGCGCGTCTGGCCAAAGAAGCCTGTGCCAAATATTCAACGCCTGAAAAACCACGCTTTGTGGCAGGTGTGATTGGTCCGACATCGCGTACCACTTCTATTTCTCCAAACGTGAATGACCCGGCGTTCCGTAACATCACCTTTGATGCTTTAAAAGTTGATTATATTGAATCAACCAAAGCTTTGATCGAAGGTGGTGCAGACATCATCCTGATCGAAACCGTGTTCGATACTTTAAATGCCAAAGCTGCCATCTTTGCGGTGAAAGAAGTCTTTAAAGAATTGGGCTATGAACTGCCAATCATGATTTCAGGTACGATCACGGATGCATCAGGTCGTACATTGACTGGTCAAACCGCTGAAGCCTTCTGGAACTCGATGCGCCATGCAGAGCCGTTATCTATCGGCTTTAACTGTGCGCTTGGTGCAGATGCGATGCGCCCACACGTGAAAACCGTTTCTGACGTTGCCGATACCTTTGTTTCAGCACATCCAAACGCTGGCTTGCCAAATGCCTTTGGTGGTTATGATGAAACACCTGAAGAAACTGCGGCATTTATTAAAGAATTTGCAGAAAGCGGTTTAATTAATATTACCGGTGGTTGCTGTGGTACTACGCCGGATCATATCCGCGCGATTGCAAATGCTGTTGCAGGCATTACCCCTCGTCAAATTCCTGAAATTGAACCGGCTTGCCGTTTAAGCGGTTTAGAGCCATTTAACATCACCAAAGATTCACTGTTTGTGAACGTGGGTGAACGTACCAACGTCACCGGTTCGAAAAAATTCCTGCGTCTGATTCGTGAAGAAAACTTCGCCGAAGCGCTTGATGTTGCCCGTCAACAGGTTGAAGCCGGTGCACAAATCATTGACATCAACATGGATGAAGGCATGCTCGATTCGCAAGGTGCGATGGTGCATTTCCTGAATCTGATTGCTTCTGAGCCAGATATTTCACGCGTACCAATCATGCTGGATTCTTCTAAATGGGAGATTATCGAAGCGGGCCTGAAATGTGTGCAAGGTAAAGCCGTGGTGAACTCGATTTCCCTGAAAGAAGGTCATGACGAGTTTGTCGAACGTGCCCGCCTCTGCCGTCAATATGGTGCCGCGGTCATCGTGATGGCATTTGATGAAGATGGTCAGGCCGATACAGCTGCGCGTAAAAAAGAAATCTGTAAGCGTTCATATGATGTTCTGGTGAATGAAGTAGGCTTCCCGTCCGAAGATATTATCTTTGACCCGAACGTCTTTGCGATTGCAACCGGTATTGAAGAACACAACAACTATGGTGTGGACTTTATTGAAGCGACTGGCTGGATTAAACAGAACCTGCCAAATGCGATGATTTCTGGTGGTGTGTCGAACGTATCGTTCTCGTTCCGTGGTAACGAACCGGTACGTGAAGCGATTCACTCGGTGTTCCTGTACCATGCCATTCAGCAAGGCATGACTATGGGTATTGTAAATGCCGGTCAGATGGCGATTTACGATGACATCGATAAAGAATTGAAAGAAGCGGTTGAAGATGTTGTTTTAAACCAGAACCAGGGTGAAAGCGGTCAGGAAGCAACCGAAAAACTACTTGCGGTTGCTGAAAAATACCGTGGTCAAAGTGGTACGCAAAAAGCCGAAGAAAATCTTGAGTGGCGTAATGAGTCTGTTGAAAAACGTCTTGAATATGCGTTGGTAAAAGGCATCACGACTTATATCGACCAGGATACTGAAGAAGCTCGTTTAAACTCTACACGCCCACTGGATGTGATTGAAGGTCCATTGATGGCGGGTATGAACGTAGTCGGCGATCTGTTCGGTGCCGGTAAAATGTTCTTGCCACAAGTAGTCAAATCTGCACGCGTGATGAAACAGGCTGTAGCGTGGTTGAACCCGTTCATTGAAGCTGAGAAAACCCAAGCCGAAGCAAAAGGTAAAATCCTGCTGGCTACGGTGAAAGGCGACGTACACGACATCGGTAAAAACATCGTTGGCGTAGTATTAGGCTGTAATGGTTATGACATCGTGGATCTGGGCGTGATGGTGCCATGTGAGAAAATTCTACAAACTGCGATTGATGAAAAAGTCGATATCATCGGTTTGTCTGGTCTGATCACGCCGTCATTGGATGAAATGGTCTTTGTTGCCAAAGAAATGCAACGTAAAGGCTTTAACATTCCACTGATGATTGGTGGTGCAACGACTTCTAAAGCGCATACCGCAGTGAAAATCTCACCGCAATATCATAATGATGGCGTGCTTTATACCGCAGATGCTTCGCGTGCCGTGGGTGTAGCCACGCAGTTGCTCTCTCCTGAGATGAAACCTAAGCTTTTGGCTGACTATGCAGCGGATTATGAAAAAATCCGTACCCGTCTTGCGAACAAGCAACCGAAAGCGGCTAAATTGTCTTATCAAGAATCGGTTGAAAACGGCTTCAAGATCGACTTCGACAAGAATGCACCGGTTAAGCCGAACTTCATCGGTTCAGAAACTTTCACAAATTATCCGCTTGAAACTCTGGTGGAATATTTTGACTGGACGCCGTTCTTTATTTCATGGAGCTTGGCGGGTAAATTCCCGAAAATCCTTGAAGATGAAGTTGTTGGTGAAGCAGCGCGTGACTTGTATGAACAAGCGCAAGCAATGCTGAAAGACATCATCGAGAATAAACGTTTCGATGCGCGTGCGACGTTTAGTATTTATCCTGCAAACCGTGTAGCAGCAGATACAGTTGCCGTTGCTGATGAATCAGGCAATATAACGCACAGCTTCGAACACTTACGTCAGCAGTCTGACAAAGTCACTGGCAAAGCAAACTACTCTCTGGCTGACTTTATTGCGCCAAAAGATGTAGCTCAGGATTACTTGGGTGGCTTTGCCGTGTCAATCTTCGGTGCGGAAGAGTTATCTCAAGAATACAAAGCCAAAGGCGATGACTATAACGCAATTATGGTTCAAGCCTTGGGTGACCGTTTTGCAGAAGCATTTGCGGAGCACTTACATGAGCGTATTCGTAAAGAGTTCTGGGGCTACCAAGCAGATGAGCAGCTTTCAAATGAAGAATTGATCAAAGAGAAGTATGTCGGTATTCGTCCTGCACCGGGCTACCCTGCTTGTCCTGAGCATTCTGAAAAAGCACCACTCTTTGATTGGTTAGGTACAACCGACAAGATTGGTACGTACTTGACGACGAGCTTTGCGATGTGGCCACCTTCATCAGTGAGCGGTTTCTATTATGCAAACCCTGAAACTGAATACTTTAACGTGGGTAAAATCTCTGGCGACCAGTTGGAAGATTATGCGAAGCGTAAAGGTTGGACGTTAGATGAAGCGAAACGTTGGTTAGCACCGAATTTGGATGATTCTGTGGTGTAATCCCCCTCGATCCCCCTTTTCCAAAGGGGGAAGAATCCATTCGTATCGAATAAAAAATCCCCCTCAATCGAGGGGATTTTTGTTTTTAATCTTTTAATCCCCCTAAATCCTGAGCCATATATGTCGCTAGGTTAAAGAGGGACTTCCACGTATCAAATTATTTACGTGACAACTCCTCCCTTTTTAAAGGGAGATTGGGAGGGATTAATTGATATAAATAAAACAATTACTTAAAATGAATAAATACTAAAAATTGAACATTAAATAATGGCTATCATAAAAATTCTAGATTCAGGAAGTTTAGAGTCAATATGTAAAATTCTCGGTGAAACGAATGATGGACTTTCTGGAACTGAGATAGGCAAATATCTAGCAGAATGTCATATCCCTGACCTTCAACCGAATATCACCAAATGGAAACGTCTATACGAAGCTTTAAATAGCAAACAACACAATGACCGTTGCTCAAATCATATTTTAGCTTTTATAAAGCACGTTATGCGCCCATCGAGACACATAAATAGGAAGGAGTGGTTTGAATACATAAAAAATGATTTAAATTTTGCTTTATCTTTCGAAGGTTTTGAATTAACAGAAAGTGGAGAAATCAAGTACGCTGAAAAAGTTCAAACTTTCAGTGAGGCTGAAGCACGAGCAAAAAATTTAAGAAAATCATTATTAGATAGAAAAATTCATCCTGATGTACTTACTTTCTGCAAAGCAGAATTACTTGTAGATAACTATTTTCATGCAGTATTTGAAGCTACTAAAAGTATTGCTGAGAAAATCAGACTTAAAACGAATCTAACTTCTGATGGAGCTGAATTAGTTGATCAAGCTTTTTCGTATAAAAATAAAGTGCCTTATTTAGCCTTAAATAATTTAACCACACCCAGCTATCAGAGTGAACAGAATGGTTTTATGCATTTACTCAAAGGCATATTTGGAACATTTAGAAATACTACAGCCCATGCTCCCAAAATTACATGGAGTATAGATGAACAAGATGCCTTAGATATATTATCAACAGTATCTTTAATTCATAGAAAATTAGACAAAGTAATTGAAGCTAAAAAAATGTATGAAGGGCAAATATAATCCCTCCTAACCTCCCTTTTGAAAAGGGAGGAACAGCACGAATCCAAAACCATCATAAAATTCGCATGAAGTCCCTCTTTCTCAAAGAGGGATTTAGGGAGATTCTTGTTGAATAAATTGATAAATCACTTCTACCACATTATCCAACTGTTCGATCACCTGCCCGTTATCAAACCTAAGCACTTTCAATCCGAGTTGAGCCAAGGCTTCATCTCGGACCCGATCCGCTTCTAAGCCTTCATTTGTAAAGTGTTGACTGCCATCGCACTCAATCACCAAATTCACAGCAGGACAGTAAAAATTCACGATGTAATTTAAAATTGGCTTTTGCCGATAGAACTGCAAACCTCATATTTACTTTACAAAATCCCTCACCCCGACCCTCTCCCAATGGGAGAGGGAGCATTCATTACTATTTAAATGCTGACATAAATTTATGAATAGACATTCCCTCTCCTTTTAGGAGAGGGTTAGGGAGAGGTAAAATTTAACAACCAATAAAAAATCTGAAACTGCCCCTTTTCTAACCGCTCACCCCAAAATCATCTGTTTTTACACTTTTCAGTCTGCAAATTTCAAACATTTCCATAATAATAAGACTTTACACATCTCCCAGAATACGTGAAGGCCTTCCTCCATGAAAAAACTCATCAACAACCCTGAAAACTTGGTTGTCGAAATGTGCAAAGGCTTTGTCCTTGCCCATCCTGAACTACAATTTACCGAATCCCATAAAATCATTTCACGTAAAGAGAAACACAACAACGTGGCACTGATCAGTGGCGGTGGCAGTGGTCACGAACCTGCACATGCAGGCTTTGTGGG
The DNA here is from genome assembly GCF_024129435.1 of Acinetobacter lwoffii. Lineage (GTDB taxonomy): Bacteria > Pseudomonadota > Gammaproteobacteria > Pseudomonadales > Moraxellaceae > Acinetobacter > Acinetobacter lwoffii_F. The sequence goes on along the minus strand of NZ_JAMXXN010000005.1, from coordinate 68,583 downwards.
TACTGGCATGTTAGACGCGGCCGTGTGTGGTGATGTATTTGCATCACCTTCTCAAATTCAGGTCTACAAAGCCCTGCAACATGTCGCGACAGACAAAGGTGTACTGATGATCATCAAAAACTATTCTGGCGATATGATGAATTTCCAGAATGGTGCAGCTTTGGCAGCAGAAGATGGCATTAAAGTCGATTATGTCAAAGTGGCGGATGATATTGCCGTTAAAGATAGCCTCTATACGGTTGGTCGTCGTGGCGTGGCGGGTACTGTATTTGTACATAAAATTGCAGGTGCAGCAGCGTCAAAAGGTTTAGAGCTTAAGGAAGTCAAAGCTGTGGCTCAAAAAGCAGCAGATAACGTGATTAGCTTAGGTTTTGCTTATAGCTCATGTACCGTTCCTGCGAAAGGTACACCAACCTTTACCCTAACCGATAATGAAATGGAATATGGCGTCGGTATCCACGGTGAACCCGGCATCCGTCGTGAAAAAATCTTGCCATCGAAAGAAATGGCACAACGTATGGTCGATGACTTATTTCTTGACCGTCCTGACATGCAAGAAGTTGCGTTGTTGGTGAATGGCTTTGGTTCAACACCAATGCAAGAACTGTATGTGTTTAACAATGATGTATGCGAACATCTGGCACGTAAAGGCATCAAGATTTACCGTACATTTGTTGGCAACTACATGACCAGTATCGACATGAATGGTGCATCGGTCTCATTACTTGCTGTGGATGATGAACTGAAAACCTATCTGGATGCGGAAGCCAATACCCCTGCCTTAAAGCTTGATGGCTCACCTGCACTACCATTTGAATTTGCAGCACAAGATGCAGCAGCAAAACAAACCGCCAATACCGAAGTTGAAACCCAAGCAGAACATGCTGAAATTCAGAACGAGCAATTCACGATTGAAAACATGCGTTATGTGGTCGATGTGATGGCGGCCTGCATCATCAAAAACGAAGTGCCATTCTGCGAGCTGGATGCCCATGCAGGTGACGGCGATTTTGGTATGAGCGTCGCCAAAGGCTTTAAACAACTGAAACGCGAATGGCAAAGCCTGATTCAAGCGCAGCACATGGATGAATTCCTGCTGAATAGTTCCATGATTATTATGGAACATTGTGGCGGTGCGTCAGGGCCAATTTGGGGTTCTGCTTTCCGTTCAGCCAGCAAAGCCATTCAAGGTAAACAAATCCTAAGCGTGGCAGATTTTGCCGAGATGCTGCAAGCTGCGGTTAAAGGTATTCAAGTGACAGGTGAGCGTTCATTTGGTCGTGGTGCTGTGGTCGGTGATAAAACCCTGATTGATGCACTTGCACCTTGCGCAGACTCTTGGTCAGCCAATACCGACAAGACGTTTAAAGAAAACTTTGTCTTGGGTGCAGAGGCTGCGGTAAAAGGTGCAGAATCTACCAAAGACATCGTAGCGCGTATGGGCCGTGCCGGTACAGTCGGTGATCGTAGCTTAGGTTATCCAGATGCTGGTGCACATGGCTTAGGCGTGATCTTTACGGACATTGCCGAGCATATTAAATAAACTTTTCAAGATTTGAAAAGAGCCTCGACACTGTTCGGGGCTTTTTTATATTTCATTTCCTCTACTGAGTAAGTTTAAAAGCACAAATAATGAAAGGCATACTCATCCCTATAAGTATGGCTTAACTAAACTTCTCTAAATAGCGCTCTAACTCTTCTGTCACCACTACCTGCTTATTGCCTTTCACCTGTTCCTCACCCAATACGCCTTCTGAGTCAATGACCACCACTTTGTGCCCATTCGCTTGTAAACGTTTGACACCTTCAAATAACATGCGTGCACCCACATCATGAATCAAAGTCAAATTGGTCAGGTCTATGACTATAGGTGTTTGAGCGTCTGGCTCATCCTGCAAAATTCGCAGCAACATTTCGGATTCTGTAAATTGCAATACACCGCGCAGCTCATACACGACAATGTCATTGTTCTTACCTACAGTATAACGACTTTGCAAAATGGTCTGTGCCGATGGCGTCCCTTCCATCAGATGCAAGCCCATGTCCCGCGACAAACGCTCAAAAATATCCACGCCACGTACACTATGCCCATGCTCATCAATTTTAGGAGAAAAAACCACAATTCCCACCTGCCCAGGCAATACCCCGATAATTCCGCCCGATACACCACTTTTGGCAGGAATGCCCACCGTCGTCAGCCAGTCACCCGCCGCATCATACATGCCACAGGTCATCATCACGCTGAGCACTTGGCGCACCACATCACGCTCTAGCAGCTGTTTGCCCGTTTTGGCCTGAACACCGCCATTGGCGAGCACACTACAGATATTTGCCAGATCTTTGACCGTCACTTTAATCGCACATTGCTTGATGTATCCATTGACGATTTCTACCGGATCCGAATCCAGCACACCTACAGTACGCAGCATATAGCCAATCGACAGGTTCCGGAATGCAGTTTTGACTTCCGACTTATACACCTGCTTGTCGAATTCCAGTTGACGTCCTGCCAGCTCACTTAAAAAACGGCGTAAGCATTCCGCACGTGAAATGCCTTTTTGTACCGGAATCAAAGAATGCGTAGTGATCGCACCCGAGTTAATCATTGGATTTTTAGGAAGATTGGTTTCTTTATCTAGCGAAATCTGATTAAAAGCCTCTCCTGAAGGTTCAACGCCGACCTTTTCCAGTACTGCTGGAATTCCCAAATGCTGCAATGCCAAGGCATAGGCAAAAGGCTTGGACATCGACTGCATGGTAAATTCGGTTTCATCATCTCCCGTGGAATAAATCGTGCCATCCACCGTGGTCAGCGCCAAAGCGAACTTGTTTGGATCTACCGCTGCCAGTTCAGGGATATAGTCAGCCAAAGCGCCCTGATCATTATCATGACAGACCGTTAATACATGCTGGAGATAATCGGGCACCGGGGTTTTCATTCAGATAGATCCTTTATATTTTCATCCTGTTTCCACCTTAAATTTTCAGGATAAAACTACAAGTCCAAATTGGTAGCATTTTATAAATACGTCCATCGATTTGGACTAAAACAAATGCCTTTTCAGCTCAATGATCATCAGGAGTAAGGGGCATTTTGATATTATTTTTTTGAGTTTTTATAAAATATCGAGCGGTTCAACAGGTCATTTCGATTAGTTTGATTATCCATTTTATTTATATTTTTCATCGCAATAAATGATATTATTCACCCACCTGCTCACATTATAATCTAACATGCTGATCCCGGATTTGAATTTTTACAGTCTACTCGTGCCCAGCATCATGTCGAGCCTGGGGATCATCACGCTGAGTATTTCCTATTATAAAGGCTTACCTAATTATTTAAGATCTTATGCTTATGCACTGATTCTGATTGGCGTGACGATATTACTCAATACCGTTTTATCGGCATCAGTTTTGGTGGAAATATCCAGTTTAATTGCTGCTGTTTACTTCTTGTCCTGTACCTTTCACAGCAAAGCCATTTATGAGCTTTTAAAAATCGACTATGCATGGCCAAACTATATTTACCTGATTGCCTTGGGTGCGTTTGGTATTTACTACTTTACCCAAGTGACTGCTGACCAGACTGCCCGTTTGCTGATTATTGGTAGCATTAATGCGGCAATTTATTTGCACCGCCCAATTGCCTTTATTCGGACGAGCACAGGCTTACGTATCGACAGTTACCTGAAAATTTTTACCCTCGCGACCGTGTTCATCATTATGGGTCGTGCCTTGCTATTCTCTGTTTTACTTAAGGATCAGGGATTTGTCGCCCATTACGAACCAGCGTGGGCATTTACACAGCTGCTCCTGCTGCTGATTGATTTGATCTTTTTAGGTTTATTCATTGGTTGTGCAATTTTGGATCTGGTGCGAAAGTTGCAACGGGAGCGCCATCACGACCCGCTGACCGGATTATTAAACCGCCGTGGCTTTGAAGCCTATATTCAAAAAATAGATCCTAATCCTGCCTTACAGCATGCAGTTTTGATGGCAGATTTAGATCATTTCAAAGCAGTTAATGATCGTTATGGACATCAGGTCGGTGATCTGGTTTTACAACATATCAGTCAGATATTTAAAGCCAATATTCGGGACAAAGACCAAGTGTCACGTATTGGTGGTGAAGAGTTTCTGCTCGTCTTGCATGACATTCAAAAAGATGCCGCCTTTAAAATTGCTGAACGGATCCGGTTGCAGCTTGAAGAAACCCCATTACATCATGAACAGCAGCATATTTATTTAACCATCAGTATCGGAGTCAGCTTCTTCAATCATCCTAATCAGATTAAAGAAGCCACTTTAGCGGCTGATCATGCCATGTATCAAGCCAAACAGATGGGCCGTAATCAGGTTCAATTCGCTCAAGAGAAAATTGCCTGAATTTGATCAGGCTTTAAATTATTTGACCTTGGTCTTGCGAATCATTTTGTACAGCACCTTGGGGGAAATACGTGAAACTAGCACACCAAGTTTTTCTTTCTTTCCGCCAATCACGATATATTCTTCGCCGCACTGCAAGGCTTGTACGCTTTGACGGGCAAAATCTTCTGCCGACAGACCATTTTCAATCGCTTCATCCTGCTTGGCTTGTGGCTTGCCTTCCCCATTTAAAGCATTAAACGACACATTGGTTTGAACAAAGCCCGGGAATATCACTGAGACCTGAACGCCCTGATCAGCAACTTCAACACGTAAACTATTGGCCCACATATGAATCGCTGCTTTGGCTGCTGAATAGGAGGCGCGATACTGGGTGCCAAGCAAACCTGCCACACTGGAAATAAACACGATACGACCTGATTTTTGTGCCAGAAAGGTCGGCAATACCATTTTGGTGAGAAATACCTGCGAGAAATAATCGACTTCCATAATGGCACGTTCAGTCTGCATGGTAGTGTCCTGAATCAGGGCACGTTGGCTTAAACCTGCATTATTAATCAGCCAGTCGATCCGGCCTTTTTGTTGCAAAACCTGTTCATAGGCATGACGGACCTGACTTTCATCCGTGATATCGGCAATAACTGAAATATGCTGATCTGGATTGGTGAGACTTTGGCGAACATTTTCCAGTTCTTCATGCCGGCGTGCGGTTAGTACCACCTGTACCCCAAGTGCAGCACATTGTTGTGCAATCGCCTTGCCAATCCCTGAAGATGCGCCGGTAATCCAGACCACTTTTCCATTTAAGTCTTCAACTTTCGCCATGAAATCCTCTTTCCCTTGTTTTAATGAATATGGTGCGGCATTTCATCTTCCAGAAATACCAGCAAATGCTCAAAATAATAACTCATGGTATCGGCATCATAGATGCTACCGAGCTTGTCAAAACGTTTATAGCCTAACTGGGTGGTTAAATGAATCACCCCATTCAAGGTTTTATCGACCACGACATTAAATTTCAACATTTTTTTCGGTTCACGGATTAAATGCGTCACCCCTTGATCGACCACCTGAGTAAAGGCTTTTAAAGCGGGTGATACATATTGGTGATTACCATTTTTCATCTGGTCAATACAGCCGAGCAGTTCCATCACCAGCAATTTTTCTACCGGATAACGGACAAAAGCATCACCTTGATACTCATAGGTCATGCGATGCAAATAGTTCACCATAGGCATCAGCCGCTCATTGCCAAACAACGAAACCGACCACGGCATATATTTACGGGTGTTATGCATAATCTGCTGAATCACTTTTTCGGAATCACTGTCCGGTGAATTGGCCAGCTGCACCACCTGACCAAAAATCTGGTCAATAATTTCACAGGCCATATCGGCCAGATTTTCACCTAAGGGTCTGGCAAGACTGTCTCGCTCGCCGGCATTTAATCGGGAATGCAGGTCTTTAAAGCGCTGATGGGTTTCGGGTTGAAGCTTCAGGGAAATGCTATAGCTCATCTTATTATCCTTTTTGATATGCTGCGATGAGTCGCGTTTTTTTATCGTTCTATCATACGATGAGTTGCTATACATGCCAATTGGCTAAAGTTTGCATTTGGTTAAGCTGCCGCATGCACTATTTTTTTTGCTACAATAGATGCAATTTTTCATTCACTTTTGATCTGTTTAGACTATGACTGACTCAGCGCAAAATATCGCGACAACCTACGATCCGACCGAGATCGAGAAAAAATGGTACCAAACTTGGGAAGAGCGTGGCTACTTTAAGCCGTCTGAAAAAGGCGAATCTTTCTGTATCATGATTCCACCACCAAACGTCACGGGTAGCCTGCACATGGGTCATGGTTTTAACAATGCCATCATGGATGCTTTAACCCGTTTTAACCGTATGTCAGGTAAAAATACTTTATGGCAACCGGGTACTGACCACGCCGGTATTGCAACACAAATGGTGGTTGAGCGTCAGTTGGGTGCACAAGGCATTAGCCGTCATGACCTGGGTCGTGAAAAGTTCATCGAAAAAGTATGGGAATGGAAAGAACAATCTGGCGGTAACATTACCCGTCAAATCCGTCGCCTAGGTTCTTCAGTTGACTGGTCTCGTGAACGCTTCACCATGGATGAAGGTTTATCCAATGCTGTGAAAGAAGTGTTCGTTAAACTGCATGAAGAAGGTCTGATTTACCGCGGTAAACGTCTGGTGAACTGGGATCCAAAACTGCAAACTGCCCTGTCTGACCTGGAAGTTGAGTCTGATAAAGAAGAAGCAGGTTCACTCTGGCACTTCAAATACTTCTTTGAAGATAAGTCACTTCGTACCCACGATGGTAAAGATCACATCGTTGTGGCAACCACTCGTCCTGAAACATTGCTCGGTGATACGGCGGTTGCGGTTGCATTGGATGATGAACGTTATGCGCACTTGGTCGGACAAAACATCATCCTGCCAATTACAGGTCGTGCTGTTCCAATCGTTAAAGATGAATATGTCGATAAAGAATTCGGTACAGGCTGTGTAAAAATCACCCCTGCGCATGACTTCAATGACTATGAGGTGGGTAAACGTTGTGAATTGCCTATCATCAACATCTTCAACAAAAATGCTGAAGTTCTTGCTGAGTTTGAATACATCGCGAAAGCAGGCGAGCAAATTTCTAAAACAATTCCTGCGCCTGCGGACTATGTTGGTTTAGAGCGTTTCGAAGCACGTAAAAAGCTCGTTGAACAAGCGGAAGCTGAAGGCTGGTTAGACCAAATTCAACCGTACACATTGAAACCACCTCGCGGTGACCGTTCAGGTGTGATCGTTGAGCCGTTATTGACGGATCAATGGTATGTGAAGATTGCACCGCTTGCACAGCCTGCAATTGAAGCGGTTCAAGATGGTCGTATTAAGTTCGTGCCTGAACAGTACAGCAATATGTACATGGCTTGGATGAACAACATTCAAGACTGGTGTATCTCGCGTCAATTGTGGTGGGGTCACCGTATTCCAGCCTGGTACGATGCGGAAGGTAATGTCTTTGTGGGTCGTGACGAAGCCGAAGTTCGTGCGAAAAACAACATCCCTGCTGATGTTCAATTAGATCAAGATGAAGATGTACTCGATACATGGTTCTCATCAGGTCTCTGGACATTCTCAACTTTAGGTTGGACGGGTGACGAAGCGAAAGACAAAGAAAACTATTTCTTAAATACCTTCCACCCGACTGATGTATTGGTGACAGGTTTTGACATCATCTTCTTCTGGGTTGCTCGTATGATCATGCTTACGATGCACTTCATGAAAAATGAAGATGGCACACCTCAAGTACCGTTCAAAACTGTGTATGTACATGGTTTGGTACGTGATGGTGAAGGTCAGAAGATGTCTAAATCTAAGGGTAATGTCCTTGACCCACTCGATTTGATTGACGGTGTTGATCTTGAAACTTTAGTACAAAAACGTACAACAGGTTTGATGAACCCGAAACAAGCAGCGAAGATTGAAAAATCAACCCGTAAAGAATTCCCTGAAGGTATTCAATCTTACGGTACAGACGCGGTTCGTTTCACCTTCTGTGCGCTTGCCAACACTGGTCGTGACATCAAGTTCGACATGAAACGTGTTGAAGGTTACCGTAATTTTGCCAACAAAATCTGGAACGCAACCCGTTTCGTGATGATGAACTGCGAAGAGCAAGTGATTGGTCAAGAAGTACGTCAAGACCTTTGGGAATTGCCTGAACAGTGGATCGTGAGCCGTCTGCAAAAAGCGGAACAAGCAGTGCAAACAGCATTTGCGACGTATCGTTTAGACTTGGCAGCACAAGCGATTTACGAGTTCATCTGGAATGAATACTGTGACTGGTATGTGGAACTGACCAAACCAGTTCTGAACGATGAAAATGTGTCTGAAGAGCGTAAAGCTGAAGTTCGTCGTGTATTGCTTGCGGTCATGGAAGCGTCTTTACGTTTGGCTCATCCTTTGATGCCTTACCTAACAGAAGAAATCTGGCAAACGCTTGCGCCGAAACTGAATATTGTTGGCGAAACGATTATGTTGGCGGCTTACCCTGTTGCGGACCAAGCGTTAATTAACGACCAAGCTGAAGCAGATATGCAATGGCTTCAAGGTTTGATTGGTGCGGTACGTAACATCCGTGGTGAAATGGGTCTAGGTAATGCGCGTTTATTACCAGTTCTTCTGCAAAACACCACCGAAGCTGAAAAAGCACAGATCACTCGTATTGAAGCATTGTTTAAAGCATTGGCGAAAGTAGAAAGCATCACCTTCTTGGCTGATGGCGAGCAACCACCATTGTCTTCTTCTTCTGTAGTGGGTCACGTATCTGTTTACGTTCCAATGAAGGGCTTGATTGACCCGAAAGCGGAATTGGGTCGTCTGCAAAAAGACTTAGACAAGGTTCAAAAACAGCATGATCAAATTGCCAATAAACTTTCGAATGAAGGTTTTGTGGCAAAAGCACCTGCGGCTGTGGTTGAAGGCGAGAAAGTAAAACTTGCTGAGTTTGCTGATCAGTTAGCGAAGATTAAAGCGAATATGGAGCAGATTGCGGCGCTTTAAGGCTGTAGTTTGATTCAAAAAAATCCCCTCTTAGTGAGGGGATTTTTTTAATTCCAATATGTTTGGATAATTTCTTTTATCCAATTAAATAGCGGAACTATTAATATTACTAACACCTGCTGCCAATATCGCAAACTTTCTGGTTGCTCATTAATAATGATAATTGGCTGAGATTTAACAACCTTAGTTCTTTTTTTAGCTTTTGACTTTTTACGTCTAGCCATAAATTCTTTACCTTCTAAATAGAATTTTGGACTACACGTCTGAGTTTTTTAATGATATGCCCCAAACGTGTAAATAAATACAGTTTGGTCATAGGAGTTACTCAAGCAGAGATAGAGAGATTTTTTTGAATTGAAAAATTACGAGTGGTTATAAAAATAATTGGTAAAGCTACTAATAGAATAATTTTAAAGAATGTTTGTAAACTTACCGATTCATTACCCTTTAAGGATTTTGAAAAAAATTTAGAAACTTCTCTATTGATATAGTGATAAAGGAAAGTATCTAAATCAACGAGAATGCCTATTTTTGATAATAGATTGTGATACATCTTTTGGAAATGGGCAAATATAGTTCTTTCACGCTCAGTATTACCTAGACGTGATAAAACACCTGCTAATATATCTAATGCGAGTTTTAACTTACTATTTCTACTGGGCAACGAGGAACTACTATTACTATCATCCTCAAAATCATCCCAACTCAATATCGACATATTTATACCTTTTTATTCTAAGTTTTAATCATATAAATCCATTAATGTAATGTCAAATTAAAAACACTATATATAGATAATTTAATAATTAAAAACACTATATATAGTAAAAGATCAATTACCCTCACCCCAGCCCTCTCCCCGAGGGAGAGGGAGTGTCATTGGATTTAATGCCTGCATGAATTTAGTAATGAATATTCCCTCTCCTTTTAGGAGAGGGTTAGGGAGAGGTCTGCTTTAATTCAGTACATACTTGCCATAAATGCTCTAAAATCACATCCGTCCTTCCTAAAACATCATGATTCCAATACCGTACAACAGTTAAACCCACAGCCTCTAAAAACTTGGTTCGTTCAACATCGTATTCAATCGCATCATCTGTTCCATGCTGACTGCCATCCAGCTCAATGACTAAACCAATTTCATGACAGTAAAAATCCAAAATGTATGGTGCAATCACATGCTGACGACGGAATTTAAGATTCATAAAATGCTTGGCACGTAAGACTTGCCACATCAGATGTTCTGCATCGGTAGCGGTGTGGCGCATGGATTTGGCGAATTCTAATAATTGGGGATCTATTTTCATTGTTATTTTCCCTCTCCCCTTGCGAAGCAGTGCTTCTCATCCCAAAGGGAGAGGGAGTAATAGTATTTTATTTTGTATTTGCATAAATTTAATAATAGAGTTCCCTCTCCTGAGCAAGTTTAAAGCACTGCTTTAAAACGAAGCGCAAGTGAGGGCTAGGGAGAGGTGAATCTTAAAATATCCCTCTCCCTTGCGTACTCAGAATATATTCTGAGGATGCTCATCTCCCAAAGGGAAAATAAACTTCAAAGCATCCCATGCCTTAAAAACATCTCCAAGCCACTCACCTTTTTGATATACATCAACCGTTCTTTTTCCACTTTAATCTGCTGTTTGATGGCTGAAGTATCTTCATCTATCTGCTTATACAGGTCATCAATTTGAACTTTTCCTTTCGCCTTTTTCACGGCAATTCTGGTTTTCGATGACCAGACCAGTCTATTGATCAAGGCATCAATCTGCTCTTGTAATTTCTGGCTTTGTGCATCTAAAGCCAGTTGATAAAACTTGAGTTGCTCTGCACTCAAACCTTTTTGTGAAACTTCCTGATCTTGTTCAATCTGCAGTTGCATTCTCAGTAACGTAAACAGATCCTGCTCTGCATAAGCCTCATTGGCACGTTGCAATAATTCAATCTTCTTGATTTTTTTGACATCATTCACTTCACGGTCAGGGTGAATGATGGCAGCAATTTTTAAATATACGGTTTTCAATGACTGCTCTGCCATCGCTGTTGCCTGTTCCTGTTTTTCCTGCTGGCGTTTTAATCTGGCTTGCTCACGTGCCTGCTGAAAATCATCTGATTCCCATTCTTCAAATACTTCTGCATCTGCAAGGTCGGAGGGATTTTCATTTTTAAAGAATGTTTCCAGTTCATTTATTTTCTTTTGGCTTTTTCTGAATTGGGCATGTTCGGCACGTTGCTGATAATAAGTGAAGATTTCATTCACCTTATGGGCTTCTTGCATCGACATCGCCTGAGAGTCTTTTAGATAATTTGCAAGGTACTGAATCTTTTCATCCAGCACCACCAGTTCAGCCTTGGAAAATGTAGTTTCCTGCAGGTGTTTCCAGAGCTGTTCCAGCTGCTTGAACAGTACACCATGCAATTCATGATAGACCGGCATAAATGTTTTATGGGTATATTGCTGCAGCTCTTCTTCAGCCTGTTGCCATTGTTGTAATTCCTGTTTCTGTTGCTCGATTTTATCAATCAGATGATTCAGCTTCTTCTGCTGTGGCGAAAGCGCTGTGAATGGCTGAATCATGGTTTTCAAGTCAAAGAGCATGGCAGGAGAAAGTCAAAGAAGAAATAATATCTATCTTAAATCTTTCAGCTTTTGTCACAAAGTTCTTTTCCGTGTGCCTTTTCGAAATTTGTATCAGAATTAAAAAAAAGCAGACCAAAGTCTGCTTTTTCGCTCTCATATTGATTATTCCAGCACTACACGGCCATTCAGGGACTGCACCGGACGGTTATTTGGATGTCCCATCAGTTTGGAAAATTCCGAAATCTGCTTGGCAGAAGCCTGCTGAATATCTTTCAGAATCAGCCAGCGTACCCCTTCAGAACACGGCGGTGTGGTCAGCGAGCCGCTAAAACGGTAATAATCCAGATTCTTAGGCAACATTTCATTCACAGGTTGTGGGGTCTTTAAAACCACTTCCTCACCCTGCTTTTTTGGCAAACGGTTCCACATGCGTTTGAGCATCTGGCTTTCTGCACCCTGCTCGAACATCATCCCCACCACAGCCAGCTCACCTTTGGCATTGGCATGGACAAAATGGATTTCCAGTGGATAGTTTTTGCCTTTAATCAGGTTTTCACTCGGGCTATGCAAATGAAACTGTTTTAGCACAAAGGTATCGCCATCCAGCTGCAATTCACCACCTTGCGCAAAATCCACCTGGACAGTATGACCTTTATTTTCGATCGCATGAATCATGGTGTTATAGCTGAACTTGAGCGGTTCCAGTTCTGCTTTCACTGTTCGCTCAATATTGATTGGCGACTGGTTCAGACCGTTACAGGCTGAGTATTTCTGGCTCAAAGTCGACCATTGCTCAGGCTGAGTATAATCCCAATCCGCATCTGCCCAGACCGCTGTACTTAAACCCATAACCGTTAAAAGCGTGAATATTTTTTTCACAATACATCCCTTGTTGGAAGTCAAAATCACAATTTCTAATTTAAAAACAGTTTATTAACCTAGTTTAATCACTCTATTTTTCAGGCCACAAACTACAGATTTTTATAGAAATGAAGTGATTTGCTTACAAATTTCCAAACACTCCTAATTCTTTAAAACACATTATTCAGGATTCATATTGATAAATTTCAAATGGATAATACTTTTATAGATTTAAAAACAGCGAAAAAAGAATGTGATCTTCTTCAAATTTAATCTGCTGATTTTTTATGCATTATTTACATGAAATCTCTATCTTATTTTGAATAAATTAAATAGCTAGCTTTTTAAGCTCAAGCTTCTTTTTTAAATAGAATCTATCTTTATTCATAAACTTACATAAACACAGCAGCAAATAAAATACTGATATTGTTAGACTCGAGCCAAAGAGCAAAATGAGGATAAAGAATTTAAATGGACTGGGCCACGATATTTATACATGACACCACTTGGGAGTTTACTGCAGAAATTTTACTGCGTTGTGCCCTGATGTACACGATGATTATCCTGTTTCTGCGCCTGACCGGAAAACGCGGGGTACGTCAGCTTTCCATCTTCGAAGTCGCTATCATTTTGAGCTTGGGTTCGATTGCCGGCGACCCAATGTTTACCGAAGATATTCCCCTGATTCAGGCAGTTCTGGTGATGTCAGTAATTATTATCATGTACCGCCTGACCACCTGGCTCATGATGAAATATCAGTGGTTTGAAGACCTACTGGAAGGTAAACCAATTTATATCGTAGAAGATGGCGTGCTGGTCGTTGAAGAGATTAAAAAAGGTAAAATGTCACATGATGAATTCTTTGCCGAAATGCGCCAGCAAGGCGTAGAACATCTCGGTCAGGTACGCACCGGTTTACTGGAAACTGACGGTAAGTTCAGTATCCTGTTTTTCAAATCGGATGAGGTTCGGCCTGGGCTGCCACTTTTTCCTAAAACCTGCTCTATTGTCCAACAGGTCAAGGCCGGGCAATTATATGCCTGCATTTACTGTGGACAGGTACAAACCCTTTCGCATGCCGACCAGCAATGTCCGCGCTGTGATTCTTCGCAATGGGCCGAAACGATTGACTGTTTAAGAATAACTTAAGCCTGATTCAGTAACTGCAAATGCGCAAAAATTTCTGGCAGTTGCTGAATTTTATATTGGATATGTTCAGCATCTGTATGAAAGCCTTGCATCCATAATGCATGCATTCCGGCCTCTGTAGCTCCTTGTACATCATTAATTGGATGGTCGCCAATATACAGGCACTGTGCAGGCTGCACACCTAGACGCTCTGCAGTGATCTGGAATATTTCTGGCTGTGGTTTGTTAAAGCCTACTAGTCCCGAACTGATGATCTCATCAAAATAAGGTTCAATACCCAAACCCCGAATCGTATTTAAACGGGTGTCATGTCCGCCATTGGAGACAATCGCCAGTTGATAGCCTTGGGATTTTAACTGCTCTAGCACCTGCTTGGCATCGGGCATTTCTACAGCGCAGCGACCAAACTGGCTGAACCAGAATTGGGCCAGTTCATCTATGCTCGGGGGACTTAACCAGGATAGCTCCTGCAATAAGGTATAAGCAGCCGAAGCCCCGATACTGCCATGCGTCAGCAATTCCTTTTTTGGATAACCGCCATTATCGATGCGTCGTACAATCTCGATAATTTTTTCTGGTTCGACCTGTGCCAGAGCCGGAGCATAATACTCTGCCAGAGAGCGGCTATAAGCTTGTGCAGTGAGATCACGATGGGTCAAGGTATTATCAAGGTCAAATAAAACGGCTTGGATCGTCATAATGTTCAAATCAAAATATTGAAACTTTCAGTCATGGTAACAGCGCGAAACTTGTTAGATCGGACATAAAATTGCTAAGTTTTGTAGTTTCAAGCATAAAAAAAGCGATGCCAAAGCACCGCCTTTTCTTAGATTACAAAGTCTAAATTAGAATTTATACTCAACACCTGTACCAATCCCTATGCTTTATTAAAAACATCTTCTCCTAAAGTATTGATATAAAAAATCCCACCGATTGGTGGGATTTTTTATTAAGCTTTACATCATCAATTAGAAACTATATTTGCTCATTAAACCAATACGGTTTTCTTTGAATTTCTCATTATCAAAGGTTTTACGCTCACCGTTGACATACTCAACACCAAACTCAAGGGGTTTAACAGGTGAATACACCAAGTTTAACCACGCTTGTTGCACCTCTTTGTTTGCAGTAGCATTGAGGTCTGCATAGTCTGAGTCTTTATCAGCAAACAATGCACCATAACCTAGTGATGTTTTTAAGTTAGGTAAAATACTGTACGTCAAACCCGTTTGTACCGCCCAAATTTCATTTTGCTCAATATTGCGGTCATCTTCATCATCTACGAATGCAGCATTGGCATTGGTACCATACAAAATACCGTTTACACCTTTGGTATAGCTGACATCTAGCGTCGCTTTTAAAGGATCAAGCACTTGATACGTTGTACCTGCAGCTAGACCCCAACCTGTTTTACGCTTGTTAATATCTTCATCTTTATAAACTTCAACTAAAGCACGCGCAGACGCATTACCTTTTTTGTCATCAAAGTTGTGTGCCAATTTAGCGGTCAATGTTGGTACGCTTGATTTGATGTCTTCAGCACTTGAGTTTGGTTTTTCTGCCGCCAGGAATAATTGCGTTGCCGGTGTCAAATCAAAACCATAACGAACCATTGGTAGACGGGTAGTCCCCCCACCGACGTTGGTGCTGAAGTCAATCATAAACGGTGCATGATTTGACAAGAAGTTAGATTGTGTTTGACCAATCAACCAATTTTCATAGGTTAAATATGCTTGACGTATACGGAATGAATCGTTAGACCCTGCGAAATCACTTTCAAGTTTACCGCCAACCTCTGCACCTTCAACATTGGTTTTAAAATCTAAACCTATTCGTGTTGTTTTTGCTGTTGCAACGAACTTGTCATTCGTTTGACCATTGGTTTTAGCAACGTCAGAGAAGTCTCCTGCTGAACCTTCAATGATATAGTTCGCATCACCACGAACGAAACCATATAGCTTCACTTCAGTACCTGATTTTGTACTTAGCACTTTCGGTGCAGCTGCTGATTGTTGTGGAGTTGCTTTGACTTGTTCAATCTGCACGGCTTGAATTTGCTGAACTTGTTGCTGCTGTAATACTAATGCTTTCAGTGCTTCAATTTCTTGGCGCAGCTGCTTAATTTCTTTTTGCTCTTGTGTTTCAGCATGTGCAACAGTCCCCATCATCAGTGTTGTTACTGCGACTGCTAATCCCTTAACTAAAAACTTTCTTGTTAAAACTTGACTCATTAAATTCTCCATAGTGAACAAATGTTCATTGCCATTGAAAGCTCACTGATTCCCACTAAAATCTAAAGTGTGTGGAATATCTATAATTATAAATTGACTTATTTTATTATCTCGCGAGATAACTCACGAACAATATGCATAGTTAAAAACTATCCTTATCATGTTACATGATTTTACTGGATTTATGTTTTTTAACTATACCTACATAATAAGCCGTATAAAAACATCAGAAATTTAACAATTTTAGACTCAGTTTGAAATCATTTTTATCTCATACTTTTAGCTAAAATATGTATTAACGACACTTTTAAAATAATTTGATTGTTTTTAATACGGCTTTAATTGATGCGTTGCAATGATCAGGTGTCTTGCTTTGTTCTACCCCAAAATACGATAGGCCATAATAAAAACACGCTGATCCATACAATATATGTTAAATACTGTGCATACCCCCAATAATCCCCGAATATCCCACTCAGGCTATAAAGTCCCCCACTTACCGTGGCCATCAGCGCCACCTGAAAGGTAAAATCAGTACCGGCCAGATACTTGCGACTGTATTGCATGACCAAGGTCAGCATGACCACCAAAAGCATGGCAGAGATCATGTCTTCGGCGGCATTAATCAGATATATCATCCAGTTTTCTACTTTTTTTTGGGTTTCATACTGGGCAGCCAGCCAGGCGTAGGCCATTAAGCCCAATATTTTTAAAATTGAGAAAACGATCAAACTCCGGCTGCGCGACCAGTACTTCAGACACCAACCGGCCAGTCCTGCCCCAATCAAGGCAGCCATGGCTCCCAGCATGGTGACATAAAGACCAATCTGGCTAAAGCTCAGTCCGAGATCTACCATTAAAGGTTTTAATAAAGGCCCGGATAAACCATCGGCGATTTTAAAGGTCAGTAAAACCATTAACCAAGCAGCCAAGGTTGAATCCGACCAGAAGTATTGAAAATAGGTTTTTATATTGCTGAGTGCAGGTCCTTTATCAGCTGGCGTGATAATTTTTGAATGCTGAGATTCTCTAAAAAATAAAATGGGTAAAGTATTAATAAAGACCAGAGCTGCCAATAATAGAAAGGTGGCTTGCCATTGCAGCAGATCGAGCAACCATAATATGGCCCCACCTCCGACAATGAATCCCAGACGAGAACCAATCACCTGAAAGGTATTACCCCAATGTTGCTGTTCATTTTTCAGAATATTGACTGCCAGTGCATCGGTCGCAATATCCTGCGTCGCACCAATACCATTCATCAACAAAAGCGTGATAAAAAACAGCAGTAAATACAGCGGCTGATTCAAGGCCTGAATCGGTAGAAATGAGAGCCCAATCAATACAGCAACTGACAGCCATTGCAAGGGAATAATCCAGCTACGGTAATGACCTTTGGCGCTCGATCCATGCCGATCAACTAAAGGTGCCCAGAATATTTTAATCGACCAAGGCAGCATTAACAGACCAAAGCCCCCGATATGCGCCAGCGATACCCCTTCAGCTCGCAGAATGACTGGCAAGGCATGCGTCATAAACCCGACCGGAAGCCCCTGTGCCCAATACAGCGAAAACAGTAAAATATAGATATTCCGCATATTCAGGCCAAGTCCTTCAGTTAAAAATGCATCAACAACATTTAAGATGCTATACATTTTGCCAATGATCCGGATTTTACAACAGTCTAATATAATAAAAAATAAAGAAAAATTAGTTTCAGGAAGAGACATAAGCAATGGCCCAGACACGTTTCCCCCAACTCCCGCCGCATGTGCCATCCCGCGGCAGCAAGCTGAGCCGGACTTTTTTCAGGCAGCTTTTTTTGGGCCAAGGCTGGCGTCTGGAAGGTGAATTTCCAGACTTACCTAAAGCAGTCGCGATTATTTCTCCGCACACCTCCAATATTGATGCATGGCTGGGTTTTAATGCCTTGCTTGGTCTCGGTATTCAGATTACGATTTTTGGTAAAGACAGCCTGTTTCGTACACCGCTAAAACCGGTACTGGAATGGATTGGCGTCGTTCCTGTCGTCCGAGATAGTCCACAAGGTCATACCCGACAGATTGTCGAGATTATTGAAAAATCAGAACAGATCTGGGTCGGTATGGCACCGGAAGGTTCACGTAAGGCACCAGAAAAAATTCGCAGCGGTTTTTATCATATTGCCAAGGCAGCTCATTTGCCGATTGTGATGTTTTCCTTTGATTATGATATCAAGACCATTCATATCCTGGGCGTGTACCATCTGACCGGTGATTATGAATACGACCTGGAACAGATTTATCAGCATTACGAAGGTAAATTCTCGGCCAAAAATCCGGACTGGGTGGCCAAGCCGTTACAAAAGCTTTTGAAAAAAGACTAGGCAAATACGCCTTTTTTTGATGTGATAGCCTGAATTTTGTTGATTTAATCACCAGTTTTTATAATGAAATTAGCCCGTTATGCCTTAATTGGCTGCCTTGGTTTCAGTCTTGCAGCCTGTGACAAAGCCACTAAAACACCTACGCCTGCCACGCCATTAAAAGCCCGTGAACCTGTCGTCGCCATTGCCCTCGGTGGCGGCGGTGCCAAAGGTTTTGCCCATATTGGCGTCATTAAAGTGCTCGAATCACACGGCATCAAACCGAAAATCGTCACCGGTACCAGTGCCGGTAGTTTTGTCGGTAGCCTGTATGCCAGTGGCAAATCGCCTTATCAGTTACAGCAGATTGCCCTGAATTTTAAAGAATCTGATATCCGCGATTTAACCTTGAACCGGCAAGGGATTATTGCCGGACAAAAATTGCAGGATTTCGTCAATAAGAATGTGGCGAACAAACCAATTGAACAATTCCCGATTCGCTTTGCTGCTGTTGCCACTCGTCTGGACAATGGCCGTAAAGCTGACTTTATTAAAGGCAATGCCGGACAGGCGGTCCGAGCGTCCTGCAGTATTCCGAATGTGTTTGTGCCTGCAGTGATTGGTGGAAGCAAATATGTCGATGGCGGTCTGGTCAGTCCGATTCCGGTCAAGACCGCCAAAGATATGGGAGCAGACATTGTGATTGCCGTGGATATTTCTGCCCGTCCGGATGGTAATAAGGCTCTAAATATGTGGGGCGTACTAGATCAGACCCTGAATATTATGGGACAGCAAAGCATTCATGAGGAACTGAGTCAGGCCAATGTGGTGATCCAGCCCAAAGTCGGCCATATTGGTACTTTAGACCTGAAAGCCAGTAATGCGACCATTCTGGAAGGTGAAAAGGCTGCTCAGCTGAAAATCCGTACTATTGAAAAAGCCATTAGCAACTTCAAGCAGTCTCCCGCGGCATTTAAACCGCCACGTCCGGCAAAATTTTGATGCATGAATTTTTTATATTCATCTGCGGCCGCATCTGCTACATTGAAGATCAATCATATAAAGATGATGATTAATTAAATACTTAGCGATATAGGTCACGATATGGAATTAGTTCTTGAACCTTGGCACTGGTTTGTATTAGGCATCCTTCTGATTCTATCGGAATTACTACTGCCCGCATTTGCTGCCCTGTGGTTCGGGATCGGTGCCATCATGGTTGGCGTCCTGTACTGGATGTTCCCGATGATGGGACTGACGACCCAGCTCCTGACCTGGATCGTACTTTCTATTCTGTGTACGCTGCTCTGGTTTAAGTTTATCAAGCCACTTTCCATTGATAAGACCAAAGCCGGTCTATCGCGTGAAGCGACCATTGGTCAGGTGGGCATGGTGATTCAGACTAATCTGGATCATGGGCAAATCCGGGTGCGCTTTCCGATGCCAGTTTTAGGTTCGGATGAATGGGAATGCCGAACTCTGGACCCAGTTCAGGTCGGAGACCGCGTTCGCGTCGTGGATATTCTGGGTAATGACCTGGTCGTACAACCTCACAGCACGAATTATCAAAATCAATAAGGTGAATAAGCTATGTCTGGTGGTTCTATCATTGTTATCGCGTTTCTGGCCTTTGTTGCGATTACCATTTTTAAAGGTGTGCGGATTGTGCCACAAGGTTACAAATGGATTGTACAGCGTCTGGGTAAATACCACACCACCCTAAATCCGGGCCTGAATTTTGTCATTCCTTATGTCGATGAAGTCGCCTATAAAGTCACAACCAAAGATATCGTTTTGGATATTCCCTCACAGGAAGTGATTACCCGTGATAATGCGGTCCTGCTGATGAATGCCGTGGCTTATATTAATCTGACCACACCAGAAAAAGCCGTGTACGGGATTGAAAACTATTCCTGGGCGATTCAGAACCTGGTGCAAACCTCACTGCGTTCGATTGTCGGGGAAATGGATCTGGATGATGCTTTATCTTCGCGTGATCATATTAAGGCACGCTTAAAATCTAGTATTTCCGATGATATCTCGGACTGGGGTATTACCTTAAAAACTGTAGAAATTCAGGATATTAAACCTTCAATCACCATGCAGACTGCAATGGAAGAACAGGCAGCAGCTGAACGTCAGCGTCGTGCGACCGTCACCAAAGCGGACGGTGAAAAACAGGCCGCGATTCTGGAAGCGGACGGCCGTCTGGAAGCCTCTCGTCGTGATGCTGAAGCGCAAGTGGTACTGGCTGAATCTTCACAACGTGCAATTGACATGGTGACTTCCGCCATTGGTGATAATGAAATTCCGGTCGCCTATTTACTTGGTGAACAGTATATTAAAGCCATGCAAGATATGGCCAAATCGCCAAATGCCAAGACGGTAGTACTTCCAGCCGATGTGTTAAATACGATCCGTGGTGTCATGGGTCGCCCTAACTAATTTATATTTTGACTTTATACATAGGCAGCCCGAGGGTTGCCTATTTTTATTCGCGCAAGAAAATCTCAGCAAAGATTGTGAATTTATGGTTAAATTTCGCGTTTATTTTTGAAATCTACTGGATTTGATGTTGCCTGGCTTTCGGATTAAAGCTTTTCGCAGCTATCTTATTCCTTGTTTCGATCTACTGTCCAACTTAAAAATGGATACCGTATGAGCTCCCTAAATCCAACCTTAATTACTTTTCTTTTCTATATTGTCGCAATGGTGGTGATCGGCCTAATGGCTTATCGCGCGACAAGCAACTTTTCCGATTACATCTTAGGGGGCCGACGTTTAGGGAGTTTCGTAACTGCACTTTCTGCAGGGGCTTCCGACATGAGTGGCTGGCTACTGATGGGTCTGCCCGGTGCGATTTATCTTTCTGGTCTGTCTGAGATGTGGATTGCCATCGGTCTGATCATTGGTGCCTGGCTCAATTGGCTACTGGTCGCTGGTCGTCTGCGGGTGCATACCGAAGTCCAGCACAATGCCCTGACCCTGCCGGATTATTTCTCGAATCGTTTTAACGACCAGAAAAAAATCCTGCGTATTGTTTCGGCTTTCGTGATTCTGATTTTCTTTGCGATTTACTGTGCTTCCGGCATGGTTGCAGGTGCGCGTCTGTTCGAAAGCATGTTTGACATGTCTTACAGCACTGCGCTCTGGATCAGTGCGATTGCCACCATCAGCTATGTGTTTATTGGTGGCTTCCTGGCTGTGAGCTGGACCGATACCATTCAGGCGGGTCTGATGATTTTCGCCCTGTTGCTAACGCCAATCGTGACATTGATGGCATTTTCAGATATGTCCCAGGTGACTTTGGCACTGGAAGCTGCTCGTCCTCAAGCAATGAATATTCTGGGTGATCTGAGCTTTGTTGCGATTATTTCACTACTGGCCTGGGGGCTGGGTTACTTTGGCCAGCCGCATATTTTGGTGCGCTTCATGGCAGCAGATTCGGTCAAGTCGATTCCAAATGCACGTCGTATTGGCATGACCTGGATGATTCTATGTCTGGGTGGTGCGGTGGCAGCCGGCTTCTTCGGGATCGCCTATTTCCAGCAGCATCCAGAACTGGCAGCTGCAGTGAATGCCAATCCTGAAACAGTATTTATGGAACTGACCAAAATCCTGTTTAACCCATGGATTGCAGGTGTGGTGCTTGCTGCCATTCTTGCCGCAGTAATGAGTACTTTAAGCTGTCAGCTCTTGGTCTGCTCAAGTACCCTGACTGAAGATTTCTATAAATCTTTCCTGCGTAAAAATGCCTCGCAAAAAGAACTGGTCTGGGTGGGCCGTTTGATGGTACTGCTGATTGCCTTGCTGGCAATCTGGATGGCGGGCAATCCTGAATCCAAAGTACTTGGTCTGGTGGCTTATGCATGGGCAGGTTTTGGTGCCGCCTTTGGTCCCTTAATTATCCTGTCATTGTTCTGGAAACGTATGACCTTGAATGGTGCCTTGGTGGGAATGATCGTGGGCGCAGTTGTGGTTATTTTCTGGAAGAACCTGTTTGCAGACACTGGCCTGTATGAAATCGTTCCTGGCTTTATCTGTTCAATGCTGGCGATTGTGGTAGTAAGCCTGATGGGCAAAGCGCCAAAAGCAGAAGTGACTGACCGTTTTGAAGAAGCTGAACGCCTGTACAACGAAAGCAAATAATTGTGTAGCAACTAAAAAAGAGGACTTTAAGTCCTCTTTTTTATGGAATGCTCTTATAACTGAGAAGAAAAAATGTTCCAATCAGCTTTTGCGCATAAGCAGGAACCGGGTAATTTGCATCAACTCTTCCGCCTGACCTTCAAAATGGGCAAGTGCCGTTAAGGCTTGATCATGTAACTGCTGTGCATACGCTTGGGCCTGCTCCAGACCCATCAATGCCGGATAGGTCGATTTTTCTACCTGTTCATCCTTGCCGGCGGTTTTACCCAACACTTCGGTATCGGAAATAATATCCAGAATATCATCCTGTACCTGGAAGGCCAGACCAATCGCCTGTCCAAATTCACGCAATTTTGGAATGGCCAGATCGGTACCCTCAAAAATAGTCACCGCCGCCATCATGATCGCGGCACTAATCAAAGCACCGGTTTTATTGCGATGAATATTTTCCAGTGCTTGCTGATCGATTTTCTTGCCTTCAGACTGCAAATCTAAAACCTGACCATTCACCATTTTCGAAGAAGCGGTTGCCAGAATCTGCATCTGCTTCAGTACAATGGAAGCTTCTACCGCTGGCCCCTGATCAAACAGACGACTGCTCAAAGTTTCAAAAGCCATAGACTGCAGGATATCACCTGCCAGCAACGCTGTATCTTCCCCATAAGCTACATGGCAGGTCGGCTGGCCACGACGTAGCAAATCATTGTCCATACACGGCAGATCATCATGGGCCAGTGAATAGCAGTGAATAAACTCGATCGCAACCGCTGCACGGCGCACTGCAGCGCTATTCTGGTTCGGCTTTAATGCGGCGGTGGCATAGCATAGCGCTGGACGTACTCGTTTACCGCCAAGCATCACAGCATGATGGACTGCCGACCTTAACGGTTCCGGAATGGCAAAGGCTTCCAGAGCGGTCAATAAATCCTGTTGAATGCGGTGTTGTGCTTGAGTGAGTGCATGGGTTGATACGTCAGTAATAGATGACACATTCGCCTCGAATACGTAGTCCAGAAAAATAAAATGACAAGCGAATAAATGCCTGTACGCTGATCAGGCATTGTACCTAGAAATGCCTTGAATTTTCAGCCATAAATCGTATTGTTCTGCTGAAATTCGCTATTCAACATCAAATAAGCAAGTCAGAGATTTTAAACAATAAAAAACCACCGCAGAACCGGTGGTTTTATTCAGGCTAAATGTATGCACAGCATTTAAACGAGAACATCTTCTGGTACGCGCACCCAGCCTTCCATCAAGACACGGGCACTACGGCTCATAATCGCTTTTTTCACTTTCCATTCACCATTTTCAAAACTTGCTTGTGCACCGACTCTCAACGTCCCGGAAGGATGACCGAAACGCACCGCTTCACGCTCTACTCCGCCTGCGACCCGGTTCACCAGTGTTCCGGGAATTGCTGCAGCTGTACCAATCGCCACCGCAGCCGTACCCATCATGGCATGATGGAGTTTACCCATAGACAAGGCACGAACTAGAATATCGGTATCTGATTCAGTGACGGTTTTGCCACTTGAAGAGATATAGCTACTCGGTGGTGCAATAAAGGCAATCTTTGGCGTGTGTTGGCGGGTTACGGCTTCGGCAATATCCTGAATCAGTCCCATCTGCTTCGCCGCATAGGCGCGAATCGTTTCGAACTTTGTCAGGGCTGCTACGTCATTATTGATATGATCTTGAAGCTCGGTGCCCTTATAGCCGAGATCTCCCGCATTCAAAAATACCGTGGGAATGCCGGCATTAATCATGGTCACTTCGAAACTGCCAATATTGGGAACTTCCAAAGTATCGACCAGATTGCCTGTTGGAAACATCGAACCGCCTTCAGCATCGTCATCAGCTGGATCCAGAAACTCGATTTGTACTTCGGCCGCAGGAAAGGTTACGCCATCCAGTTCAAAATCCCCTAATTCCTGCACTTGACCATTCTGTATCGGCACATGTGCAATAATGGTTTTCTGAATATTGGCCTGCCAGATCCGTACCATGCACAACCCATTTTCAGGAATACGTTCGGCATCGACCAGACCATTGGAAATGGCAAATGCCCCCACTGCCGCGGTCAGATTGCCGCAGTTGCCACTCCAGTCTACAAAAGGACAATCAATTGACACCTGACCAAATAAATAATCGACATCATGATCAGCGTGTTGGCTTTTTGACAGGATCACCATTTTACTGGTACTGGAACTGGCACCACCCATACCGTCGATCTGTTTCCCGTATGGATCAGGGCTACCAATCACGCGCAGCAAAAGCTGATCACGAATCCGGCCAGGCTGTTGTGCTTCTACAGGCAGATCATCCAGCTTAAAGAAAACACCTTTACTGGTGCCTCCACGCATATAGGTTGCAGGAATCTTGATTTGGGCAGCAAAACTCATGAATGATTTCATCCTTTGACTTATCTTTGTTTTCGTACAGGTTATTCAATATTTATATTCAAAGTATAGTATGTTGAAAGCAAAAATCCTTGACTGCCAGACCTTAGTATAAAAAAACGGCATTTGTGTTGTATTCAAGAAAACAGAGAACTCGTCAGTTACAGTTTCAATAAAATTAATATATTGATTCATTTATACTTTATTTTAGTTATTTATATGAATATTTTTTATCATTCCTCCAACAATATTTCATTCATAGGATGGACTAGGCTTCTTTAGTCTGATCAATTACAATCAGCCACTTATCATTTTCCATTGTCGGGCTGAACACTTTGAATAACGAGTCTTCACAACTTCAGCGTGGCTTAAAGAACCGTCATATTCAGTTGATCGCCATGGGCGGTGCAATTGGCACAGGCTTATTCTTAGGTTCCGCACAGGTGATCCAATCTGCGGGTCCTTCTATTATTTTAGGCTATGCCATTGGGGGCCTGATTGCATTTTTAATCATGCGTCAATTGGGTGAGATGATTGTTCATGAACCTGTCGCAGGTTCATTCAGCCATTTTGCTTATAAATACTGGGGCAAATTTCCCGGTTTCCTTGCGGGTTGGAACTACTGGATTCTGTATATCCTGGTAGCCATGACCGAACTTACTGCGGTTGCGAAATATATCAACTACTGGTGGCCGCATATTCCAGCTTGGGCATCGGTACTGTTTTTCTTTATCGTGATTACACTGGTCAACCTCGGCAATGTGAAATTCTACGGTGAATCAGAATTCTGGCTTTCCATCATTAAAGTCACTGCGGTCATCTCGATGATTGTCTTTGGCCTGTATCTGATCCTGACTGCTGATCCTTCTTCAGGCGCATCTTTTAGCAATCTTTGGACCGCGGGTGGTTTCTTCCCGAATGGTTTTGAAGGTCTGTTCTACATGCTGGCCTTCCTGATGTTTGCCTTCGGTGGTATTGAACTGATCGGTATGGCGGCTGCAGAAGCTGAAAATCCGGAAAAAACCATTCCGAAAGCCATTAATCAGGTGGTTTTCCGTATTCTGATTTTCTATGTTGGTGCCTTGACGATTCTGTTGTCACTCGTGCCTTGGAATCAGCTTGAGCTTGGTGGTCTGGACAAAAGTCCGTTCGTGATGATTTTCAGCCAATTGGGAATTGGCTGGGCAGCGCATTTGCTGAACTTTATTATTCTGACAGCAGCACTATCTGTGTATAACAGTGGTATGTATGCCAACAGCCGTATGCTCTATGGTCTGGCTCAACAAGGAAATGCACCTAAAGTATTCATGAAAGTGAATAAGCAAGGTACGCCAATTCCTGCTGTATTGTTTTCTGCCGTGCTGATTTTCGGCTGTGTGCTACTCAACTACTTCGTGCCTGAAGATGCCTTAAGTCATCTGATTTACATCGTAGTCGGTGCATTGGTATTGAACTGGGCCATGATTACGCTGACCCATCTCAAGTTCATTCAGAGCATGAAAAAGCTAGGACAGAAGACTTCCTTCCCTGCGCTGTGGTCTCCAGCGGGCAATATTCTGGTTCTTGGTTTTATTCTTACGATTCTTTACATCATGTGGACGCAAGGATTCCAGGAATCTATTTTGATGATCCCGCTTTGGATCGTGGTCATGTTCGGTCTGTTTAAGTTACTTAAGCCTAAAAATACCTAGACAACTCCTGTAGCTATGAGTCCTTAAAAGTTATTGCTTCGGCAATAACTTTTTTTTGTATTTTTTACAGTACAATAGCCTTCTTTTCGCGCCCTTAGCTTAACTGGATAGAGCAGTTGCCTCCTAAGCGACCGACGTGGGTTCGAGTCCCGCAGGGCGCACCATCCTTTCAAAATGTGATCTATACTTCAAAAAATTAGCGTTAATCTTCATATTTTTAGAATATTTTTTATACAAAAAATCATTTTTTCTTCATTATTTTATTTCTTTTACTTTCAAATACTTATTTCAAAATGAGGCTATTTTTTGGTGTAAAAACTCTATTTTGATGCTTTTTTAGACTAATTAGTTTTTTCTAGAGCATTTACTCTTATTTTAATTGTGCTATTTTTGTCACATGGAGTAACAAATGATTGCGGATAAATACCCGAAATCTCCAAGAATTTAATAAGTGCAAACAACAACGCTAGATATAAATTTGTACCTCAAGGAAAGACGTAAATGAAATTAAAAACATTAACTACTGCAATGATTCTCGCAACTGTACCAATGACGGGTGCATTTGCTGCGGCAATGGACCGTTCAGGCCAATCTATTGCAGCCTTCCTACAACCTGGTAACTATTTTGAAGCAGGTATTTCTGTTTTAGATGCAGATGTCTCAGGACAAGAAGCTGGCGAATTAGACACACGTCGTTCAATTAGCGATATGGCTGACAGCTATTATTTTCCTAATGCTGCATTAAAATTACAACTTACAGATAAGTTTTCATTTGGTCTCTTATATGACCAACCTTTTGGTGCAAATGCAGAATATAGCGGTAATAACGCTTTTGTATCTCAAGGAACTGACCAAGTTCTCACTCCATCAAGTATCGCGAATATTACTCAAAATTCAGTTAGTCAATTAGTGCAAGCAGCTGGAGCTAGTTTTGCTCCAGCTTTGACTGCTGTTACAGCAGCTGCACCAGCAGGCACTCCACAGCAGAGCTTAGTACTAGGTGCTTTACAGCAAGTTGCTGCATCAAATCCAATCGTTGCAGCAGGCTTACAACAATTACAAGGAACTCAAACTGCTTTAGTGAATGCTAATGCTGCATTAGGTCAAGGCAATACTGAGGTTGAGGTACATACACAAAATCTTAGTTTTGTTTTTGGCTACCAACCAACCCAAAACTGGAATATCTATGCAGGACCAGTATATCAAACTGTTAAAGGCGACTTAAAATTACGCGGACAGGCATATAGTATTTTTAATGGCTATGATGCAAATTTCAAAGAGACGGGAGACTTAGGATGGTTAGCAGGTATGGCTTTCCAAATTCCTGAGATTGCCTTAAAAGCTTCTTTAACTTATCGCTCTGAAATCGACCATAATGCGAGCACTACTGAAAGATTATCAGTTTTAAATAATCCTCTTGCTGCTGCATCAGTTACAGGACTCTTAAATGGTTTAGGTGTACCAACTACTTATACAGATGCAATGACTGAACCTGGTAAAACCAAAATTACTACTCCGCAATCTGTAAACTTAGACTTCCAAACAGGTATCATGGCAGATACCGTAGCATTTGCGAATGTACGTTGGGTAGAGTGGTCTAATTTCTCTATTCGCCCATACCAGTTTGGTAAAATAAGTGAAGCTGTTGGACAATTAGATTCTGTGAATCGTCCAGATGGTTTCCACGTAGTTGAATATGATAAAGATCAATGGTCTGCAACAGTAGGTGTAGGTCGTAAGCTTTCTGAGCAATGGGCTGGGAATGTCTCTGTGGGTTGGGATTCTGGTGCAGGTAATCCAGTTTCAACACTTGGACCAACAGAAGGTTATTGGAATGTTGGTTTAGGCGTTCAATTTAGTCCTACTCCAGCTACATTTATTGCTGGTGGTGTGAAATACTTCTGGTTAGGTGATGCAGAATCACAAACTGCAGCTCAAGTCGGTGAAGATAACCGTATTGTTGGTGACTTCAGCGATAACCATGCAATCGCATATGGCTTAAAAATGGGCTACCGCTTCTAAGCTCTAATTAAATAAAAAACCACTTTCGAGTGGTTTTTTTAACTTTTTTACTCTATTTTTATTCACTTGCATATCATTCGATTATTTTAGCACCAATTAAAATTAACAGAACTTCAATCCTTTCACATTATTTAAAGTTAATTTAATCTGATATTTTTCATATATTTATACCAATAAAATTAGTATAAAAACTCTAATCAAGCCCTTTCCTTAACCGCCTTAGTTCATTTCTTCGACAAAGCTGAGCATTTACTCTTTTTAAATTTATGTTACTTTTCCATCACATTTTTGTTACAGATGGCATCAGGGAACGTACCATGAAGCTTAATAAAATTTATTCTGCTATTTTACTTAGCACTTTACCTCTTTCTGCAGTTCAAGCAGCTGGCTTAGACCGTTCTGGTCAATCTATTTCTGCTTTTTTACAGCCGGGTAACTATGCGGAAGCAGGTATTTCTGTTTTAGATCCAGAAGTTCAAGGTAAAGACAATGCCGGCAATAAAGTCAGCGATATGGCTGAAGATTACTACTTCCCTACTGCTGCTATAAAAATTCAGGCAACTGATAAAATATCTCTGGGTTTACTTTATGACCAGCCATTTGGAGCTGACTCTCAATATGCGCCTGAATCTAATGCTTTTGCTACAGTAAATACCAATACTGGTGTATTGGAAGGCACTTCTGTTGAAGTAAAAACCAATAGCATTACAGCACTTATAGGGTATCAGCCAAATGAGAACTGGAATGTTTATGCCGGACCTGTCTATCAAAGCGTAAAGGCGAAAGTCTCCCTACGTGGTACAGCTTATAGAGGCCCGCAAGTTCTTGGCGGTTATGATATTGACCTTAAAGAAAGTGAAGCTTACGGTTGGTTAGCTGGTTTTGCATATTCTATTCCTGAAATTGCCTTAAAAGCTGCTGTGACTTATCGCTCTGAAATTAAACATGAATTAGATACCACAGAAACCTTCGATTTTGGTACAGATGGGGCTTTATATATTCCTGGATTAACTGGCACATTATTGGGTAAACCAGTAATTCCAACTTACCATAAAGCGGAAATTACTACACCACAATCAGTCAACATTGACTTACAGTCAGGCATTGCAAAAAATACCTTAGCCTTTGCTAATATTCGCTGGGTACATTGGGATCAGTTTGCAGTAAAACCTGCTTATTTATCTCAGCTAACTGGCGCACTCACCGGAAAACAGCAGAATCTTGTCGATTATTCAGATGATCAATGGTCTGCAAATGTGGGTTTAGGTCATAAATTTAACGTTAAATGGTCAGGCTCTGCTGCTGTAGGTTATGACTCTGGTGCAGGAAATCCGGTAACCACCTTGGGTCCAACTGAAGGTTATTGGAGTGTCGGTCTAGGCGGCCAATACAGCCCTGCAGAAAACTATTTTATCCAGGCTGGGGTTAAATACTTCTGGCTAGGAGATGCACAAGCACAAACAGGTGGTGAAGTAAAAGGTAGCTTTGAAGACAACCATGCAATCGGCTATGGTATGAAAATCGGTTACCGTTTCTAATTGCGTTAAAAAATTAGTATTCAACAAGAAAGGGCGCTATAAGCGCCCTTTCTTTTATTACATACACTTAAATATTAAGCTGGAATATCACGTACTGAAGCATTACGAATCGCTTCTTTTAACGCATCATAACCACGAATTGGCGGGAATTGCGGGAATTCAGCAATCACATTTTCAGGCGCATCAAACAGAAAACCATGATCTGCTTCACCCAGCATCGTCGTATCGTTATAAGAATCCCCTGCCGCAATCACACGGAAATTCAAACCATGCAGTGCTTTAACAGCCTGACGTTTTTGATCTGGCTGGCGAAGTTTATAAGCCGAGATCATGCCAGCTTCATCCGTTTCCAATTTATGACAGAAAATCGTCGGCCAATCCAGCTGCTTCATTAGTGGATGCGCAAATTCATAGAAAGTATCTGAAAGGATAATCAGTTGAAAATGCGTACTCACCCATTTCACAAATTCTTTTGCTCCCGGGAACGGCCCCATTTCTGCAATCACTTCCTGAATATCGTTCAAGCCTAAACCGTGCTGTTTTAAAATATTCAGACGTTGGGTCATCAGTACATCATAGTCAGGAATGTCACGAGTCGTCGCTTCAAGCTCTTTAATACCGGTTTTTTTAGCAAAGTTAATCCAGATTTCTGGAACCAACACACCTTCTAAATCTAGACATACGACTTCCATGAACATTCCCTCTAAGTTGTATTGAAAAAATTTTGCACTATCATAGCTGAAGAAACAGATTTTGCACTGTACTTTTTTAAATCTATTTTTTTCATAAGTATTTATTTTTTAGTGATAAGTCAATTAAATCAATTCTATTAAAATAGATGTGAAATTAACTAATATAGGCCATGTCCTTTCCAAGCCTATATCGCCAGGACTCTCATGACCATCATTCCTACTATTGATCGTATTGATGCGCTTGCATCTGAATATGCTGATAAATCGCCCAATGAAATTTTGGCACTTGCACTGAGCCAGCAAGGTGAAATTGCGATTTCATTTTCTGGTGCTGAAGATGTTGTATTGATTGATATGGCGTCGCATCTCGGTAAACCGTTCCGGGTATTCAGTCTGGACACTGGCCGTCTACATGCAGAGACGTATCAGTTTATTGAACGGGTGCGTAAGCATTACAACATCGAAATTGAAATCTGCTTCCCTGAAACGGATGCGGTACAAAATTTAGTGACCGCTAAAGGTTTATTCAGTTTCTTTGAAGATGGCCATCAGGAATGTTGCGGTATACGCAAGGTTCAACCGCTACGTAAAAAACTGGCCACGCTGGACGGCTGGATTACCGGTCAGCGCAAAGACCAAAGTCCGGGTACACGCAATGAAATTCCAGTGGTTCAGGCCGATCCAGGTTTTTCCGGTCCGGGAAAACAGTTGATCAAGTACAATCCTCTTGCCAACTGGTCCAGTGCGGATGTCTGGAGTTATATCCGTATGATGGAAGTCCCTTACAATGCCCTACATGAGAAAGGTTTTGTTTCTATCGGCTGTGAGCCCTGCACTCGCCCTGTGCTGCCAAATCAGCATGAACGCGAAGGTCGCTGGTGGTGGGAAGAAGCTACCCATAAAGAATGTGGCTTACATGCTGGCAATCTAAAAAAATAAAGTTCAGTTTTATCGTTCCTATTGATTGAAAGACTATTTTTTAATAAAGATAGTCTTTTTTAATTGATAATTTTACATTTAGTGACAAGATAGAAATTACCTTTTATCGGGATAATATTATTTTAATTAAAGAATTGATAAAATTTTAGCTCATTGATTTATTTGCATAAAATGTGAAATGGAACACAATGCTATTCTTCTAATAACACATAATTATTAAGTTACACTCCACTTCGCCTAGTAAATACTATTTTTAGAAAACTATTTTAAAACTAAAATTTTCACATTTCATAAACTTAGGAAGATATTTTATTCTTGTCAATAGCCACTTTTTCACAGTTGAGGCAAGATAAAGCAGTTCATTTATATGCTAAAAAAGATATACTTTAAAAACTAAAGTAATAATTCTAACAAGGCTTTTTAGCAAAAAAGCCATAGAGAGTGCAGTGAGGCAATCCACGCTATGCGTCCATTACATCCAATTGATTTTATTTTCTTAACCTTAGAGAAACGGCAGCAGCCTATGCATGTAGGTGGACTATTTTTATTCCAAATTCCCGACAATGCGCCAGCTTCCTTTATTCAGGATCTAGTCACGGATATCCAAAATTCAAAATGCTCTCCAATTCCACCTTTTAACAATTATTTAAACGGCCTGTTTTGGGATGAAGACCAAGAATTTGATTTAGATCATCATTTTCGTCATATTGCCCTGCCAAAACCGGGCCGTATCCGTGAATTGCTAACCTATATTTCTCAAGAACATAGTGCCCTGATTGATCGTGCCAAACCTTTATGGACCTGTCATATTATTGAAGGCATTGAAGGAAACCGTTTTGCCATGTATTTCAAAATTCACCATGCTATGGTGGATGGAATCGCTGGCATGCGTCTGGTAGAAAAGTCGCTTTCACATGATCCAAATGCCAAGAGTATTGTACCGCCATGGTGTGTTGAAGGCCCACGTGCCAAACGCCTTAAAGCACCTAAAGTGAACAGGTTTAAAAATGTCCTGCAGACCATTAAGGGGCAACTGGAATGTGCGCCACGAGTTGCTTATGAACTGTCGCAAACCGTCATGAAAGATATGGGACGCAATCCGGATTATGTATCCAGCTTTCAGGCGCCAAGCAGTATTCTGAATCAACGCGTCAGTGCTTCACGTCGCTTTGCAGCCCAGTCTTTCGAATTTTCACGTTTACGTCATATTTCTAAGGCATTGGGCGTGACCATTAATGATATCGTCCTGGCCATTTGTTCAGGTGCATTACGTGAATATTTATTATCGCAAAATGCCTTACCGAAAAAACCGTTAATTGCTATGGTTCCAGCTTCTGTTCGCAGCGACGATTCAGATATATCCAACCGTATTACCATGATTCTGGCCAATCTGGGTACGCATAAAGAAGATCCGCTGGAACGTCTCAAGATCGTACGTCGCAGTGTGCTGAGTGCCAAAGAACGCTTCAAACGTATGAATGCCAACCAGATTTTGAACTATAGTGCCTTTGTCTACGGTGCAGCAGGTCTGAATATTGCCTCCGGTTTAATGCCGACACGTCAGGCGTTTAACGTCATTATTTCCAATGTACCTGGGCCACAAGAACCATTGTATTGGAATGGTGCACGTCTTGAAGCACTTTATCCGGCTTCCATCGTACTGGATGGTCAGGCCTTGAATATCACTATGACCAGCTATCTAGACAAACTGGAAGTCGGCTTGACCG
Organism: Acinetobacter lwoffii; assembly: GCF_024129435.1. Taxonomy (GTDB): domain Bacteria; phylum Pseudomonadota; class Gammaproteobacteria; order Pseudomonadales; family Moraxellaceae; genus Acinetobacter; species Acinetobacter lwoffii_F. The sequence goes on along the minus strand of NZ_JAMXXN010000005.1, from coordinate 35,284 downwards.
CATGTCGTAATGCCCTGCCGAAAATGCAGAACTTGCTGACACATCTGGAAGAAGAAATTCAACGTTTTGAACTTATTGTAGATGGCGAACCTGTCCCAAAGTTACGAGCGGTAAGCTAGCCGCGGATGAATAAATAAGATAGATGGACTGCCAAAGATGCTGATCATTTTTGCCAGTCTTTGAGCACAGAATAAAGGGACCGATCTGGTCCCTTTTCTTTATTTTTTGGAATCTTTTTAAATTATTTTAGAAATTTTGGATGACTTCTCTATTTAAACGTCTATCCAAATCATTTTTTGACAAGTTAAAAACAATGCACAAATATAATCAGCTTTTAATAGTACGGCACTGTTGTAATAATTGATGGCAGACGTTACGGATCATGCTCGCGGTAATCTGAACTTCATTACCGCGCTCATCAACGATATATCCCGCATGTACAGTCTTTGGTTCTAATACGTGTTTTAGGCCTTTATGGATTACTGCTTTACTCATACTCATCACACACTCCTTTTGCTAAGCCTGAAACTGGGAGAAACGGCTTTGGCTAATTCATGCATCTAGTATTGTAAATAAAGGCCCGGTTGTAAAATTTCAGATGTAACAAGTGTTTAACGATATTCTGTTACAATTTCAGCTGAGAATGATATCGTATTGCTCTTGCGTATACAGATTTTCCACTTGGAACTTAATCACACGATTAATGAAATGTTCTAGATCAGCGACTGCAGGCGCTTCTGCCGTCAATAATCGATCAATGACAGCAGGATGCGCGACGACAGTAAAGCCACTCTGTGACTCATAAGCACGGGCATAACGCAGAATTTCCCTGAATATTTCGTAACATACTGACTCGGCTGTTTTGACATAACCACGTCCCTGACAGGTCGGACAAGATTCACAGAGCAGATGTTCCAGCGATTCACGGGTGCGTTTCCGGGTCATTTCCACCAAGCCCAGTTCCGACACCTGAGTAATCTTGGTTTTGGCATGGTCACGTTCTAGCATGCGCTCAAACTGTTTCATCACTTCTTCACGATGCTGCGCTTCCTGCATATCAATGAAATCAATGATAATAATGCCGCCGAGATTACGCAGTCGTAACTGACGCGCGATGACATCCGTCGCTTCCATATTGGTTTTAAAAACCGTATCTTCCAGCGAACGGCCACCGACATAAGAACCGGTATTGACATCAATTGTGGCCATGGCTTCCGTCTGGTCAATCATCAGATAACCGCCAGACTTCAAGGCAACTCGGGTTTGCAATGCCTTTTGCAGATCTTCTTCGACATTATACAAGTCAAAAATTGGCCGCTCACCCGGATAATGCAGCAAACGGTCTTTCATGTTCGGGACAAATTCTTCGACAAATTCCTGCAGCTTGGCATGAATTTCACGTGAATCGACATAAATTTTGGCGGTTTCTTCATTGGCCAGATCACGAATCACCCGTTGCGGCAAAGGCAATTCTTCAAAGATCAAGGAAGGTACTGCAATAATCTTTTGCTTGCGCTGGATGTATTCCCAAAGCTTGGCCAGATAAGCCATATCCTGTGCGATGGCTTCTTCTTCAATCCCTTCTGCAGCAGTACGTACAATCACTGAACCTGGCAGCTTATGTTCTGTCTGAATCCGCTCAATGATGGAACGCAAGCGATTACGCTCTTCCTCGGATTCAATCCGTTGCGATACCCCGATATGATTACCATATGGCATCAAGACTAAATAACGCGAAGGAATCGACAGATCGGTAGACAGGCGTGCACCTTTAGTACCGAGCATATCTTTCATCACCTGAACCGTGAGGACTTGTCCCGGTTGAAGTAGCTCAAAGACATTTGGGGTTGGCTGATTGCGGGGCCAGACCATATCATTGATATGTAAAAACGCAGTACGAGAAAGTCCGATATCCACGAAAGCAGCCTGCATGCCGGGTAAGACCCGCACCACTTTTCCTTTATAGACATTCCCTACCAGGCCACGCTTGGCCGTACGCTCGACAAACAGTTCATTGACCGTGCCGTTTTCAATTAACGCGACCCGACATTCCATCGGCGTGACGTTAATCAACAACTCGTCAGACATAACTACACTCAAAACATTATAAGAATTCTTTTCAGCAGTTAATTTAGTGCCTTAACCGTCTGTAATAACTGTACTGTCTCATATAAAGGCAAGCCAACCACATTGGAATAACTGCCCTGTATTTTTGGAATATAACGTGCTGCAATTCCTTGAATTGCATAAGCCCCTGCTTTACCCAGTGGCTCACCTGTCGCCCAGTAACTTTCCATATCTGCAGCGCTCAGGATTTGAAATTCGACCTGTGTGCGTACCACTATACTGTATTTTTCATGCTTTGTACGAACACAGACACCGCTATATACATCATGCCACCGACCGGAGATTTTTGTCCACATTTCAATCGCATGTTGTTTGGATTCAGGTTTGCCCAAAATCTCCTGATCCACCCCCAAACTGGTGTCCGCAGCAATAATAATTGCATCAGGATAAAGCTCTGCCACGGCATCGGCTTTGGCACGTGCCAGACGTTCAACATAGGCTGCGACCGACTCGCCTGCTTGTACAGATTCGTCGATCTCGGGACTGTAAATATCGAAGCTCAGCCCGAGTTGTTGCAATAACTCGCGACGCCGGGGTGAGCTCGAAGCTAGAATTATATGCGCCATTTTTTGAGCATATAATAAATAGCAGGCCAAACCAGAATACTGGTCAGCATCGGAATCCAGTGCCGTGCATAAGAAAATTGCACGCCAGCTATAATCTGGGTAAAAAAGATCATCAGCAGATATGCGACAATCGCCAGCCCCATAATCACCCAGAGATTATTAAAGGTCAGGATACGGCGTTCACGGGTCAGAAAGCGAGCTAAAAAGGCAATAATGATAAAGCTCAGCGCATTCAGACCCAAAGGTGCATCCAGCAGCAGATCAATAAAAATACCCGTACCAAAGGCAAACCAGATCCCGCACCAGGTTGGCTGACATAACACCCAGAAGAGCATGATCATCAGCATAAACAGCGGACGCCAGCCCGAGAGATTATAGGAAAGTGGATAGACCATTAAAATAGAAGCCACAATCACCGAAATGACAATAGCCATTAAAGGATCACGATGCTTTCTGGATTTCATCTTAGCGATTGACATGCGGTTGCTCCATCGCTAATGAATCGGAAAATAACACCACCACATGATGTCCACCGGCCAGCTGAGCCGCAGGCGTCACATCAATCTGGGCAAATTCACCAGAATTATGGCGTTGTACTTTAGATACCTGCCCCACCAGATAACCTGCCGGGAAATGTTGTCCCAAGCCCGAACTATAGACTTTTTCACCGACCTTGATATTGGCACTGGTCGGTACATATTCCATTTTTAAACGTCCCAGATCACCTGTGCCCGAAACAATGGCACGCATACCGGTATGTTCCAGGCGCACTGACAGTGAATGTTCTTTATCGGACAACAGCATGACCCGGCTACTATGCGGATAGACATTGATAATCTGTCCCATGATACCCTTGTCATCCAGTACCGTTTGCCCGACTTTCAGCTCGTTATTCGAACCCCGGTTGATCACGATAATATGCCGTAATGGATCAGCATCGGTACCAATCACTTCGGCAATTTCAATACGCCCATCAATGATCAGCGGCGTGTCCAATAGACCGCGCAAACGGGTATTTTCAGCAGAAAGTTCAGAGATTTTTTGTAAGCGTACCTGTGCCTGTAACAGCTCGGCCTGCATCGCGGTATTTTCCCGACGCAATTGAGCTTCAGACTTGGTTTGTTGATTCAACCACTCTCGCGACAATACCGGATAGCTGGCCACCGCATAAATAGGATTATAAGCAGCGTACAGGACATCCCTTGCAGGTTGAACAACATGCGGCATGCGCCAATCAAAGAAAAGCACCACCAAGCATGTTACCAATGCAATGATAAAAGAGCGAAAAGATGGCGGTTGTCGAGAAAACAGATGTGCTTGCACCCGCCGGATCCTTTTCTTAGCCTACGAATAACATGTCATGATTTGGGTTGTCGAAAAATTCGAGTACCTTGCCGCCACCACGTGTCACGCATGATAGTGGATCTTCTGCCACCACCACCGGCAGGCCAGTTTCTTTGGCAAGCAGCTTGTCCAGGTTACGCAGTAATGCACCACCACCAGTTAACACGATACCACGTTCAGCGATGTCCGAAGAAAGCTCAGGAGGGGTATGTTCTAAAGCAGATTTCACCGCAGACACGATGTTTTGTAATGGATCAGAAATCGCTTGGGTGACTTCGTCAGAATTAACCACGATTGCGCGAGGCACACCTTCTGCGAGGTTACGGCCACGAACTTCAATTTCAAGCGGTTTAGCACCTTCATCTGGCAACGCCATACCCACTTCTTTTTTGATTACTTCAGCCGTGGTTTCGCCGATCACACAGCCATGCGCTTTACGCACATAGTTAATGATCTGCTCATCAAAGACATCACCGCCAATACGTAAAGAATCGGCATAAACACAACCCTGCAGCGAGATAATCGCAATTTCAGTAGTACCACCGCCCACATCAACCACCATCGAACCACAAGCCTGCTCGACTGGCATCCCTGCACCAATCGCTGCTGCCATTGGCTCTTCGATTAAACGTACATCACGTGCGCCCGCATTAAACACGGCTTCACGAATGGCACGGCGCTCAACCAGAGTCGATTTACATGGCACGCAAACCACCACACGCGGTGCCGGAGTGAATAAACGGTTTTCATGTACTTTGCGAATAAACTGATTCAGCATGGTCTCAGTGACTTCAAAATCCGCAATCACCCCGTCTTTCATAGGACGGATCGCCGAGATATTGGCTGGGGTACGACCTAGCATTTGCTTCGCTTCAAGACCGACTGCCGCAACAATTTTATGTGAACCACTATGACGGATGGCTACAACCGTCGGTTCATTTAATATAATGCCTCGTCCTGGCGCATAAATAAGTGTATTTGCTGTACCTAAATCAATGGCAAGATCGGGCGAAAACAAGCCTATTAGTCGTTTTAGAATCACGGGGACGTTCTCAGTTAAACTTTATATGGACGCAAGGTGGCCACTTTAACTAAATGTGATGATTTGGACAAGTCAATCGCTTATCATAACGCATGATAATTTGAATTTTTTTAATACTGATTAGGTAATATTATGTCTACATCGGATGCACAGCATTCTGCAGATTTAAGTGCAGAAACAGTTTCAGCTATTGCCAACCTTGCACGGTTATCTCTCAATGATACGCAATCTGCTGAATATGCTCAAAGTTTAAATAAAATTTTAGGCATGATGGAAACCCTGAAAGGCATCAATACCGATGGTGTTGAACCCCTGAAAAGCCCTTTCGACCACCCTCAGCCGCTACGTGATGATGTGGTTACCGAAACCAATCATCGTGAGCAATACCAGGCAGTTGCACCAGCTGTTCAGGATGGCTTGTACCTCGTACCGCGCGTGATTGAGTAATTACTACCCAGTTCATTCTTTTTATTAAATTAAACGTAAAGAATTATTTCTCATGACAGATTTACATCGCTTATCCATTCGTGAACTTAGTGAAGGTCTGGCAAATGCCCAGTTTTCATCTCGCGAATTGACTGAACATTACTTAAAGCGCATTGCAAAAATTGATGCACAGGTCAAGGCTTATGTGACCGTAACTGCTGAACAGGCGTTGGCTGAAGCTGATGCTGCCGATGCTGCAATCAAAGCTGGCAATGCCTCTGCCCTGACTGGTGTGCCAGTTGCCCACAAAGATATTTTCTGTACCCAAGGCATCAAGACTACTGCCGGTTCTAAAATGCTGGACAATTTTATCTCTCCTTACGATGCGACCGTTGTAGCGAAAGGCAAAGCTGCGGGCCTGGTCACTTTAGGTAAAGTGAACATGGACGAATTCGCGATGGGTTCGACCTCTGAGAACTCATATTACGGCGCAACGGCTAATCCTTGGAACCTGGGTCATGTCCCTGGCGGTTCTTCAGGCGGCTCTGCAGCAGCTGTGGCAGCCGATCTAGCACCATTTGCAACTGGTACTGACACCGGCGGTTCTATCCGTCAGCCTGCGTCTTTCTGTGGTCTGACCGGTCTTAAACCGACTTACGGTCGTGTATCGCGCTTCGGTATGATTGCCTATGCATCATCACTAGACCAAGGTGGTCCAATGGCACGTTCTGCAGAAGACTGTGCTTACCTGATGAATGTCATGGCCGGTCATGATGCCAAAGATTCAACTTCAATGGATCAAGTGGTAGATAACTATGTCGCGAACCTGAACGCTACCTCAGTAAAAGGTTTACGCATTGGTATTCCAAAACAGTATTTTAATGTTGCTGGCCTAGCTGAAGATGTTAAAGCACGTGTCGAAGAATCACTTAAAAAGTTAGAAGAAATGGGCGCTACGCTTGTTGAGATCGACCTCAACATGACTGAAAGCTATGTTCCGACTTATTACCTGATCGCACCTGCCGAAGCTTCTTCGAACCTATCACGTTTTGATGGCGTACGTTATGGCTATCGCGCAGAAAATCCTGTGGACCTGATGGACCTGTACAAGCGTTCACGTTCAGAAGGTTTTGGTGCAGAAGTGCAACGCCGTATCCTGATTGGTACGTATGCCCTGTCTGCAGGTTATTACGATGCTTACTATGTAAAAGCACAGAAAGTACGTCGCCTGATCCAGCAAGATTTCCTTAAAGCATTTGAATTGGTCGATGTCATTGCAGCACCTTCTGCGCCAACGACTGCCTATAAAATTGGTGCAGATTTAACGCCAGTTGAAATGTACCTGGGCGATATTTATACGCTTGCGGTAAATCTGGCAGGTCTTCCTGCGATTAACGCGCCTGTCGGTTTTGACCAAAATAACTTGCCAGTTGGCTTACAGCTGATTGGTAATTACTGGTCAGAATCTCAATTGTTGTCTGTGGTACACCAGTATCAACAGGCCACCGATTGGCATACAAAACGCGCTGCAATTGCTGAGGAGAACGCATAATGGCTCAAGCTCAAAAATCGGCTAAACCAAAATCCAACCTGATTGATGGTTGGGAAGTCGTTATTGGTATCGAGATTCACACTCAGCTTGCCACCAATACCAAAATTTTTTCAGGTTCATCGACTGTTTTCGGTAATGATCCAAACACGCAAGCCAGCCTGGTTGATTTGGCTATGCCGGGCGTATTACCGGTATTAAACAAAGAAGTGGTTGATCTTGCGATTCGCTTTGGTTTGGGCATCGATGCTTACATCGATCAGGCGTCTGTATTTGCGCGTAAAAACTACTTCTATCCGGACTCTCCAAAAGGCTACCAGATTAGCCAGATGGACAACCCGATTGTGGGCTTGGGTCATATCGACATCCAGCTTGAAGATGGCACGGTTAAACGCATTGGCGTAACGCGCGCGCACCTTGAAGAAGATGCAGGTAAATCGATCCATGACCAGTTCGAAGGTATGTCAGGCATCGACTTGAACCGTGCTGGTACGCCGCTGCTTGAAATCGTTTCTGAACCGGATATGCGTTCGGTTGAAGAAGCGGTTGCTTATATCAAGGCAATTCACACTTTAGTGCGCTGGTTAGGTATTTCTGACGGTAACATGGCGGAGGGTTCGTTCCGTTGTGACTGTAACGTGTCGTTACGTCGTCCGGGTCAACCGTTTGGTACACGTTGTGAATTGAAAAACCTGAACTCATTCCGTTTCATTGAACAAGCGATCAATGTTGAAATTGAACGTCAAATGGAAATTCTGGACTGGGATGGCACCATTGATCAGGAAACGCGTCTGTTCGACCCTGTGAAAATGGAAACGCGTTCGATGCGTTCTAAAGAAGAAGCGAACGATTACCGCTACTTCCCTGACCCAGACTTGTTGCCTGTAGTCATTGCGGATGAGCAAATCGAAGCCATTAAAGCAACCATGCCTGAGCTTCCTGCTGCACGTCGTGCGCGTTTCGTGGCGGACTTTGCGGTAACTGAGTACGATGCTCACGTGCTTACATTGACTCGTGAAATGTCAGAGTTTTATGAGGAAGTCGTAAAAGCTGCTGGCGGTGCTACACAAGGTAAGATTGCAGCTAACTGGGTTATGGGCGAATTCTCAGGTGCTTTAAACAAAGCTGGTTTAGACCTTGCTGACTCTCCTGTATCTGCTGAGAAATTGGGTGGTATGATCGCACGTATTGTGGACAACACCATTAACGGTAAGATCGCGAAACAAGTATTCGGCTTTATGTGGGAAGAAGGCAAAACTGCGGACGAAATTATTGCTGAAAAAGGCTTGAAACAGGAAACTGATACAAGCGCAATTGAAGCGATTATTAAGGAAGTGCTTGCTGCCAACGAGAAGATGGTTGAGGAATATAAGTCTGGTAAAGAGAAAGCCTTTAACGGTCTTGTGGGTCAAGTAATGAAAGCTGCAAAAGGTAAAGCCAACCCTGCACAAGTAAATGAATTAATGAAGAAATTGATTGGTTAATACCAATTGATTTTGAAATAAAAAACCCGCTTTAGAGCGGGTTTTTTCTTAAAGATATGCTTCTTTTAATAGAATATTTAAATAATCATAAAAATCATTTAGTCTTTTATAAATGACTTCTTTTTCATAGTCTGAAAAAACTTCTTTTAAATTGGGATTTCGATCTAAATTTATTTTTACACAGATGTTAGTAGGACTTATTAAGAAGATTCTTTTCAAAATTACTGTATTATCATCCTGATCCTTTTCATCTTCTTGCTTATCAATAGTAGCATTACCAATCCAACAAAACCTGAGTTGCATTGCTGCTGATTCAAGTTTTGTGATTATGTCCAATGTTGAGTTATTCAACTCATATAATTTTTTAATTTCATTACTGTCAACCCCTATATAAAAACCATCAGTTTCTAAAATTTTCATAATTTCCCAACGATAGTTTTCAAATTCATCAGACCATTTTTTCTCATTCGCTTTAAAAACAGCATCTTCTCGATTTCGAAGATTTTCAGCATTATCACTTAACCTATATTTCGCTGTAATTTCTCTTTGTTTGGATACGATGTTCTTTAATTCACCTAACATTTTTATTTTAGAGGTTTCAAATAACTGTCTTTTCCATAAATCAAATCCCAGTAAAACCGCAATAGGTGCCATAAATGCCCCAACACCTAAAAATATAGAAATAAGATCATATCTCGACCATTTAGCTACATCCTTACTATTTAACCCAAGATCTTCAGGATACAAACTACCTAAATAAAAATAGAGAATAGTTAATGCTAAAGTTAAAAAAATGTAGACTACAATAAAAATAGCAATTTTTTGCAAGAGCTTTTTAGGAAAAAACATACACCATACGAACCAGATTAAGTAAATTAGATCAGCAACTAAACATGTAAAATAATAAAGATATTTATTTGAAAAAAGTTCCAATTACAAATTTCCCCTCATTTAAATCTAAGAGCATAAACATCTAATTATTAGAGTAATTTTATATTATACGATTTAAAAATCCGCTTGTAATGTAAAAAATCTAGTTTAATCAAAGATCTTTTTTTCAAAAATAACTTTAACTTAAGAATGAAATACACCTAACCAAAACAACATATCCATCAAAAAAGTATCCTCAATTGCCAAACTTGAAGACTTAGGACGTATTCAGCTTTCAAAGTCTTTATTTATGCGTGACTTCCTCTATAGCGAAATCGCCAACTGGTACGGTGTACCCAACTTCCCCGATCATCCTGACATTGCTATTCGTACAGGTACGGAACTCTGTCAACAACTACTCGAACCACTCCAAGACAAGTTTGGACGTATCGCGATTCGTTCAGCCTATTGCTCGCCAAGCGTCAACCAACTCGGCAACGAAAAAGGACATAACTGCGCAAGTAACGAGAAAAACTTTGCCAGCCACATTTGGGACTATCCCGATGCAAAAGGTTATGGGGCAACGGCGTGTATTGTCATTCCATCATTTTTAGCACTGTATGAAAAAGATCAAGCCAATTGGCAAAAACTCGTCTTTTGGATTCATAATAATTTGAATTAAAACCACCTACAATTTTTCCCAAAACTTTGTGCATTTAATATTGGTTGGCATGAACAACCTGCACGCGAAATTTATAGTTATATTCAACCCAAAGGCTATTTGCTGCGTGGTGAAGCTGTGAATAAAGAATTTGAGAAATTTTATCCTGATTTATTGTAATCATTAATCCCCCCAAATCCCCCTTTTTCAAAGGAGGACTTGCCACGTCATCAATTGATACGCGTGGTTCCCTCTCCTGAGCAAGTTTTAAAGCACTGCTTTAAAATGAAGCGCAAGAAAGGATGAGGGCTAGGGAGAGGATTTTTTTAAATTAATACTCTTCTCTTAAATTTTCTAATTCAGTCGCACGTGCGGCAGTCGCTTCCATGTAACAACTATTGCTATTTACAGTTGCAATCGTCCCTCCATTCGGGTCGGCATAAAAATCGCAATTGGCATCACGATAGCGAATCCAGAGACGCTGAACCTCTTGAAGCTGTTTTTTACGGTTTGCATTCAGCGATGCCATCGTCTGTTTATAGGCATTATTTAACCGTGTATCTTGGCGATCTGTTTCGGCCGCAATACAATCCAGCATATTTACAGTAACGCCACCTGAGCGATCCATACAATTTGAGTATTGCCGACTCAAATCATTGTCCCCTGCGTACAGCGCAGGAGGAAGTATAAACATACTTAAACCCAATAAAGCAGTGCGTTTGAACATAACAACCCCTATCTTTTCATTTATGTTATTCATAATAAATACCATAATTGAACCCTGGCACGCATGCATTCAATCAGTTATTTCCCTCTTAACTCACCCAACTTATTCCACACATCCGGTGTCAAGAAAGTGACCACCAGTTTATTTAAATCCACATAACGCAGCACACCTTTAAGCTGACTTTTCACTTCAGGATTTTCTAAAATTTCCTCACCGGTAATCCGTCCAAGTTCCTGAAAACTGTCACCCACCGCTTGTACGCCTTCCGCAGCAATTACCGCTTTGGTCTGTGCAGAACATTGCTCTACCAATATACGCTGCAATACTTGGGCTAAATTTTTATCCAGCTGGGTTCTTTGTGCTTCATTCACATTACTGAATTTCTTCAATTCCGGATGTGCAGATAAGGCAACAAAGGTCCATTGCAGCACCGTTGTTTTATCTGCTGCCGTGGTGGATTTCACCAGACAGTTACTCAGCTGCTCGACGGTTGGCCCCGCAATAGCCATTTGGGTGGTAGCCATCAAGGCCATTGCCATTAATCCCCACCGAATTTTAGCTGTAAATCTGCGACGGATAACCTCAGTTTGGCGTGACATAAGCGAATCTCTTTTTTAACAATCAGCTACTTTGTATCATAGACTCGCACCTTGCCCGTGTTATTACTCTGTAATTTATGGCAATACACAAGCCACGGGCAAAAGACCGATATCTGATTAGGTGTATTGAGTGTAAATGTGAGTTTGAGATTAGAAATCCCCGTCTCTGTTCAGCATTTTTTAAGACGCCACTTTAAAAAAAAGGCGAGTGAAAGCATCCTCAGAATGTATTTTAAGGATGCTCGAAAGAGGATGGATTAAGAAGGAAAAAATAGTCCTACTTCACCTGCCTGAGCATATTCTTTGCTCCGGCATGATTATAATTATTGGCCAGGTTTTGCAAAATTTTTACCGCCTGACCTTTGGCATTGGAAAAACGGCTGCTATAACTCGGCACACTGGTTAAACAGCGCGCTACCAGCATCCCTGATTCAGTATAGACACGTGTTCCCTCTGTGCCCTGCAATTTGCCATAGTTATAGGCACGCTGGGCGTTGTTACAGGCATTATTCAGATTCTTACCGCTATTAATATCACGTCGCGCTGCCACATAGATTTTCATCTGATGTTGTTGCGGTGTTTCTACTACCGTAGCTCGAGCTGATGCCGCTGCTAGCTGCTTTTTCTCCGCTTCTTTTTTCTCTAACTCTTTTCTTTCTAATTCCTTTCGCTCTAATTCTTTCTTTTCCAGTTCTTTACGTGCTGATTCCTTCAGTTCATTTGTCGTCTTTGCGACAGGAGTCTTAGGAGGAGTCATGGTTTTTATCAATGCAGGAGTGGTTTTCTCCACAGCAACCCTGGCTTTAGTTGGACGATAAAAGTTTTTTGCTTGAGAAGGGCTCATGACCTGGGTGAGTAGTCGAACACTACGCGTCTGGCTAGATTTATCAACTTGTCGTTCAGAAGTTGGTTCAATCGAGACAATCCAGCTTTCAGTCAGGTCATCCATACGACACTGATAGGCACCGCTACCTTGTACAACACCCCGATTGGCACTCAGGCGTTTACGCTGGGCAACATCTGCCACGGCACTAAAATTACTTTTATACAGCAGGGAAAATTTACCGCCCTGTTCATGACAATATTGCGTCAGTATCGAACGCGGATACATGGCCTGAGTCGTGTTATTTTTCTGAGCTTGTCCCCAAAGATAAACATAATCTTTTGCACTACCATCACGTTGATTCAAAGCCCGTTTGGCAATTAGTTCTTCCGGACTGGCAAAAGGATGTAACACCTCTGATTTCAACCGATTCACGCTATTACATCCAGCTAAAGCTGCTGCCCCTATTATTAGAATTATTACTTTTAGCTTCACAGCAAATATCTCAACCCCAAAATCCCGTATAACATAGCTTAAATAGCACAAAACAACAAACACAAGATATTGATAACTATAATATTTAAATGGTAAAAAGGCACATATCAGCCTCAACTTTGCTGATTATGCCAAGCTTCATGTGATAAAAATTGACACAAGTATCATTTTTAAATCAGTTCAAATAATAAACAATTCCATTCAGGACTCAAGAAAAAGATAGAAAAAACACATAAAAAACCGAAGAAAGCGGTGAGTCCTTCTCCGGCGGCTTATTCAGGATAACGCTACAGACCTTTATTATAATGGGTAATAAATTTACCTTTTATCCGCTATAACATTACCTGAACAAGATCAGCATAAGAATAATTTCCTCAACGTACACTCGTTATTTTTATACGTCAAACCACCGGAAATTAAACGCCATCTTGGCTGGCCCTTAGGATTCTAGACAAGAAAAAAATATCTGAATACCCCAATATTGGGAGGTTCTGACAGGATTTACCCAAGTCATCTGACCAACGGTCAGATCGATATTTTCCATTGGATTTTGTATACTAACTCGCCATAAAAAAAGCCAAACCTAAAACTGTTTGGCTGATAAAGCAAGGTAAGAATCTGAGAAAAAATTAATCAATATGTGATTCAAATGCTTTCAAACGTTTATAGATCGACATCAGTTCAATAATCGTCGGCCAAGACAGAATCAGATACTGGAAAGATTCCCGCACTTTGCCAAATACATTCAGGATTTGCATCATCAAACCAAGAGTAATTGCCCCTGCTGCAATACTTGGAAACAGAATAAATAATCCGTAAATATTGTCTAACTGCAAGTACCAGATCCGAACCATGTTGAAATAAGCATAGTGAAAATACAACCGGAAATAATTCCAGCGTACCCGGCTAAACAGTTCTTGTAATGTCAGCGGATGTGCGCGATCAGCATAGTCTTCGCCATAGACCAGCTCTTTACGATAGGCTGCCTCAACTTTCTGGTTATTGAACTCCAGTCCGGGCAATTTCATTCCCACGACCATTAAAATGACCGTACCCAATACCGCCCAGCCAATCGAGGCCCACATTAAAGCATGCGGTATTTCCCCGACAATTGGTAAAACCTTCACGTGACTAGAGAGCTGATATAAGATCGGCAGGAATGCCATTAGTAACATGAGCGCTTCAATCAAGGAAACACTCAACTGCTCTGTGGTTTTGGCAAAGCGCATGGTATCTTCCTGGATACGTTGTGATGCACCTTCAATATGACGTAACTGCTCCCAATGTGCAGTGTAATAATCATTCATCGCGGTACGCCAGCGGAAGACATAATGGCTGACAAAAAACAGATTAAATACCGCTAAAGTGACATAAACCATCGCAATATAAATAAAGGTTAATGCGCCTTGATACAGCAATGAAACATCCCCACCACCCTTAGTGAGCATTTGTTGAATCTGATCATAAAACGGGCTATACCATTCGTTTAATACGACATTGACCTGTACCCCGAACCAGATATTAAACAGAATAAATGCCGAGCCCCAGACCGACCAGCGCTGCCATCGGTGTCTGGCTTTCCATTGCCAGAACAGCGCAAATATCGTAGTTGCAATGAAATACCAGAGATAGAACCAGATGAATTGAGCTGACCAGAAACGCTCGATACCGATTGTAAGCTTTTCATCAGAATAACCTTCAGGAAAACCCAGATAGGTTCCCCATCCTGATCCGCCACTATGCCAAAGTACAAGATTAATGATAAACCACAAAATCAGGCTGCTAAAAAACCAGACGGGTTGCGGGAAAAATGACTTAAACATGCCGACCCAGTTCTCCTTATGTCTCTTGGTCATCCAAATGACGCATAGTTTATTCTTATTTTAGATTTTTACTGTTATAAAGCATTAATTTTCAATTTAGTGTAAAAAAGGATAGAAAGATATCGAGTCTCTAGAAAATTATTTTTATCATTCAGCTCTGCGTTATGATTTTCCTTATATTCTCGATTTTTATCATTTAGCCGAGCGATATCAAAAAACAGAAAAATCATCATGTTTTTGACCTTTCGTTATTTTGATAGACTTTTTTATGCCTGTTATCTGTCGGGTTTATGTAAAAGAAATTCATACTTGCGAGCATTGCAAGAACAGGATGAACATCAGGCATACTGCACGTCTCCTGAGTATCTTTTATCAAACTAGAGTACTTCTCCTATTTGAATAAGTCATTGATCAAGTTCTCAGTTTTTGAAGAAACGGTTAAATTTTCGAAAATTATGCTATGATTTAATTATCGAAAAGTAATCTTATTTTGGAAAAAACTATGGAAAGTTCGGTAATTGAATTACTTAAACCGGTGACTCTAGAAAAAGAAAACTGCGCCCCTATTAGTTTTGAAGCAGGTACTGTTTTGAAAGTGGTGATGCAGACTCCAACCAGTCTTCTGGTCAGTAATGATGATGACTTTAACTTTACCATTCCTTTAAAAGACAAAAATGAAGTGTGGCGAGAAATTTGAGTATTTTTCTCTTATGCAAATAGATGGGTTGTATCTGAGTTGGGTTTCTTAACTTACTTATATGATACGACCCTTAGCTTCTCTCCGCTTTGATTGCTCTTTTATTATTTTTTCAAAAAATTATTTCTTGCCTCTTCTGTCATCATTTACTGATTTTAAATTGGCTCATATGCATTTGAGCGAAAAATTCTTTTTAATTGAAACATCACTTAATTTTTTGGCCTATGTAAGATCACTGATGATCTGTTTTTCCGTCTTTTGTATCTGCTCTGTCCTTGCAATGACACCTTTACATCTCTTCTCTGTTTAGCTCAACTTCATCTAACACCTACGCTTCGATTCAAAAAAAAAGAATATTCAAGTTATTTTCAGAGTTTAGTCATAGAACTGGCGTTCATCTTTCTTCAATTTTTTATCCTCTGATAAAATTTACCAATAAGAATTAAAAAAATAATCTGAGATGTTAAATTAAGAGGCTGTTTAAATTGTATAGCTCTCCAATTGATCCCAAGAAAGTTTGATTGATACGAAATTCCCCCTCTAGACAATTTTAGTATTTTTCCTTTTAAAACAGCTTAGCCAATTCTAAAAACCATTAATTTTCATAAACTTAATTTAGATATTATTATATATGCCTAATTTATAAATTTATTTAAATTATTATATTTAAAAATATCTCAAAATCACATCTCCCCATATATTTTAAAAAATACAATACAAATTAATAATAAATACTATTTCTTAAAAATTGATTACAAGATACATATTCAGAAATAACGATTAAATAATAAATCTTATTATTTAAAATCCCGAAAAATACTCAATCCAGGAAAAACTTAAAATATAAAATCTTCATAATTTATTTTTAAAATTTATTAACAATACTGGATTTCTACCAAAATATTTCTAAATCTTACAAAGTAACTGTACTTGTTAAAAGTGTTTCGTTTCTGCACTTAAAGCCAGTCTGTTAAATGAAATATGTTATAAATTTAATCAGATTAATGATCATTCAGGTAATTTTAACTTTTAAATCAATTTAATTTCAGAGGCTTAGGTAGTATTTATGTCGATTCTCAAAGAAGATCAAGACCTAGAAGATTCACTTGCTACATCTTCTTATATATTACCTCAAGTGATTTTAAATCAGCTCAAACCTATTATTTATTCTCACAAACTTGTTTTATTTCTTGATATTGATGGAACCATTTCTGAATTCCACCCAGATCCAGCAAAAAGTATAATTAAGAGCGGAACCTTAAATACCTTAAAAGAGTTACAACAATATATTCAGCTAATATTAGTGACCGGTCGCTCAATTGTACAAGCCCAAAAACTTATTTATCCATTTGACTGGAATATTGCCGGCTCTCACGGTCTGGAATTAAGCTATCAATCGCGTTTAAGCAAGTTAATTGATTTAAATCCTGAACAGTTTGAATTATTAAAAGATTATATTACAGAACATAGTAATAATATTTCTCAGACACGAATAGAAATTAAAGACTATTCAATCGCCCTGCATTTTCGTGAACATCCCTATTTAGAGCATCAAGTGCATGCATTTGCCTTGGATTGTCTCGCTCATTTTCAGGATTTTGAACTTAAGGCTGGAAAGTTTGTATTTGAACTGGTGCCCAAAGGTGCAAATAAAGGTTCAGCCATCCACCAAATCATTCAGCAATATCACTTAAGTGATCATTACCCCATTTTTATCGGAGATGACCTGACCGATGAAGCCGGTTTCCAAGTCATCAACACATTCAAAGGCTGCTCTATCAAAGTCGGCACAGGCAACACCGT
The DNA here is from genome assembly GCF_024129435.1 of Acinetobacter lwoffii. GTDB lineage: Bacteria > Pseudomonadota > Gammaproteobacteria > Pseudomonadales > Moraxellaceae > Acinetobacter > Acinetobacter lwoffii_F. The sequence goes on along the minus strand of NZ_JAMXXN010000005.1, from coordinate 18,248 downwards.
GGCACAACATCGCCTCGAAAACGTGACTCAAGTACAGGCTTTTCTAGCGGAATTTTTAGAAATACTGAAAGCACAACAACAATTATTATTGGAGAAATTACATGTCGAAACTCATAGTGTTATCAAATCGTGTAAATCTACCTAAGACAGACAATACACAGGCAGGTGGATTAGCGGTGGCATTGCAGGATGCTTTGCAGGATATAGGCGGTATCTGGGTTGGCTGGAATGGATCCCGAGTTGACCAGATGAAAGAGCAGAAGTTTCAAATCCTGAAGCATCAAAATGTTGAATATCACACGAGTCCATTGACTGAATCCCAATATCAAGGTTTTTATTGTGGTTTTGCCAACAATGCATTGTGGCCACTGATGCACGACCAGCATCAACTTGTAGATTATCAGCCGCAGGATTTTAAAATCTATCAGGATGTCAATTTGCGTTTTGCCAAGCACCTGAAACAGGTGGCATCTCCACATGACATTATCTGGATCCATGATTATCATTTTTTAAGCGTGGCGCATTATTGCCGTAAACTGGGCATGCGTAACCGTATTGGATTTTTCCTGCATATTCCCTTTCCTGAACTAAGGCTCTGGCAGACTTTAGCCGCCCATCGCGATCTGGCACATCATTTGGCCAACTATGATGTACTTGGTTTGCAGACCTCTCGCGATCAGGAAAACTGTCTAAATTTCCTTGAACAGACCTTAAAAGTGCAGCATCGTCACAATGAAATCCTGAATTATCAATCTCGAAAGATTCATGTGAAATGCTATCCGATTGGTGTGCATCCTGTGCAGCTACAGAATCAGGCCTCAGATACCCATCTGGAAAAGCTTCCCTTTGATCTGGATACAGTGCAGCCTTATAAAACCATCATTTCAGTTGACCGGATTGATTATAGTAAAGGCTTATTGGAGAAAATCGGATCGTTGCAGAGCTTGCTGGAAGATCAACCGGAGTTTAAAAATCAATTCCAGCAATTACAAATTGCCTGCCCATGCCGACTGGATGTAAAAACCTATAAGAACCTGTATACGCAATTTAAATCTGCCGTGCATGAACTCAATAGCCAGCATGGCACAACGGACTGGTTACCCTTTGATTGCAGCTATGACACCTTGGGTCATGAAGCCTTGATGCAACTGTATCGTAAGGCTGATATTTGCTGGGTAAATTCGATCCGGGATGGCATGAATCTGGTCGCCAAGGAATATATTGCTGCACAAGATCCTTTAGATCCGGGTGTCTTGATTCTTTCTAAATATGCCGGTGCTGCTGAACAGATGAAAGAAGCCTTACTGGTCGATCCTTATGAGCATGACAGTATGGCCAAAGCCTTGAAGAAAGCGCTGCGCATGTCTAAATCAGAACGTTTAGAGCGCTATCGTTATTTAAGCCAAGGCTTGAAAAATTTCGATATTATTCGCTGGCGTGATCAGTTTATCACTGACCTGAAAAACTCACAAAGCTTGCGGATCTATCGTCCGGTGGCTGCAGGAGTTTCAAACCAGTTCAGTATGCATGCCTAAATTTTTAAGTAAAAAAAACACCAGCATTAAGCTGGTGTTTCATTTTGAAGAGGAGCCACAATCTCTTCGCTTTGTTGTACTTCGCTTGGGTCTGCAGTGAAATGATTCAAAATCACAATACTCAATAGACCAATCGCAATCACGCTAAATACCAGACTCAATCCGATGATTTCACTACCAAAGCCGACCAATGCTGGCCCAATCAACGAACCTGTATAAGCAAATACCGATACATAAGACAATGCCACATGTGAAGCCAAAGTTTTCTGACGTCCTGCACGGGAAAACATCAGCGGTACAATGTTGGCACTACCTAAACCTAAAATCGCATAGCCGACCAACACCACTTGCCAGACTGGGGCAAAAACCACGGTTAATAAACCGGTTGCAGCCAAGAGTGCACTTAACAGAATCGTATTTTTTTCACCAAACTGCTGAATAATCAGGTGACCGCTAAAACGTCCTAGTACCATCAAACCCGCAAAGAAACTATAAGCCAGACCGGTTTGCGCCGCAGGCAGGCTGAACTCAGTAGCAAGATAAATACCACTCCAGTCCATGGCGGCACCTTCCGAAAGAAAAGCCACAAAACAGATCAGACCAATACCTAAAATTGCCCAGGTCGGCGCTGCTTTTTTCACCGGCTGTTCTGATGATGTTTCTTCTACTGCTGTTTTTGGCTCAGCACCCAAGCTAAAAGGAACAGCAAATAAGGCAATAAGCAGCAAAATTACACTGACAATCACCGCACCGGTTAAAGGCGCCAAGCCAAGTCCCATTAACATGGTCATGCCCAGTACGCCTGCCAGACCACCTAAACTACACACTCCATGAAAACCCGACATTAAACTTTTACCGAGTTTTTTCTCAATCTGTGCAGCCTGGATATTGACAGTCACACCCAAAGCACCGGCACTGGCACCAAAGAAAAACAGGCTGATGGCCATCATTAAATGATTCGGACTATAAGCCAGAGCAGGCAGAATGAACAAAAATGCACTGAGAATTACGGCTAAAACAGTACGGCAACCTAAGGCATTGGCCAGTCGGCCGGCCAGTGGCATCGCCAGCATTGAACCAATCCCGGCACACAGCAATAACAGGCCAAAATCAGCATGATTTAATAACAGGCGCTGCTGTGCATATGGAATTAAGGGTGCCCAAGCCGCAGTACTAAAGCCCAAGCTAAAGAAGCACAACGCAGTCGCTATTTTCTGCCATAGATATGGTGATGGAGACTGAATTCGAGAAAGCAGTGTTTGATTGAACATTATATTACCAAAAAAGAAGGCTCAGGCATCCATTACCGATCATCCATAGAAAAACCCCACAGACTTATAGCTAGAATGTATAAGTTTGCGGGGCTGAATTTGCGTGAATTATAAACAGAATAAATTTAAATGGAATAGTTTTTAGACCCTAATTTTAAGATTTTTTACAAGTATCTGATTGTATAAAATTTATAGTTTTATGCTTTTATTTGCATAGGCTGATCGGTTTTTTCGCGGCCTGCTTAAGCTCAAGTTTTTGTAGAAAATGTGCAAAACCTGCAGCAATTTTTGAGCTAAGACGACTGCTGGTAGTGACTCTCAGCTGATTCGACCAGACAATCTGCGCGTCAGCTTTTTCTAAACGACGGATGAAATCGACATCTTCATGACAGTCCAGTTGCTGAAACCCATTAACCTGTATATAAGCCGAAGCTTTAAAACACAGGTTTGCGCCATGAACATGCCGATGTCCCATGCTGTCCTGATAATGTCGGAGATAAGCCTGACGGGTTTTCCGGCTTAAATGATCCCATTGATCCAGCTCGACCACACCACAAATCGCATCGGTGGGTTGATGCTGTAACATCATCTGAAACCAGTCACACTGTACGAATGAATCGGCATCGGTACAGCAAATCCAGTCACAGCCCTGCTCGATCATTTGCTGAATCCCCAAATGGCGTGCCTTACCGACATTTCGGAAGTCGCAGCTCATAGCCGGAATGCCCATTTGCTGAACTTTAACGGCGGTGCTATCAGTACAATGGTCCAAGACCACGAGAATCTGGATTTCAGGAAGATTTTCTATTGTTTTAAAATATTGAAAAAAATAAGTTTGTGCTGATTTTAAGGCTAACAGACAGCGTTCAATATAGGCTTCTTCATTACAGGCCGGAATCACCACACCGATTTTTTTCATCTTAAGCCCTCCTGCTCTGCTACGGATTGTGCTGAATTCAGCCACAGATCTACCAAAAAATCGGAGTCCTGCAAACTTAAACGATGTGCATAGTTCAAATGCGCTTTAAGATATTGATGGACATCTTCACCATTTAAGCTAAATCCCGAGATCGGCGCACGCCAATGACAACTCAAGATACATCCGCCCGGTTCGAGTGCAGTATGCAACCATGTCAGCACCTGTTGCAGAGCAATCGGGTTCAGATAATATAAAATCTCACTGACGACAATGAGCTGAAATTTCTGTTTGGGCAAGTCATCTGGCACGACACGCTGTAACACCTGCACATGTGAATAATCTTGTAAACGCTGCTGCGCTAACTGGATCGCAGTATCATTGGCATCCAGACACGTTAAGCTATCTGTCCGCTGCGCCAGTTCCTGACTGAAGATGCCATTACTGCAACCAATTTCAATCGCGGAGTCAAACTGCAAGCTCGGCAAGACCGCCAGACAAATCTGGCGTTTGCGCTGTTCATACCAACGCTGTTCATATTGCCAGGGATCTCCCTGATTCAGTGCATATAAGGCATCGAAGTATTCCTGATCATAGGCTGCTTTACTATTCATATAGATACACCTCCCAGGGCTGTAAAATACGTTGCAATGCCTGCTCTGGCAGAATCGGTGATTGATCTATCGTCGGATCAAGCTCGATCTGGCTCTTAAAACACCGCGCAGCTCGAGACTTATATTGTAATTCTTCCTCAGTTAATTTGAGTTGATGAGCGACGGTCCAGGGAATTCTGGTATCTCCAGGTGTTGCCCAATGCCATGCCCAAATCAAGACCTGAATACAGGGCAAATGAAGTTCAGTGGCCAGCTGCTGTGTGACCTGCCCCGTAATTTCATGATCTGGATGTCCATCATGAACAAATGTGCTAATTAACACATCATTCGGTTGCAGATAAGATTGCAGATGCTGTTGCAACACATCCCGCTGTTCGGCCACCTTGCCATCTTGAATATCTAAAGCGATCCGCAAGATATTCTGTTTTAAAGGTAACGCTTCTAAAGCTGCTCGCGTTTCAGCAGGACGAATCTGGTTCAACTCTTCGGGAGTATATAGACTAGAGCCGGGATGACTGGCTGTCCCATTGGTAACGGCAAAAAGTATGATCTGATAGCCAAGTTTGTCCAGACGCTGAATCAGGCCTCCACAGCCCAAAATTTCATCATCAGGATGAGGGGCAATGATGCAGACTCTGGCATCTAGAGGAATAACCTTAGGAATATCAAATTCCGGCATCTGTTGCAGGATCTGACAGGAACGCCATTCTTCAAGTCTTGTGCCTTCACCATGGATGACACGATCCCCTACAATCTCATGTCTTATAACGTCCATAATTGTTCCTCCTGTGCAGTCAGCTCGCCAATCCGCTCCAAGTCAAATGCAGCATGACTTTGACGAATAAATACCGGAAGATCTGCTGCAAGCCGAGCGAAATGCGGATGCTCACAATACGGCCCAGCACCAAGTGCCTTACCTACATGAGTTAGTACATTTAAGGCAGTCGCTTCCACCTGAGCACGTAGGCTACGAATCTTTAACTCATGTGCGTGTTGCGGTTGCCGATCAATCAATGTAGCAACTTGATAAAATAAGGCTTGTGTTGCTAAAAGCTCCCGACTAATTTCACCGAGATACATGGCCTTATAGGCATGCGGTTTTAACAATACTGCCTGTCTTAAATATTCAGCCAAACGCACGGTTGCGCCATACCAGCACGCGGCCACACCTGCGGCGCCATGCCAGAATCCGGGCCGATCCAGATAGGCATTTGGAGCTGCGACTTTTTCCACCTCAACATGATCCAGTTCCAGCCGGGCAGTCAAGGTATGCTGCATGCCCACTGCCTGCCAGGCATCCTGATGATGCTGAATGCCTTCTTGTGACAAATCTAGAATCAGTAATTGTGAATATTGCTGCTCATCACGGTGAGTCAGCAGACCGTGTTGCACCCAGACCGATGCAGAACACCAAGGCTTAATTCCGCTTAGCTTTCCTGCTTGCAATGTTAAAGGTTTGGGGCCACCTTCTGCTGCCCATACTGCCCATAAGCCTTTTTGTTCTACCGGAATATTCAGTTCATGCAGAATAGCTAAAGCATCTAAATGCGATTCATAGAGTTTACCCAGACTCAGATTGCTGGCTGAAACCTGGCTGAGTATCTGCCAGCGTTTTAAGGTCGCTCCGGAAGCGGGATAAGGCACCTGGTCAGAAATCGCCACCAGCTCCATTAAAGTGTGCTGAATTTTTTCTTGTAGCTCCAGAGGAGAATTTTCAAATCTTTGTAATATTGAACCGAGGTTCATGCATGCGGTTCCTCATAAAATACGGATAATGTTGTTGTGTTTGTAAAGTCAGTTAATGAGAAAGCTTGCGCATTTGTTTTAAACGAGTGGTCAGCCCTAATATCTTACGCCGTGTATTAATTTCTTCTTCATTGAAACAAAGTTGCTGCATCAGTTCAGCTAAAGGCAAATGATTATGTTCAATGAGATAAATATCCTGCTCTCTGCTCCATTTGGCTTGTTGTGCTTGAGCCAACAACTTTTTGACATCCGGTCTCACCATCTCTTCATCCATTTTAAAACCATGAGGATAGAAGCCGGAGCCTCTATCCTCTAAAACATTAATTGAATCATTTAGGCAGGAATCGCTTCCGCAATTGCTTCACGCGCCCAGACACGATGGTTCAGGATCAAAGTCTTGAAGCTATCTTGTACTGCTTCAAACTGTCCGTTTACCAGAGTTCCTTCATCGCTAACCAAGCGCAGATCTTCAATCAGCTTGCCTTTATCGCCCAAGAACACAATCGGTTTTAAATGCTTGTAGGCTTCCAGTAGATAATGAGTCGCCACGCCATCTTTCATCACCACATCGTAATTATCACCGTCAGCAATCACCACGGCATCATAGGCAATGGATGGTTCTGCTTTTTGCATACCATCGGAAGGAATCACCTCGCCTTGCTGACCCAGTACCGGGCCCGGTTTTGGGGTCAGTACATCGACCACAGCCCCTTCTGATTCTGCCCAGGTTTGAACAGCTTTGATACTGGCCTCATTGGCTTTATCGTGTACCAGTAGGGCAATTTTTCGTGCTTTGATATCTTCAGGTTTGAATGCCTCGAAAGATAAGCGTGGTGAAACCTTCACCTCTGGCAATTTCGCAGCTTTTTTCTCTGCCGGAATTTCAATGCCCAATTGGTCAGCCACCTGCTGTGCCAAGTCCAGATCGATATTGCAGAGCACTTCAAGCACTTCACGCTCACGAATATATTTGCGCTCCACCTTGCTCAGCTCGAAGACATAGGCATCGACAATATGCTTCTGTTCATGCGGCGTCTGGCTGCGGTAGAAAAGACGGGGCTGACTAAAGTGATCACTGAAAGATTCGCTACGCTGACGAATTTTGTGTCCATCAATACGTTCCTGATAACTTTCAAAACCACCGCCTTGTGCTGCGGGCGGAGTTTCAGCCGGCCAGTTATTGTCAATCGAATTCGGCTCATAACTGGCTTGACCGGTATGTACAATACGCTGATGTAAACCGTCACGCTGGTTATTGTGGAATGGACAAACCGGCTTGTTAATTGGGATCTGGTGGAAGTTTGGACCACCTAAACGGCTAAGCTGAGTATCGGTATAGGAGAACAGACGTGCTTGTAATAATGGATCATTGGTAAAATCTAGTCCTGGCACAATATGTCCCGGACAGAATGCCACCTGCTCGGTTTCACCGAAGAAATAATCAACATTACGGTTCAGCACCATTCTGCCAATCGGCGTCGCCGGCACCAGTTCTTCCGGAATAATTTTGGTTGGGTCCAGCAAGTCGAAGTCGTACTTCATCTCATCTTCTTCTGGAACGACCTGTACACCCAACTCCCATTCCGGATAGTTACCGGAGGCAATCGCTTCATATAAGTCACGACGATGGAAATCCGGATCTTTACCCGCCAGTTTTTGTGCTTCATCCCAGACCAGTTGGGCGAGACCCTGTTTTGGCGTCCAGTGGAATTTCACAAAAACCGCTTTATTCTCGGCATTGATAAAACGGAAAGTATGCACACCAAAGCCTTGAATGGCTCTTAAATTACGTGGAATACCCCGATCCGACATGGCCCACATCACCGCATGTGCAGATTCAGGCACTAAGGAAACAAAATCCCAAAAAGTATCATGTGCAGATGCACCAGTAGGAATCTCGGTCTGTGGTTCAGGCTTAACCGCATGTACAAAATCCGGGAACTTGATCCCATCCTGAATAAAGAATACCGGCGCATCATTCGCCACTAGATCAAAATTACCTTCATCAGTATAAAACTTGGTCGCGAAACCACGAATATCACGTACCGTATCTGCTGAACCACGCGGGCCCTGTACGGTAGAAAAGCGCACAAATACTGGCGTTTGCACACTGGTATTAGTCAAGAAGCCTGCCTTGGTCAGTTTTTCATTACCTGGATAAGCCTCAAAATAGCCATGTGCGCCGACACCGCGGGCATGCACAATACGTTCTGGAATTCGCTCATGGTCAAAATGGGTAATTTTTTCCCGAAGAATAAAATCTTCGATCAAGGTCGCACCGCGAACGCCTGCCTTGAGACTGTTCTGGTTATCGGAAATTTTAACCCCTTGATTGGTGGTGAGTGCCTGCTCGGTCGCATCACTGCGATATGTGTCGAGCTGCTCACTTTTTTTATTGGTATTTTGTTTGTCTAAACCGTCTTTACCAGTCGCGGGGCTATTGGCCTTAATTTTCATGATGTATTCCTTGCTGAGCTTGAGTTTAGTGCAGATATTTTTGGTCTATCTCAAAGTCGCTTGAGCTGATATTTTGCATGGCTTGACCAATCAAACTCATCCCGCAAGTCAATCTGCTACAGCCGATCCTGTATCAGCCTCATATTTCTTCTTAATATGCTGACTCGAAGCATTTTTGCTCTTCTGGGAATATTGTTATTGGTTTCGCCTGTGTCCTAACATAACTGCATTTGAGAAAGAGATTTATTATTGTTTGTAGTGCCTTGTTTAATTAAGGCAGCATTGTGTTATTTTTTATAAATTTCGGGTTTATTTATGATTTAAATTTTTATCTAAGTTATTTATTTAAAATAAAATATTAAAATTTCACAGAGATATTTCGAAATAAAGATTCAGTATGGTGATATGTGATCTTGCTCACAAATAAGCGTCATAACCCAAAACGATGTTTCAATCCTGAAATGATTAGGACTTTTTAGAAGTTCAATTTGCTATGAGAAATTAACGTGCTACCGCTGAAGTATAGTCAAAATTTGACAGATTTAAATAGTTACAATCCCGCGTCCTGCTTATACATAATGACTAAACTTCCTGCCTTTATATTGATTTAATATCTATAACTTATAACCACTTAAATCTCTTAGCCTGTTAGATCAAATACAAAGTCATAGAGATCATTTCATCTCTTGGCTCGGGCTTCAGATACATCCGACTTTATTTTAATACACCGTATCGCGTTAAGTTTGAAGGAGTAAGAGCATGGCCTCTTCTAAAAAAGAATCTAAAGCAATGAAAATTGATATCGGGATTTCGCATGATGATCGCGCCAAAATTGTCGATGGTTTATCCAGACTTTTAGCAGACAGTTATACCCTGTATTTGATGACCCATAATTTCCACTGGAATGTCACCGGCCCCCAGTTCAACAGCCTGCACAACATGTTTATGACTCAATATACCGAGCAATGGAATGCGTTGGACATCATTGCTGAACGTATTCGTGCTCTAGGTTTTGCAGCACCCGGCACTTATAAACAGTTTGTAAAACTCACCTCCATTAAAGAAGTCGAAGGTGTACCTAAAGCTGAAGAAATGATACGTTTACTGGTAGATGCACATGAAACTGTGGCACGTACCGCCAGAAGTATTTTTTCGATCATTGAAGAAGCCAATGATCAGCCGACCGCTGACATTCTCACGCAAAGACTGGAAGTACACGAAAAAACTGCCTGGATGCTGAGAAGCAATCTGGAACAATAAAATCGGATCGAATCTTTGAAATCAGGCTTATTCACAGGATGAAATGGAAACTTGCGGTAGTGCCATTAAAGTTCGGCTTCATCCTGACGTTTATATTAGAGGGATTTATCGGCACTCAATGATTAGATCAAGCTAAAAGTCAGGATCATTAAAATTAAACCATCAAAATTTAAGGATGTAGGCAATCGCATACATCCTTTTTTAACAAACAGATTGTTTACAGATTATTTCAATCTCATATATGGCTATCATTTTTTGAAAGCTATAAATCTGAAATATCTTTTCGATCGCTTCAAAAAATTAGCCCTCCTGGCTCCTTACAGTACAGCTTAATCTTGATGCGAATTGCTCGAATCACTTTCAATCCGGCCATCGACCAGATTGAGGGTACGATCACAAGTGGCAGACAGGCGCGGATCATGCGTGACTAAAAGTACGGCGCAGTCGCGTTCACGATGCACTTTACGAAACAGTTCAAACATATCAGCCGCGGTCTGGGTATCCAGATTACCTGTCGGTTCATCGGCCAATAATAATGCTGGCTCAGTAATCAAGGCCCGAGCAATGGCCACCCGCTGCTGCTGTCCTCCGGACAATTCATTCGGTTTACGCTCGGCAAATTTTTCCAGTCCCACTGCCGCTAGTAAATCACGTGCGCGTTGCATTGCCTGCTGATTCGGTTTGCCATGCGCCATCATTAAAGGCATGAGAATATTATCCAGTGCACTAAACGCCTGAATCAGATGGTGAAACTGAAATACAAACCCAATACTGTTGCCGCGTAGCGCCGTACGACCGGTGTCATCCATCGCACTGGTAGGTTGTCCCAACAAGTACAGCTCGCCACTGGTTGGTTTATCTAGCAGTCCCAGAATATTCAATAAGGTACTTTTACCGGAACCGGAAGGACCAATGAGTGCAGCAAAGTCGTTGCGATCAATGCGCAGGTCAATGCCATGCAAGACCTCAACCTCATTGGGCTGTCCAATATTATAAGATTTTCGCAACGCTTCCAGACGCAGAACTTCCTGAGATTGCTCAGACATGACGAATCGCCTCCACCGGGTCGAGTGCCGCGGCCCGGCGTGATGGCACCGCTGCAGCCAGTACGCCTGTTAATGTCGCCAATAATAGCGCCAAAATCACCAGCTCAATCGAAATTGGAATATAGAATAATCCTGGCCCAAAATTATTAAATACCCACACCAGACCATAACTGACTATGCTGCCCAGCACCGAACCGAGCAAGCCAAAGATTGCGCCCTGAAACAGAAAAACTCTCAAGATTTGCGATTGGGTCGCACCTGTCGCCCGCAAAATACCAATTTCCCGGGTGCGCTGCACCACACTGACGGACATGACGCTGGCAATCCCGAAAGCCACCGAAATTGCGACAAAGACAATAATCATATTAGTCGACAGGCTTTGTGCAGTAATGGCATTCATCAGTTGTGCATTGGTTTCAATCCAGCTTTCGGCTTTTAATGAGGTCAGGTGTCCGACTTGTGCTGCAACCTGGTCTGCCTCAAAAATATTGGCAATGGTCAGGTCAATCACCGTTACCCCGCCTGGCAGGCCGAGTAAGGACTGTGCCTGCTTGAGATCCAGATAGACATAACGCGCATCCAGTTCGCGCACACCCAGTTCAAAAATACCGGCAATATTCACCAAAGCACTATTTTGTTGACCAGTATCCAGTCGCAACTTGCTGCCGACCTGAACACCGAGGTCTTTGGCCAGTTGACTGCCAATCAGCACATCATCCGCGCCGACCCGCAACTGACCACTGATTAAATATTCTTTTAATGGAATGATCTGCTGATAACGCTCCAGATTCATCCCGACCAAGGCCACGGATTCAATCGCATCACCGCGTTGTACAAAGGCCGGTCCAGACACCACCGGCGAGACAGCGGTCAGTACAGGTAACTGGTCCAGTGTTTCGGTAATCTGTTGCCAATTGTTGATTGAACGCAACCGCTGTGCCCGTTTATCTTCCTGCAATAATTGCACGGTCCCGGCGGGAGACGGCACAATCTGGTTAACTTCATCGGGTGACAACAGGCGAATATGCGCCTGTGTGCCTAAGGTTCGTTCGACAATATTGGCTTGTAGCCCCTGAATCAAAGCGGTGATAAAGACGATCACTGCCACGCCCACGGCGACTCCGATGGTGATCATGATGGATTGCGCGCGACCCTCGCGCAAAAAACTGACCGCGATTTTCCATTCGATCCAGAGCCGCCCGAATAAATTTTTCAATCGAAGTTCACCGGTAATTCATTTTTGCTATTGGCCATATCAGCAGAATTCTGCAATGAACTCTGTTGTGATTTTAAGCGAACTCTGGTGCCATCCTCCAATGAAGATTCGCCATCTGCCAGCACCTGATCGCCCTCGCTCAGCCCGGATTTCACCTCTGACATGGCTAAGCCACGCAAGCCCAAAGTAATCTGCTGACGCTGTACTTTTCCATCACGTCCCATGAAGACCACAGCTTTATCTCCCTTGATACTGCTTAAAGCATCATTCGGAATAGCCAGAGCCCGTGCTCGTTTGGCCGTCTCGACATTCACCGATACCGTCATGTCCTGACGCAGAAAATCTGGTACGGGATTGACAGTTAACCTGACTTCTACCGTACCTCGCTGTGGATCGATACTTGGTGCAATAAAGTTAATCCGGGCCGGGAAAGACTGATCCGGATAGGCATCGCTAATTACGGTGGCATTTTGCTGCAAGGCCAGTTGCGGTAAATTCCGCTCATCTAGCGGTACCCGGATTTCTGTATTCCCTGTTAACGCAATGGTAAATAAAGTTTGTCCCGGCTGAACCAGATCACCCGGCTCGACATCGCGTGTCAATACTGTACCGGCGACCGCAGCCCGAATCTTGGTTTTGGCCAGTTGAGCCTGTGCCACCGCCAGCTGTTCCCGAAGCGATGCTTCTTCGACTTGACCCGCAGCCAATGCTGTTGCTTTTACCCGGGCTGTCTCATAATTATTGCGCGCGACTCTTTCTGCTTCCACAGCCTGTTCGACTTCTTCCCTCGACAGGATACCGGCTTCTGCATTACGTCGACGTGTAGCTTCTCGGCTGGCTTGCTCCAGCTGGGCTTTGGCACTGGCCAGTTCTGCTGCAGCCTGTGGCCGTCGGCTGCTTGCCAATTCGGTCAATGCCAGCTCGGCCTGTCTGACTTGGGCCAGCAATTCATCCGATTTCAATACCACCAGCAGATCACCCGGTTTAACCTGATCGCCTTCCTGCACCAGACGTTGCAGAACCACACCACTAATTTCACTGCCTACCTGGGCACGTGAAACTTTCGCAACACGTCCGGTCGCAACAACATTTTGTACCAGCGGCATGGCACTCAGCGTATAACTAGGCACCACTGGCCCCTGCCACCAACGAAATAGAGCAAACCCTACTGCTAGTAGCAATACGATAACGAGCAAAATTTTATAGCGGGCAGCGCGCAATGAGAATCTCCGGTTGATTCGTCTAATTTAAAATAAGAAAGTCAAAACTGTATTTATTTTTTCCCCTAAGGTTTAATTTACAACAAGTTTCTAATTGGAATTATAGGTATTTTATTGAGTTTGAAAAGAATGTTGAGTTCCTGTCCACTTTTATGAGCTAGCTTAAGTCGGTGTCAGTGAATTTAATCAATAACAGATCCAGACGCGGGATCAGGTAACAGAAAATTGTATTGAGTTTAAGGAAATGGAGATGTGATCAAAAAAAACAGGCTTGATCGTGATGGATCTAGCCTGTTCAATCGTTTGGGTGTTAATTGGATATTAGTTAAATGTTAAACAGTACGACGCAATGGCTGATCACGTTGCGCCAGACTTTCGCCCATCGGCACGAGTCGTCTATCAGGATCAATCTTTTGCCAAGGCAGGTCATTCGGGTCTGCTTTCATGGCACCAGGCGCTTTCGCGACCAAAATGGCAGCAGCCATATCTTGAAAATTTGCACGAAAATGTACCGAGCTTTTCACCACGATAATCGATTTATCTTCAGGCAAAACACCAAAAATTCTAAACATATTACGATCGAGCAACTGGGCTTTATAGGAACTGACTGCAATTTCAATACCGTCTATTTCCAGTAATACACTCGGGCCGCTATCCGCCTCGACGCCATGCATCATGGGTCCGCCATAGCTGAATTTTCCATCGCTATAGGCTTTGATTTTAAATTCAGCGCTAAATGGGGCATCCCCGGCAATACCCGATGTTCCACCCAGTTGCGCATAAAAATTCTGACCAAGCTCAAGCTGATAGGCTTGCTGCACCACCGCGGGATCTACAATGAGGCCAATCAATGCATTTTTAACCTGATGTCGATGTAGCGCCGATAGCATCCCGGTCGTATTCGAATCACCACCGGCTTCCGGATTATCCTGAGTATCTGCAATCACTACGGGTCTGGTCGAATGATACTGTTGGTATAATTGCAGCGCCTGCTGCACGGCATGATCGGGTGATAAAAAATCCATATTCCAATGCGCTTCTTGTTGCAGCACATGGGCGATATAGCCTTGCATAGCCTGATCTAACTGCATAGCGTTTTCACTATAGCCCCAGATACAACCACCACATTCGGCAAAGTCTGCCGCCGGAAAACCCGGCGTGAAATTCATCTGAATAGAATTATTTTGTTCTAGCTGTTCAAGTAAATTCATACAAGACTGGGTAGGTTCCAGCTCGGTACATTGTGCATTCAGCGCAATCAAAAACGGCAGCTTATACATTTGCTTGTGCAGCTTTTCACCCCGGAATATTTGATCCAGCAGTTGGGCACAGCGTTGTCCGGTTTGAGCCATATCTACATGTGGATAGGTCCGATAGCAAATCAATGCATCACTATGAGCAAACATCGCCTGCGTGACATTGGCATGGAAGTCCAGACTGGCAATTACCGGAATGTCCGGACCAACGGCCTCGCGAACCCGTCTTAATAATTCGCCTTCACCATCATCCACCTGTTCACTGACCATGGCACCATGCAGATCCAGATAGACAGCATCTGCCGGATGTTGCTGAATGCTGGAAATAATTTCATCACAGATCCGCTGGTAAGTGTCCTGCTCTACATGCGCTGAAGGTGAAGTCCCTGCCCAGATCACTGGCAAAAGTTGATAACCGAATTGTTCTGCTTGCTGGATAAAACCGCCAATCGGAATGTTCTGTTCCCGAAATTTCAGGACATCTGCGCCACGACTTAGCGGAGGAAATCCCCCACCCTGGACAAAATCGGCATAGCTTGCTTTGGTCGGGGCAAAGGTATTGGTTTCATGTTGAAAGCCCGCAATGATGATTTTTTTCATATCTTGAATCCTTCCTATGCTACGTATTGATTATTTATCGACGATTAAGGCGGCGCGTGTTGTTTGCTGAGGCGCAGCTTGCTTTTTCAGTCTGAAGGCATAGAGCAGGAAAGTGCCACCGAGCATCATGATCACAGCAATCGAGAACCAGCCTGCCAGCATGGAACCGGTCATTGACTGCGCCATGCCCATAATATTTGGACTGACAAAACCACCGAGTAATCCAATACTGTTAATTAAGGCAATTCCGCCTGCTGCTGCACTACCGCTTAAGTATTTCGATGGAATCGACCAGAAAATGGTATAGGCACTAAACATAAAGGCCGTTGCGGTACAGATCGCAATAAAGGACAGCAGGAAATTTGCACTGATCACCGACAACATCAAGCTAACTCCGGCCAATACCGTGGGCACTACACAATGCCATTTCCGTTCCTGCCATTTGTCCGAGCTGCGGGCAAAGATGATCATGAAAATTGCGCCGCATAAATACGGGATTGCCACCAACCAGCCAATCATCTGCAAATTCTGGATACCGCCCGATTTCAATAAAGATGGTAGCCAGAAGCCAATCGCATAGATGCCACAGATAATGGTGAAGTAGGCCAAGACCATGAAATAAATCCAGGGATCCTTCAACACCGCTTTAAAATTGCTATGACCGCTTGCAGACTGATGCTGCGAAATTTCTTTTACCAACAAGGCTTTGTCTTCTTGTGACAGCCATTTTGCTTGTGAGGGATGATCGGTCAAATAAAAGTACGCTACGCAGCCCAACAGCACGGTTGGTACAGCTTCCAATAAAAATAACCATTGCCAGCCAGAAAGATTATAAATCTGATGGAAAGCACTCATGATTTGTGTGGATAAAGGTGCACCTAACATGCCAGCCAGTGGCCCGGCCAGCATGACAATCGCCATGACACGTGCCATACGTGCGCCCGAATACCAATAGGTCAGATAGAAAATCATGCCTGGGGCAAAACCGGCTTCGAATACACCTAGTAAAAAGCGCAAGATATAAAACATTTGTGGGGTAGTGACAAACAGCATCGACATGGAGGTCAGGCCCCACAAAATCATGATGCGGGTAATGGTTTTTCTAGCGCCGACTTTTTCAAAATACAGATTGGTTGGCACTTCAAACAGTACATAACCTAAAAAGAATATGCCGGCTGCCATGCCATAAATTGCATCGTTAAAGCCCAGCTCCTGCTGCATTTGTAACTTGGCAAATCCGATATTGATCCGGTCCAGATAAGCAAAGAAATAACATAGCAATAAAAATGGCAGCAGGCGCCAGCTTACTTTCTTGTAAATCTGGTCTAACCGTTGTTGATGGGAGGTGATTAAATCCATCTAAAACTCCTTTTTATCTAGATCTTCTTATTGTTCAAAAACAATGTAAGCACGCTCCTGACTTGATAACAATGTAATTTATTAGGCATACTGATGCTTTTAAGGCATCAGAGTTTTTATGGACAGAAACTTGCAATTCCTTGCGCCACTGAACGGAATCAATGAAAAACGTTTGCGTTATTTCTATACGGTGATGATGTTTGGCTCGATGCGCAAAGCAGCAGATATCCTGAATATTGAACAGTCCGCCATGAGCCGACAGATTCAACTCTTTGAATCAGAATTAAAAATAAACCTGTTCAAACGTAAGGGACGGCATATTATTCCGACTGAAGCTGCCTATCTGGTACTTGAGTATTTCAAGGAAAATAAAAATCGTGAAAATGAATTATTTGACAGTCTATTTCAGCTGCAATCTTCTCAACTTGGCAAAGTGAACATTGTTTCAAGTGAAAGTTATATGCAACATATGATTTATGATGTACTTCGACATGTGCATCATAAATATCCAAATCTTGAAATCCAGTTAGAATTAATGAGTGCCCAGTATGTGGTACGACATATCGTGGACAGTCTGGCGCATATTGGACTGGCGTATAATCCGCCATTTCATACAGACATCAGCACCATTGCCCATAAAACAGAACCTTTTATTCTGGCTGTTCCTGCCGGTCATCCTCTTGCCAAGCTCAAGCCTCGCATTTGTCTTTCCGAAATTTCAGCCTATAAATTTGCCTTAATGCCCGTAGGGCATGGTTTCCGTCAGCTACTTGACAGTGAAATGGTACGCTTACAAGTGAACCTGAATATTGGCCTGACCACCAATTCTATTTATGCCTTAAAAAATTATGTTGTGGCTGGACATGGGATTTCCGCCATGCGCTATGCAGATATTGCAGATGCAGTAAAAGAAGGTCAGGCCGTCGCCTTAACTATTGATTCCGAACTGTGCAACACGGCTCAGACCCAACTGATGGTACGTAAAAATACCCATTTGTCAGAGTCGAAGCATTTATTGATTGAGCGTATTCGTTCTAGTTTTGATTTGATTTTTTAAATTGCTTATAAAATTTAGGCAATAAAAAAGCCACTTGGATAAGTGGCTGATTTATTACAAGAATTTTGGTGGAGGTGGCGGGAGTTGAACTCACTAGAACTCAACCCTATCAATTTCTATCTAATATAAGTTATTGAATTATCTATTATTCAATTACTTGCATATGATAGTTTGTGATAGCCATTAAAAAAAGTGTGGCAAAAAATGTGGCAAAGATTTATTTAGCTTAGAACGGCTTTGTTGCACAAACCTATCTGTAAAGGCTTTTTCAGCGATATAATTTTCAAATGAAGAAGCCTACACACAAAATCTACCGCACAACCAATTGGCCCGCATATAACCGAGCACTCATGAGTCGCGGAAATATTGCCATTTGGTTTGATCCTGCTACGCAATGGTATGCGCCATCAAAAGGCAAACAAGGGCGAAATCAAACCTACTCCGACGTAGCCATCCAATGCTGCTTAATGATTAAATCCTTATTCCGTCTGTCTTTACGTATGGTTACTGGCTTTGTGCAAAGTCTGATTAAACTTTGCGGCTGAGCAGCCCCGAATATCAGTGATATTCGTACACCACGCTTTGTAGAAGACAAAAGCATATTGATATTGCAATCAGCTACCAAAAAAGTAGCGATGGGCTGCATCTACTCATGGACTCTACAGGCATGAAGTTTCTAGGTGAGGGCGAATGGA
>NZ_JAMXXN010000004.1 GCF_024129435.1 Acinetobacter lwoffii | reverse complement strand
AGGTTGGATGTGGAAGCATAGCGATATGTGAAGCTGACCAATACTAATTGCTCGTGAGGCTTGACTATACAACACCCAAACAGTTGTTGTATAACGCTCAATTGATTCGATATTAAACAAAGTGACTTGATTTAGTTACGCTGAACGAACAAACTACTGCAACTCAGATATACCTGTTAATAACTCATTTGATGAAAGCTAGGCTAGCGAAGTGAAAACAACGCCAATAAGACCCAAGCAAATAGTCATAAACAGTTGTGCTGGCGACCATAGCAAGAGTGAACCACCTGATCCCTTCCCGAACTCAGAAGTGAAACCTCTTAGCGCTGATGGTAGTGTGGGGTTACCCATGTGAGAGTAAGTCATCGCCAGCTCATTATTCCTAAACACCCCCGACCATAAGGCCGGGGGTGTTTTTTTTATGCGCGGGATTTAGTGGAAAGCTTAGACACTAATTCTTTATTAAAATAAATTCTATTTATAATTTTTAAAATATATTTATTTACTTTTCTATGCTGAATTTAGACCAGAAACTCTGTATCTTGATGTTAATTTGGACAATAAATCAGTATGGAGAAGATAATGTTGTCGCAATTTAAAATAAAAATTCTACTCAGTTGTTGTGCTTTAGCATTTACTGCCTGTCATGCAGAGAATCCATCTTCTAGAAGTACTCAAGAGACATCTACATCAGCTGCCAAATCGAATGCAGTCTCTTCAAGTGTGCAAAAATATAAGACTGAACAGGTTGCTCAATTTAATGAGCCGTGGGCGATTACTACTTTAAATGATGGCCGACTATTGATTACTGAGCGCAAAGGAAAATTGCAGCTCTTTGATCCAAAAACCAAGAAAAAAATTGAAGTTAAAGGTATACCTCAAGTCGCATATGGAGGCCAGGGTGGCTTAGGTGAAGTAGCCTTGCATCCAGATTTTGCAAAGAATCGGTGGGTATATCTGAGCTATGCCGAACAAGGCCAAGGCGGATATGGTGCAGTGGTGATTCGTGGCAAACTGGACCTAAATCAAGCCACTCCTCAACTCACACAAATTGAACGGATCTGGACGCAAGTTCCGAAATTTTCAGGCCAGGGACATTATGCCCATCGGATTATATTCGGGTCGGATGGTAAGTTATGGATCAGTTCAGGAGAGCGTCAGCAATTTGATCCTGCACAGGACATGCAATCTAATGCCGGTAAAATTATTCGCCTGAATGATGATGGCTCAATCCCTGCCGATAATCCGTTTATGACTCAGGGTAAAATTGCCCAGCAGGTCTGGAGTCTCGGACATCGTAATCCTCTAGGCATGGCTTTTGATCCGAAAGGGCAGCTTTGGGTGATCGAAATGGGACCGAAAGGCGGCGATGAACTGAACAAGATTGTCAAAGCTAAAAATTATGGTTATCCACTGGTATCCAATGGCGATCATTATGACGGCAAGCCGATTCCTGACCACAGTACCCGACCTGAATTTGAGGCCCCGGCACTGGATTGGACTCCGGTAATTTCTCCTTCAGATTTAATGTTTTATACCGCTAATGTCTTCCCGAAATGGAAAAATAAAGCGATTGCGACCGGTCTGTCTTCCAAGGCGATTGTGATTGTGGATACCACCCAGGTTCCAGTGAAAGAAGTTCAGCGTCTGGATATGAAAGAGCGGATTCGCGGGGTTGCTCAGGCACAAGATGGTTCACTATGGGTCATTCAAGATGGTCCGCAAGCAGGTTTGTTAAAAATGACAGCACCTTAATCATCTACTTTTAGGTTGCTTATCTAAATATGAAATATTGAATAGGCTGACCACCTGGATAAAAGGATTTTTAAGCTGATGCTGACATGAAAGAAAAAGGCCTCTACATCCTGTGAAGGCCTTTTCATATTCTGTTAAAGGTATAATGTCTGTTATACCGATTAGCATCCTGCTACGTGATTTTTTTTATTTTTCTTACAAGACTTCCTGTCTTGGTATGATCTGAATATAGCCTGAAGCGACGCAGCGCAATAGGGCAGTTTAGCTGCATAGATTGTAGGTCAAAGCCGACAGCCGAATTTTAAAAAGATAAATTCAAAAATACTGTTTCAATATGATCTTTTGACCAAATCATAAACTGCGGTGATGATTTTGCTGCATTTTAGCGAGAGAATACTCTTTTGATATACATCAACTGATTTAAATAAAACGTCGATAAAATAATAAAAAGGAAACTCCTATGCCTACGATTCAAATTGAAGTTCGGCAATAATATCCTCAAGCAGTTGAGGAACAATTGCTCAACAACGTATTTCATTGTGTACAAACCGCCTTTCAGCTGCCTGAATATGATCGTAATATTCGTCTGGTCGTGCATGAAGCGCATCGTTTTCAGTATATGAGCCATTTAGCTAAACCTGAATATTTCACCTTGATCAGTATTGACTGTTTTGCTGGCCGCAGTCTGGAGACCAAGTGCAATTTGTATAAGCAGATGGTCAAAAGTCTCGTGGAAATCGGTATTCCTGCAGATCATATTCTGATTCATCTGAGATAAAGTGCATTGGAAAATTGGGGGATTCAGGGAGGGCAAGCCGCCTGTGATGTTGATCTCGGGTTTAAGGTGGATGTCTGATGCATCCCGATTAGTATTCAAGTTAAATCTAAAGTTTAAAAACAGAAAAGCCTCAACATCCTGTCGAGGCTTTTCTGGATTTGCTTCTCAGATCTGACTCCTGTCTAATCTGTCAACGTCCTGTTGATTGGCACTTTTTATTGTTGTCGTATCGCTTTGCAGACTTCCTGTCTGTCTATGTACTCACTATAGCCTCGCATAAAACGACCGCATAGCGGCTAAACTCTGCGCTGCATGTAGGCTAAAACGTACAGGGCTGTCGTCCACATTAAGCACTGACATATTGAATCAGTCTATCTACCACAGCTTTTAAGTTTTTATTATCAAATTCATTGCCTTGGAAGGAATAATCTTTGTTGCGCGCAAAGATGTCCCGGATTTCAATCACGGCATTGGTATCCACCAGTCCAAGTTGAGTGCCGACTTGACGAATCTGGTCAATTGAACGTGAGCCGTTGGTCGCACCATAACCAATATAAGCTGCCGGTTTGCCTTGCCATTCCTTGCCGAGATAATCCAAGGCATTTTTCAGGGCAGGGCTATAGCCATGATTGTATTCAGGCGTGACAAAAATAAAGGCATCGCCAAGCGCAATCTTGTCGGCCCAGTCTTGCTGTTTGGGTTGATCATAAATTCCGGTCAATGGCGGATGAGCACCGGAAAATAGCGGAAGATCCCATTCTTTTAGATCGACAATTTCAGTTTCTAAAGTGCTAAAGGCATAACTTTTAATTTCCTGCAGTACCCAGTGCGCCACTTTAATCGCAGTACGTCCCTCACGCACACTCCCAACCACAATATAAATTTTCATGTTTCATCCTTTCTTCGGGTCTGATCATTAAATTAAATTAATCAGATTTCAGGAAGGTGACTAGAGATGATTTGTATCCGGAAAATAAAAAAGCTCCCGAAGGAGCTTTTTCAAAATCAGGTAATTAGCTGATGTTTACATCAGTTTAATGCCTTGCTGACCCGCAGGTGTCACTTTGAAGATTTCTACTTCAAAGGTGATGTTCTTGCCTGCCAATGGATGGTTAAAGTCCACTTCAGTGATGTCGTCATTGACCGATCTCACCACGCCATACAGGGTGGCTTTGGCTTTGTCTTCAAACTCGATCATATGACCTTCGATCGGACGTTCTCCAAACTTCACCGTATCAAATTTCTGGATATTTTCCGGATTCCATGGACCAAAAGCATCTTCTGGCGGCAGGCTGACCGTGCGACGGTCACCGGCACGTAAGCCAATCAGTGCTTTTTCAAAACCAGGCAGTAGATTGCCATCGCCAATCACCAGGCTGACCGGTTCTTCACGGCTACGGGTATTGTCAATTTCCACGCCATTTTCGATTGCGACAGAAAAGTGCAGCTCGACTTTAGAGCCGTCTGCAACCCGCGTTTCTTCGTTAGGATGAATAAAATCAGTCATGTTGTGCTTTCGCCTGTTGAATTCGATGTTTTTCTAAGAAAAAGGTATCAATCAGCATCAGAATAGTGCCTACAGTAATGGCACTGTCTGCAATATTGAACGCAGGGAAGTGGCTGTTCTGGTAATACACATGAATAAAATCGACCACATAGCCGAGGCTGACCCGGTCGATTAAATTACCGATGGCACCACCCAGAATCAGGGCAATTGCCAGCGGTAAAATTTTCATGTCTTTTGGCATACGCATCAGCCAAAACACGAAGATTACAGACACTAAACCTGCCAGTGAAGTAAAGAAATAGCGTTGCCAACCACCAGCATCGGACAGAAAACTAAAGGCAGCGCCATAGTTATGTAGCAGTGTCCAATTTAAAAAGGGCAGCACAGGAACAGGATCTGCATAGTTCAGATTTGTCACTGCAATCCATTTGGTCCATTGATCCAGAATGATCGCCAGAATGGCCAGCCCAACCCACCATAAATTATGTGGATAGAACTGGAATAAGCCCTTTTTGGTGTGGGTATTAGGCATATTTTCTCTCTTCGCCTTGGCCTGTAGGAAGGTTGATAATACAACGACCGCATAGACCAGGATGTGCAGAATGTGTATTTACATCTGGTAATACATGCCAGCAACGTACGCATTTTTCACCATCAGCTGCTGAAACTCTTATGTTTAAGCCTTCAAGATCAGATGCTTCACCTTGTGCTGCATCAAATTCATTCACGATCACTTGTGAGGTAATAAGCACGAAACGAAGTTCATCGCTTAACTTATCTAGCACTGCTTTTAATTCAGCATTTGCCCAAAGTTCAACTTTGGCAGACAAGTTAGAACCGACAGTTTTGGCGGTACGTGCAGTTTCAATGAATTTGTTTACTGCAGATTTCACGGCAATGAGCGTTTGCCATTCAGCTTCAGATACTACATTTGCAGTTGAAGCCACAGGAATATCATACCATTCAGCCGTGAACACGTATTTCTCTGATTGCTCAGGGATTAACGGCCAAGCTTCTTGTGCAGTGAAGCTCAAGATTGGTGACATCCAACGGACAAATGCTTGTACCAAGTGATACAACGCAGTTTGTGCAGAGTGACGTGCTTGTGAATCCGCTTTGGTGGTGTATTGACGGTCTTTGATGATGTCTAAGTAGAAACCACCCAAGTCATTGATACAGAAATTAGTCAGGGCAGTCGTTACGATATGGAAGTTCATATCTTCGTATGCTTTCTTAATAGTTTCTTGCACTTCAGAAGCACGTTGCAAGATGTATTGATCCAGCGCGATCAATTGATCAACAGGAAGCGCATCTGTTGATGGTTTGAAACCATTGAGGTTCGCCAATAAGAAACGAAGCGTGTTACGGATACGACGATAACCATCAGAGGCACGGCTAAAGATTTCTTTACCAGCCGTCATTTCATAACGGTAATCTGCAGATGCGATCCAGAAACGTAGGCCATCCGCGCCCATATCTTTAATGATGTCTTGCGGCGTGATCACATTACCGATCGACTTGGACATCTTGCGGCCTTTTTCATCGACCACGAAGCCATGCGTCAACAAGCCTTTATATGGCGCACGTTCGTTAATCGCAATCGAGGTCAATAACGACGACTGGAACCAGCCACGGTGCTGGTCTGAACCTTCAAGGTACAAATCAGCAGGATCAGTCAATTCTTCACGTTCACGTAGTACGGCATAGTGCGTTGTACCTGAGTCGAACCAAACGTCTAGCGTGTCACGTACTGCATTGTATTGCTCAGCATCCGCACCGATGAACTCAGATGCATTACGGTTGTACCAGCCATCAATACCTTCTTGCTCGATCAGTTTCGCGACTTCTTCGATCAGTTCAGGCGTACGCGGATGCAATTCATTGGTGTCTTTATGTACGAAGAACGGAATTGGCACGCCCCAAGTACGTTGACGTGAAATACACCAATCTGGACGACCTTCAATCATCGCCTGAATCCGGTTTTTACCCCAGTCCGGTACAAAGCTGATATCGTTTTCAATCGCGTTTAACGCATTTTGACGCAGACCTTTGGCATCCATGCTGATGAACCATTGTGGGGTCGCACGGAAGATAATCGGGGTTTTATGGCGCCAGCAATGCGGGTAGCTATGCTTGATCACTACATGTGCCCAAAGCTTGGTTGCTTCAGTTAATGCTGCAATAATTTTTGGATTGGCTTTGTAGATATGCTCGCCCGGGAAGATAGGCGACGTTGGTAAATACACACCATTACCACCGACTGGGTTTTCAACTTTGAGGTTGTACTGTAAACCAACTTTATAGTCATCCACACCGTGGCCCGGTGCGGTATGTACTGCACCTGTACCGCTCGCATCGGTGACGTGTTCACCCAAAATCACTGGCACTTGGCGGTCGCTAATTAAAGGGTGTTGAAGCACTAGATTTTCAAGTTTAGAACCTGTGAATTCAGCAAGGACTTCAAATGCTGTGAAACCATAACGCTGAGTTGCAGACTCAACCAATGATTTCGCCAAAATGAAGTTTTGTGCAGCTTTATCTTCGGCTGTTGCTTTCACCAATTGGTATTCAAGTTCAGCATGCAATGCCACAGCTTGGTTGGCAGGCATGGTCCAAGGCGTGGTAGTCCAGATCACGATGTCGGTACGATCAGCAACGTCTACGCCGACACGTGCAGATAAATCAGCAAGGTCTACAACCGTGAAACCGACGTCAATTGCGTCAGATTTTTTATCTTCGTATTCAACTTCAGCTTCAGCGAGTGATGAACCACAGTCTAAACACCAGTTGACTGGTTTCAGACCTGGCTCGATATGACCTGCTTTCGCGATTGCACCCAATGAACGTACGATGTCAGCTTCTTGTTTGAAGTTCATCGTTAAGTAAGGATTGTCCCAATCCCCGAATACGCCCATACGTACGAAGTCTTTCTTTTGAAGCTCAACTTGGGTGTAGGCATATTCACGGCAGGCTTTACGGAAGGTAGATGCATCCACTTTTACGCCGACTTTACCGACTTTTTCTTCGACTTTGAGTTCGATTGGCAAACCGTGACAGTCCCAGCCCGGTACATACGGTGCATCAAAGCCATCCATGACACGGCTTTTGATAATGATGTCTTTGAGTACTTTGTTGACCGCATGACCCAAATGAATTTGACCATTGGCATAAGGAGGGCCGTCATGAAGCACGTATTTTTTCTTGCCAATACGCGATTCACGAATCTGCTGATAAATGTTGTCGGCATACCACTCTTCTAACCATTTCGCTTCACGTACTGCCAAATTTGCTTTCATTGCAAAGTCAGTACCTGGGAGGTTTAGCGTGGCTTTATAGTCCACTGCATTTTCAGGAGTTTGCTTATCGCTCATGCAAGTCGTCTTCCAATCTAATCAGTTATGTCACTGACACGTTTTACAATAAAAATATGGGATATTAAAAGGGAAATGTGGGGTGATTTCGACGAAACTCAAGCAGTTTCTCGACATCATCATCAATTCCGGTTTTTAGCGCTTCAAGCGAAGGATAGTCCTTTTCGCCATGTAAATAGTTTAAGAACGTCACCCGCATCAACAGGCCATACAGATTAGCAGAAACATCTGGAAAATGTACTTCTAATCGCCACTCTGGGTGTGCTTGTTTGATGGCTGGACGTGTGCCGACATGACCTGCCCCAAACAGGGCAGTCGGGTCATAACCCGCAATACCGGTTTGCGTTGCAGAGTCGGCTTTTACTTTGTCTTTTAAGGATTGGGTTTCACAAATGACTTCCACCCCATAAATTCCTTTCAGGCAGGGCTTATGACGGTTGAGCCGTACATTAATGGTCGGGAAATCAATGGTTCGACCAATCTGATCACCATATTGCACCCGCCCGGTAATGCTATAGGGACGACCCAACAATTGTGCGGCCAAGGCTAAATCACCGGCTTGCAAGGTCTGGCGAATCCGGGTGGAACTGACCCGTTCACCATCCAAAGCAATGGTATTTAAATTGGTCACTTCAAAGCCGTAATTGCGCAGGAATTCGCTATTGCCCTGACGGTTTTTACCAAAGTGAAAATCATCGCCTAAGACCAGATGCCGAGCATTCAGTTTTTCTTTTAAAATGTCAGCAAAAGCTTCTGCAGTCAGGCTGCGGAAAGTATGGTCAAATTTCGCCACCGCGATATAGTCCACACCCAGCTCAGTCAGGTATTCAACTTTTTCACGCAACGATGAAATACGCGGTGGGGCATCATAACCCTGAAAGTATTCAAGCGGTTGCGGCTCGAAAATCATCACTACAGATTTTAAACCCTGTGCTTCAGCCACCTGTTGCAGCTGACGGATCATCGCCTGATGGCCTAAATGCACGCCGTCAAAATTACCGATGGTCACGGCAGTTTTGGGTAATTCAGAATGAGAGGCTAAAGCATTTAGACGGAGCAGCTGCATGGGCAAATCAAGTGCTTAGAAATATCGAGAGGCTATATATTGCCATAATCTCGCGCTTTCGTCTTGCTGTTGTGTTTTTATGCAATATTTTTCTTGAAAATTCATCTTCCTAGAATTGAGTCGGCTGGTTTTTCTACGCACTAAGTATGTTTGATCAGAGCACTGGTGCTTTTCATTCAGCCGGTTTTGTTTTCTAATGTCAGGGTTTTTTTGATATCAGGTGTTTCGAATGTCCGATCTGGCGCTCATCATGGCTCTACCCAATGAATCCAAAGGCTTGTTTGAAGCAGAAGGCATTCAGGTGCATTACAGCGGGATTGGTAAAGTCAACGCGGCCTTTAAAGCCTTTGAGGTGATTCAGAACACTGGTTGCAATACCTTGCTGAATTTGGGAAGCGCTGGGAGTTCACATTTCAATGCGCATGAACTGGTTGAAGTCACGCAATTTGTACAGCGTGATATGGATGTTTCACCCCTCGGTTTTGAGGTCGGCATGACCCCGATGGATCAGCATTTCCCGGGTGCGATTGAGCTCGATTCTTTCTTTGACCATTTGCCGAAAGGGATTTGTGGAACAGGCGACAGCTTTGAAACCGGTATTTCAAAAGTGGCGTGTAATCTGGTCGATATGGAAGGCTATGCCTTGGCCAAAGTCTGTAAAAAGCTGGGCGTTCGGCTGATTTCAGTGAAATACATTAGTGATGGAGCCAATGAGACTGCGCATCTGGATTGGGAAGAAAATCTATTACTGGGTGCGAAAAAATTATTAGATTTATATCAAATGGTAAAATAAATAGGAAAGTTAAGTTTGCTCGGCGACCATAGCAGCTATGGTCGTGTGCCAATCAGAAGCGCTTGCTTATTTATCCGTACGTGGAATCACGCCGTATAACATCATGTGTACCGTATGCTGGATAATGCGTTGCTGCATGCTGCGGTTACGCAAGGTTTTACCCGTGACCATTTCCATTTGCGTCGCAAAGTCTGCATAGTTCTGGGTAATCGCCCAAATATTCAGAATCAGTAACTCAGGATCAATATCTGCAGAAATCTTGCCTTGCTCCTGCCAGTTGGAAATCACTTTGGCTTTACGCTTGACCAGTTTTTTCAGCGGACCTTTTAAAATTTCCAGAATGTGCGGTGCCCCTTGAATCACCTCCAAAGCAAATAAACGTGATGCTTTAGGCTGGGTACGCGACACTTCAATTTTTTGCATCAAATAATTGGTGATCGCTTCTTCAGGCTCAAGTTCAGCTTCAAGGGTTTGTAAAGGCGCCAGCCATTTTTGTAGAACGGTGGTCAACACCTCGACATACAGGGCTTCTTTATTTTCATAATAATAGAAAATATTCGACTTATGCATTTCTGCAATTTGTGCGATTTCATCCAGACTTGCCCCATTAAAACCATATAGGGAAAATACGTCTAGTGCAGCATTTAGCAGCTGATTGCGTTTTTGAGTACTCTTTTTTTGTTCCATTAGCAAATATAAAAAACAATGAAAAAGGGAATCCTCAATTGTACGGCAAATCATCAGATTTGTGCACACAGTCACAGGCTAATTTTTTGAATAATGATGATTTATTCTCTAGATCAATATTTTAAACAGGCTAAATGCATCTATACCAGGAGAAAAATTCAAGTTTCTGAAAATACTTCATTTATTCATCTTTTTTCTTCATCAATTGAAGAGAAGAATAATACTGAAATGAATCTGATGAAAATGTCCTCTTATTGAGATAAAAGTATTTTTTATAAGAATAAGACCCAAAACCATGCGCGATTTTGGGTTGGATTGGGTATTCAGGTCGCTAAAACTGCCTGCAAGACCTGCTGTTCCAGTTCTGCAAATGTCACACTTTTTTGCCGGGGACGAGGTAAGTCGACCCGAAATTCTTTGGCAATATGGCCTTTGTCCAGCAAGATAATCCGGTCTGCCAGTTGTACTGCTTCACTGACATCATGCGTGACCAGAATGGCGGTAAAGCCTTGTTCGGTCCATAAGCGCTCAATCAGGTTTTGCATTTCCAGACGTGTTAGGGCATCCAGAGCACCGAGCGGTTCATCCAGTAGCAGAATACGCGGCTGATGTGACAATGCCCGCGCCAAGGCGGTACGTTGCCGTTGTCCTCCGGAAAGCTGTGAAGGCCACAGTCCGGCTTTTTCTTTGAGCCCTACCTTTTCCAGCATTTGCGAGGCTTTGGCATGCTGCTCTTTGCCCAGGCCTAACTGCACATTCTGTTCGATGCTGCGCCAAGGCAGCAGGCGAGGATCCTGAAACATCACCCGGATATCATCTGCAGTAATGCCTTCACGAATATGCCGGGCGGACTTAAACTTGATTTCACCGTAGCTTTGCTGTTCCAGGTCGGCAATCAAGCGCAATAAGGTACTTTTACCACAACCGCTGCGACCAACAATTGCTAGAAATTCACCCGGCTGGATATGCAGGTCCAGATCTTCCAGAACTTTGACCGAACCGTAAAACTTGTGCAGCTGTTCAATGATAATTTCGGCACCAATCACTGCAGCAGGATTGATATCTGCCGCAGGTTGTTCCAGTGGCAAAATCGGGTCATTGGCATGACGCCCTAAACTGAGATCAGTCATCACATGCTCCTCATTTATTCTTTATTTTTGATAGCCGGCATGCCAGCGTAGCAGGAATCGTTCTAAAGCCACTGCCAGAACATCGGCTAATTTGCCGAGCAGGGCATACAGTAAAATACCCACTAGAACCACGTCAGTTTGCAAAAATTCGCGTGCATTCATGGTCATATAGCCAATACCAGACTGGGCGGAAATGGTTTCGGCCACGATTAACAATACCCAGACCAGACCCAGAGAAAAACGCAGTCCGACCAGAATTGACGGCATCGCCCCCGGCAGAATTATTTCTTTATACAGTTGCCAGCGAGTTAAGCCGTAGCTTTTACCCATCTCGATGAGTTGTGGATCGACCGAGCGGATACCATGATAGGTATTGATATAAATTGGGAAAAATACCCCAATCGCTACCAGAAACAATTTGGCAGATTCATCAATCCCGAACCATAAAATCACTAGGGGAATAAGGGCCAGTGCAGGAATATTCCGAATCATCTGCAAGGTGGTATCGAGCAGGGTAGAGGCAGTTCTGGATGAACCATTTAACAGGCCCAGTAATAGGCCCAAACCACCCCCCACCAATAAGCCACTAATAGCACGCCCCGCACTGACTTGCACATGCATCCACAGTTCACCGCTGAGTAGCAAATTCCAGAAGGCCAAAACTACCGCACTCGGTGCAGGTAGAATCCGGCTTTCCAGCAGGCCTGTACTAGAGGTAATCTGCCAAATCGCAATCAAAAAAATTGGAACCAGCCAGGGCAGCAGATGCTGCCCCAGAATTGTTCCACGTGAAACCTGCTTTTGGGCCAGGGTTTCAACGGAAACGACTTTTGACATTAAGCAGACTCCTTAATTTTCTCAGCCTGCTTGTTCTCGTCCGGTGTGTAGTTGTTCGCCACGATTTCACCAAATGGACCGGTCAAGTTTGGTTGAGTGAGTTTTTGCTGGGTTTCCAGTGGAAGTAAAGGGAATACCAGTTCGGCAAAACGGATTGATTCTTCCAGATGTGGATAGCCTGAGAAAATAAAGGTGCTAATTCCCAGAGCTGCATATTCCTGGATACGTGCAGCGACAGTTTCCGGATCGCCGACCAGTGCCGTACCTGCACCACCACGAACCAGACCTACGCCTGCCCACAGGTTCGGAGAAACTTCGAGTTTACTGCGATCGCCATTGTGCAGTTCTGCCATACGGCGCTGACCGACCGAGTCCATGGATTTGAATTTGGCTTGGGCTGCAGCGATAGTGGCATCATCCACATACTGAATCAGTTCTTCAGCCGCCGCCCAGGCCTGCTCATTGGTTTCGCGTACGATCACGTGTAAACGGATCCCGTAATTCAGTTCACGACCTTTAGCTGCGGCCTTGGCTTTTACCACTGCAATTTTTTCTTTGACTGCGGCCGGTGGCTCGCCCCAGGTCAGGTAAGTGTCGACCTGATCCGTAGCCAGTTCAATGGCATCATCTGATGAACCGCCAAACCATAAAGGCGGATGTGGCTGCTGGATTGGTGGATACAGCAATTTTGCCTCGTCGACACTTAAGCGTTCGCCATGGAAGCTAAAGCTTTCACCGGTATGTGAGCGTTTTAAAATTTCACGCCAGATGGTGGTGTATTCGGTCGCCGTTTTATAGCGGGTTGTGTGATCTTCATAGACGCCGTCACCTTTTAGTTCCTGTTCATCACCGCCAGTCACCAGATTCAGCAGCACCCGGCCATTGGACAAGCGGTCAAAGGTCGCGGCCATACGTGCAGCCAGTGCCGGAGTGGTCACGCCTGGACGCAGCGCCACCAGGAATTTTAATTTTTTGGTCGCATCAATCAGGCTGGCTGCGGTTAACCATGGATCTTCACAAGAACGGCCAGTCGGAATCAGGACACCTTCATAACCTAAGTTATCTACCGCAACGGCAATCTGCTTCATGTAGGCATGATCTACAACACGTGCACCCTTGCTGGTGCCTAAGTAACGACTGTCGCCATGAGTGGGGATAAACCAGAAAATTTTCATGTGATATTCCTTAAATTAAATGATCTTGTTTGCTCATCAATGTGTGGCTGCTGGCGACCAGATCTGTTGCTGGACGCTGATGGTTTTGGGAATCAGTTGAACCTGCTGGAAAAGATCGGCAATATTCTGTTGAGCTTTGATCACTTCCGTCGTTAATGGTTGTACCGGCGAAGGTTTAAGACGACGCTCAAATGCAATCTTTGCTACCTCCGATTTCAGACCGGTACTTTTCTGATAAATATCTAGAGCTACAGCCTGGTTTTTAAGAATCCACTGGTCAGATGCATTTAAAGCCTGGATAAACTTCCCGGGGCTATCCGGATGCTTCTGAATAAATTCGGGATTGCCGATATAAAAGGAGTAGGTTTGTGGAAAGTCACTAGATTCAATCAGCACCTTAACCTTGCTGTCGAACTCGGCTGCACCCAGGAAGGGATCCCAGATTGCCCAGGCATCAATGGCTTTTTTGTCAAAAGCAGCACGTGCATCCGCAGGGGGAAGCCAGACGGCTTGAATCTCTGACCAGCTTAATCCGGCTTTTTCCAGGGTTTTGGCCAGAAGTTCATGGGCACTTGAACCTTTCTGCACCGCGATCCGTTTTCCTTTCAACTGTTGAATCGTCTGGATGTCACTGTCTTTCGGCACGACCACGGCCAAAGAATTTCCCGCCACTTTTTCAAAGGCCACGTAGCTCAGGGCTTTGTCTGCCGCCTGTGCAAAAATAGGCGGAGTATTTCCCACATAGCCATAATCCACTGCACCGACTGCTAAGGCTTCCAGCATTTGTGGGCCTGCCGGAAACTCTTTCCATTCAATTTTGGCATTGGGAAATTGTTGTTCTAACAGCTTTTCATCACGTGCCACCAGCAGATTTAAGGCTGATTTCTGAAAGCCAATCGCAATGGTTTTAACTTGTTGCGCTGACGTAGTTTCTGCGGCAGCCGTTTGCTGTGGTTCCTGTTTCTGGCAGCCAGTCAGACTAAAGCTCAATAGCGCTAAGCTGATATAAGAAACTGTTTTTATATGACTCATCTTTATTCTCGAATTATTCTGCTGTTATTTAATAATTGCTGCATCAATATTCAGCTTTTGTGGAATCAGCTGCTGCGCATAAAATGCATCGGCGACTTGTTGCTGTTTTTGAATCACGTCAGTGCTGAGAGGTTTAACGCCAAAGCCCATGCGTGAAATAGAGGTTTTCAAGACATCGACGGCCAGACCTGTCGGTTTTTGCAGGAGCTGAGCGGCAGCGTCCTGATTTTTTGCCACCCAGTCCGTGGTCAGATTCAGTTCGTTGACCACCGCCTGTACCACCTGAGGATGGCTTTCTGCGAACTTGCGATCTGCCAGATAGAACTGATGATTGCTCACCACATTTTCACCGCTGGCAATGACACGCGCACCAATTTGATGTTCAGCAGCTGCAAAGAACGGATTCCAGATCACCCAAGCATCGACTGCACCACGTTCAAATGCAGCACGTGCATCGGAAGGTGGTAAATAGATCACTTCGATATCATCAAGGCCAAGCTGGTTGGCTTCCAGAACTTTTAATAGTAAGTAATGCACGTTTGAACCTTTGTTCAGGGCTACCCGTTTGCCTTTCAGATCTTGAATAGACTGAATCGGCGAATCTTTCGGTACAATTAAGGCTTCTGCCTTAGGCGCTTGCGGCTGATTGGCCACATAGACCAGATTTGAGTTGGCCGCCGGGGCAAAAATTGGCGGTGCTTCACCGGCTTCACCAAAAGAGACGCTGCCAACATTCAGGCCCTCAAGCAGTTGTGGGCCGGCCGGAAATTCTACCCATTTCACATTGACCCCTTGCTGTTTTAAGCTGGTTTCCAGCGTGCCGCGTTCTTTTAAAATAGGTAATATGCCGTATTTTTGGAAACCGATATTCAGGGTAATGGTCTCTTCTTTTTTCGAGCAGCCTGAAAGCATCATGACACCAGCCATCGCGGTACCGAGTACCGCAGTCTTTGTTAAAAACTGAACATGAGATTGGCGCATGAATCAAAACTCCCGAAAGTGAAAAGCTAGTGAATGAAAACTTAGACACACGCTAATCGTTTTTGTTTTTCTAAAAAAATAACTATTCAGGAATTTCTAATGAAGAAAAAAGATAAATAAAAAAGCGCAAAACTTATGCAGAAAAGTGATTTATATAAAAATGAAGATTTAATATTTAAATTAATCAAACCTATGAAATTTATAGTTATTTTTTTAAATCTAATCTATTGATATGTTTAGCTAAAAACGAGTAATAGAATTTTAAAATTTAAAGCGAGATTGCCAGATATCTTTATCTAAAATTAAGCTAAAGCACTGAAAGAAAAAGCCACTTTAAAGTGACTTTTTGCAAACAATTGAATTACGTTGATAATTGTAAAATGCCTGACGGGCATCCGGCAGGTCATCGACTGAAGCCGGTTCAAAGCCTTGTTCCAGAAACCAGTGCGCGGTGCGGGTAGTTAAAATAAACAGTTGCTGAATCTGCATGCTTTTGGCTTTTTCTTCTAGATAATGCAGGATCTGGCTACCCCGATTAGACTTGCGATAACTGGGATGTACCGCAACACAGGCAATTTCTGCAGAACGCAATTCATCCCCTGTCGTCGGAATCGGGTAGAGGGCGGCACAGGCCAGAATCATGCCGTCCCGTTCGATTACGGCAAACTGGTTGATTTCATTTTCCAGGCGTTCACGCGAACGATAGACCAGAATGCCTTCTTCTTCCAGTGGACGCAGCAAACCGATCAGGCCGCCAACATCCTGAATATCGGCCATCCGCACTTCTTCATAATGCGCGTCGGTGACCAGAGTTCCGGAACCATCCCGGGTGAACAGCTCTTCCAGCAGGGCACCATCATAGGCATAAGAAATCAGATGCACCCGATGTACGCCGTTCATTGAGGCTTCCTGTGCGGCTTTCACTTGTAGTCCTCTTTCAAGCGCATCTTGTTCGACCGGAATAAAATCATCCAGTTGTTGCGGTGTCACTTCGCGTTTGAGTTGTCCGTTACTGTCCATCAGACCATGCTGCTTACCGAGAAAAATCAGTTTATCTGCCTTAAGGCGAATCGCAGTTTTGGTAGCAACTTCTTCAGCCAGCAGATTAAAAACTTCTCCGGTAGTGGAATAACCGGTCGGGCCAAGCACCACAATATTATGACTGTCCAGATGGCGCTGAATCGCATCGGTATCAACCGCGCGCACTTCACCGGTCAACTGAAAATCGATACCATCGCGGATGCCATACGGCTTGGCGGTGACAAAATTCCCTGAAACGGTATCAATCCGGGCGCCATACATCGGCGAATTGGCCAGTCCCATAGACAGCAGTGCTTCAATTTGTAGGCGGATCGAACCGACGGCATTCATCACGCAGCTTAAAGATTCACGTGTGGTGACCCGACGCTGCTGGTAAAAAGGCGTCGTAATCTGGCTTTGAGCCAGATTCTGGTTAATTTGCGGACGTGCACCATGTACCAGAATCAGCCGAATGCCTAAAGAATGTAATAAAGCAATATCGTGAATAATATGCTGAAAGTTATCCTTTAAGACGGCTTCGCCATCAAACATGATTACAAAGGTTTTATTGCGGTGCGCATTGATATAAGGCGCAGAATGGCGAAACCAGTGCACATATTGCAAAGTTGTGCTTTGTGACGTTTCTGCTGAAGTCATGCTGTGCCCATTTCAATGATTGAAGATCCAGCTTTGATTCTAATGAAAAAAAATGCAAGTGGAAGTGCAGATATAAAAAAACACCTGAAGGGGACTTCAGGTGTCTGCAAGACGAGCAGTAATGGAGAAAGCTTAGTTAATGATTCGTACAATTTTGTTGGTACGCTCATTGACCAGAACGTAGTCATTGTTGACCTTGTACCATTGCTGGAAACGACCGGTATTTGGCAAACGGCGTGCTTCGCGATCACTTACTTCAAAACGGTTGTTGTCATATTGGCGAGGTAAAGTTTGTCCTACGCGCCAGTCACGGCTTGGATTGACCATACGGTTGTTATGACGGCGGTCATCATTCCAGCGACGGTCGTCATTCCATTTCTTGCTGTCTTTGGCATTCCAGTGTGGCGCCGGTTTATGCGGATTATGGTCATAACGCGAGTCATGCTGTGGTGCTGCCATTGCAGAAGTAGCTAACAAAGCACTTAGAGATAACGCGATTGTAGTTAAGACTTTTTTCATGGCTCTCACCTTAAGATGTATATCTAATTTCGATGAGACTAAATTAGCGAACAAGTACATAGAAAGCGTGAGGGCTATTTAGTTAAATTGTTAAATTCATGAAGAAATTTAGTAGATGAATCACGCAGTCTGAAAACTGGAAAAGCAGCAAGATTTGCGGATAAAAAATTTTCAGCCAGTGAAATAAAAAAGCCCAAACATCGTTGGGCCTGAAAGAAGATTAAATTTGAATGCTCTTATGAACTAGTCACCCACAATCCGGATAATGCTGTTGTTTTCAGAATCCACCAGAATGTAGTCATTATTGACTTTGTACCATTGCTGCTTGCGGTCAGGTCGAGGCAGGCGATGGTCTTTGTATTCAACTTTATAGCCATTGCCACGATAATGCTGCGGCATTACATAACCTGGCTGCCAGCGTAACTGTTGCAAGCGTTTCACCCCGCGTTCTTCACGCATACGGCGGTTATCCTGCTGCTCTTCCTCTCGGAACTCACGGGCTTTCTTCTTGTCATGACCATGACGTGAATCCATACGGGATTCATCATTGAAATGAGGGGCAGCGATGACGACATTGCTCAGCATGAATGTACTGCAAGAAATTGCCAGTGCCACCAAAACCTTTTTCATGTTGAACCCTCATTAAATTGTTCATCTTCTACAGCGCCTAATGTACGGAAAAATTGCAGAGAAACTGTGAAGAACAGGCACAATTTTTATAACAAATGCAGAGATATTATGATGATGTCATGTTTTTACATGACTATATGCGACGGCATCACTTCTATAAAGTAGCCTACCGAGCCATGTCCTTATCTCATCAAAGCAAGGGCCAACATGCAAGCGAAAATCGATGATTTAGCTCAAAAAAACAGCATTGAGTCAGCGAGAAAAAAGTTCATGATTTAATGAAACGGCAAAGAATTTTGCCAGTTTAGTTTGAGATTAATTCCATTGTTCTGCCAAACTCTGCAAGGACTGGATTGCTTCAGCCACCGATTCAGCTTGAAGAGCATCATCAAGTGCCACAATCAATGCTTCAGATAACTGCAACTGTTCAATCCGGTGAATCGTTTCAATTTTACGTTTTTGGTCAGCCATGCTGCGCTCCTGATTTGATCTATCTGTGGTTCAAGAAAGCATAGTTCAATGAGTTTGATTTGGAAAACCGTATAATTTTATATATTTAATATGTAAATCCGATTTATTGTTATTTTTTGCAGGATTTTAAGAAAAAAAGGGCACTTTATCGAAAAGTGCCAAGATTATTCAATGACCCGACTTTTAATAAGCGTAGTTCAGGTCAGTATAATCGTTGAGTGATTTTTGCACATGCGCCTGAATAAAGGCACGTACATCTTCGGCCGTCATGGCTTTGCCCTGATTGCTGATGACATGTTCGATTTCTGGCTGACCTTCAATTTTAATGCGATAAACAAAATGCTTGGCCAGACGATAACTGTCGTCTAATTTTTCAATGCCAGTCACATAATAATAGGCATGTTCAAAATTCAGATCCTGATGTGAAAATACAAATTGCTCGAACAATTTGAGTTTCTGAGCATTTTCGAGTGCTTTGATGTCATCCACGATACTGGCTTCAAACTTGGTGCCGTATTTCTCTGAAATAGGCTGTTGATCAATCAGCAGCGACACCATGCCATCGTCTAAATGGGTCACCGTAATATTGTTTAATTCAGTCATGATGCACTCGAGTGAAATATAGTGGGGCTTAGTATGCTGTTATTTTAATGAAACTCAATGCGAGCGGGGTGAACTTACTTAAGATTTATGCGCTGAATATGACTAAAAATGAAATAAAAAGGGAGCGATTGCTCCCTGAATGACAGACAGAATAATTTAATCCTGTGCATCAATACTCTGGCCATTCATATGCAGGCTGTCATTACCCATCAAATATAGATAAGCCGGCATGATTGAATCGGGGGTAGGCAGGGTTTTCGGATCTTCATTCGGATAGGCCTTGGCGCGCATGGCAGTCCGCGTTGCCCCGGGATTGATGCAGTTATAACGGATATTCGGATGTACCTGCTCTTTGGCAAATAACTGGCTTACCGCTTCAATAGCAATTTTAGAAACCGAATACGCACCCCAGCGTTCGCGGGCTTCGCGGCCTACACCTGAGCTGGCAAAAACCACAGAAGCATGTTCGGATTTGGATAATAACGGTAACAGCGCTTGGGTCATGACAAAGGGTGCACGCAGATTGACCGCCATCACATCATCCCAGACATTGACCGGATAATCCGCCAAGGGAACCCGTTCGCCTAAAATGCCGGCATTGTGCAGAATGCCGTCCAGACGACCAAACTGACGGTCTAGCGTATCGAGCAAAAGCTCATAATCACGTTCTGACGCACTCGATAGTTGTAGCGGCAAGATGGCAGGTTGCGGCGCACCCAAACTTTCAATTTCATCATAAATGACTTCGAGTTTGTTTAAGGTACGCCCATGCAGCACCACAGTTGCGCCATGCAAGGCATAACTGATTGCTGCTGCACGTCCAATGCCATCGCCCGCACCTGTGATTAGGATGATACGATCCTTGAGCAGATCGGGGCGAGGTTGATATGCTGAATATTTCATTATCTACCTCCTCACTTCTTATTATTTAGTGTTAAGCGTTCAAGATACCGCAGTATGCTGCTTCAGTACTAGTGTCTGAATCAATTGATGTAATTCTGTCACAGTATGCACGATATGGTCGGCCTGCCAGGCGTTTAAATCGTCTTTGTATTGCAACGGCAAATAACCATAAGCAGCCAGAATGGTCAGCATCTGGGCATGACGGCCGGCATCAATATCTCGGGGATGATCTCCGACATAGATACAGTCTTCCGCGGCAAGATTCAGTTGCTTGGCTGCCAGATACATCGGTTCAGGATCGGGTTTGGTCCGAGTGACATCTTCCGGACATACCAGCACTGCGCAGCGTTCACTCAGGTTCAGCGCTTGCAGTAAAGCCTCGCTGAGCCAGCGCGGTTTATTGGTCACAATCCCCCAAGGAATGTCATTTTCCTCTAGCTGTTCAAGTAATGGATACATGCCATCAAACAGATCGGTATCGACCGCAATATCTGCGCCGTACATGTCCAGAAAGCGCTGACGGTGTTGCAGAAAGACCGGATCTTCTAGTTGCAGTTCCGGATAAACCAGTTTCACCATAGCGCGAGCGCCTTCGGAAACCTGGCTGCGAATCAGCTCGGGTTCAACCAGTGCACGGCCTTCTTCACGGCACATCTGCTGGATAATCCGGATAAAATCGGCAGCGGTATCAATCAGGGTACCATCGAGGTCAAATAAAACGGCTTTCATGCTGTGGTCTCTGCTGCGCTATCTTTCACGGTATAGACCATATAGTTCACATCAACATTCGGTGCCAGCCAATAACGCTTGGTCAGCGGATTATAGTGCAGACCGGTCATGTCTTTAAGCTTTAAACCCGAGTTGCGAATATCATGTGCCAGTTCAGACGGCTTGATAAATTTGCTGTAATCATGGGTGCCTTTGGCCAGCATGCGCAAGACATATTCTGCCCCGATAATCGCAAATAAATAGGACTTTGGATTACGGTTAATGGTCGAGAAGAATACATGACCACCTGGCTTGACCAGTTTATGACAGGCCTGAATAATCGATGCCGGATCTGGCACATGCTCTAGCATTTCCATGCAGGTCACGATGTCATATTGGCCAGCCTGTTCCTCTGCCAGTTGCTCGACCGGCACCTGACGATATTCAATATTGCTTACGCCTTCCTGTTCAGCATGGATGCGTGCCACATTTAAAGGGGCTGCGCCCATATCAATTCCGAGCACATTGGCACCACGTCGCGCCATGCTTTCGGCCAGAATGCCACCGCCACAGCCGACATCCAACACTTTTTTGCCGCTTAAGCCTCCGGCATGTTCATCAATCCAGTTTAAACGCAGTGGATTAATCATGTGCAAGGGGCGGAACTCGGAATGCTGATCCCACCATATAGCTGCAAATGCTTCAAACTTGGCAATTTCTTGTGGATCAACATTCAATTGCGACATCGGTGTCACCTCAATCAGTCATGATTAGCTAAAAATATATATGTGCCGAATGGCCAGAGAAACTGATTTAAAACCTTGAAAATCAGTTCGATGGTTTAGTGTAGCGATTCTGGCAGAAAAAGCGATAAAAGCAGCAAAAAAGTTCACAGAATGAAAACGAAACCGGCATAATTGATTTATAGTGAACACATAAACTAAGCATAATGATTTAGAGGACGATAATCCGAATGAAAAAATTCCTTTTAGGCGCTGTTGCCGCATCTGTTTTGGCCTTTTCAGGCAATGCTATGGCCAATTTTGTGGCAGGTCAGGACTATCAGGTGGTTGCAAAACCAGTCAAAGTCGAAAAACCGGGCAGAATTGAGGTACGTGAATTCTTCTGGTACGGCTGTGGTCACTGTTTCGCGCTTGAACCACATATGCAGGGCTGGTTGAAAAAATTACCAAAAGATGTACGTTTTGTACGTACGCCGGCTGCAATGAATCCACTCTGGGAGCAGGCAGCGCGTGCTTATTATGTGTCTGAAGCATTGGGTGTGCGTCAAAAAGCACATTTACAATTATTCCATGATATTCATGATAAGCAACGTCCAATTTTAGAACAGGCGCAATTGGCCAAGTTCTATACCCGCTATGGTATTCCTGAAGCGAAATTTAACAGCACTTATAAATCTTTCCCGATCACTTCGAAAATTGCCCAAGCCAAAAATCTGGCTGCTCAGTATCAGTTAAGTGGTGTTCCGGCAGTGACCGTGAATGGTAAATATATTGTGCAGGGTAATGATGCCAAAGTCATTCAGGTGGTGAATTACCTGATCGAGAAAGAGCGTAAAGCCAAATAAGTCTGAACTGACGATCAGTAAAAAAACCTGCATCATGATGCAGGTTTTTTTATTTAGGCAGGGGGAATGACCGCTTCATTGAGCACAGGGCTTGCGGTTTCAACTGTTTTGGCAGGTCGCCGATACCAGTGCAAAATGCCACGTAGCAAGAGCTGCATCTGTAGCACGCTTTGGGTTTTAAAGGCATTGGATTGAGCGCGGCGCAGCTCTGGATCAACCTGATGCTGCAGATGAATCCAGCCCATGGCCCAGTTCAGGGACAGTTCAATCAGCATCTGTGCCAGAGCCTGCAAGTCCTGTGATGCCTGAATATGTCGGGTAGATTGCATCTTGGCCAGTTCATGCATGACATCTTCAGCCAGAAAATGAATTTCCCGTTCAATGCCGACACGTAACACGTCCGAACCGCCCCAACGTTCTGCCACAAAAAAAATCCAGGGTTCAGGATGATATTCGACGGCCTGAAAGAAGAGCTCAAGCCCGGTGTGGGTTCGGGTATTCGGCTGATACAGATAAGCCTGCCCCAGCTGATTGAGTACGCCCTTGATATGAATCGCAACCTGATCCAGCAATTCCAGACCCAACTGGTTCATATCCTGAAAGTGCCGATAGAACGCAGTCGGTACTACTCCGACTGCATTCGCGACTTCACGTAGGCTGATCGTGCTGAAAGCGCGGCCCTGACTGCTGAATGCTAGTGTCGCATCGAGTAGTGCCTGATGACTTTGCTGCTTGCGATCTTCACGTAAGGACATAAATGGGTTTCCTGTCACTGGCTTCCCTCATAGGGAGTTTTAGTCTAGCAAAAATTAAATCAAATCGTAGTGCCACAGATCGGCAGAATTTTGACATCTCGTAGCGAGCTGATGCATTGATTTTGTAAATGAATCACCAGGCTGCCTAATCTTGGCAAAGGCTTCTGCTATACTGAGCCGCAATTATTTTGAACCCATACAGGACTTATTATGCGTATCGACCAGCGAGCATTAGATCAATTACGTGAAGTGAAAATTACCCGTAACTATACACGTTATGCGGAAGGCTCTGTATTGGTTGAATTTGGTCATACCAAAGTACTCTGTACTGCCA
This sequence comes from Acinetobacter lwoffii, assembly GCF_024129435.1. Lineage (GTDB taxonomy): Bacteria > Pseudomonadota > Gammaproteobacteria > Pseudomonadales > Moraxellaceae > Acinetobacter > Acinetobacter lwoffii_F. The sequence continues at coordinate 182,283 of NZ_JAMXXN010000004.1, read as the reverse complement.
GTGTGGATAGTTCTGTACCGCGTTTCCTCAAAGGTCAGGGCCAAGGCTGGGTGACTGCTGAATATGGCATGTTGCCACGTTCAACTCATACCCGTAGTGACCGTGAAGCGGCACGTGGCAAACAGAGTGGCCGTACCCAGGAGATTCAGCGTCTGATTGGTCGTAGCTTGCGCTCAATGGTCGATCTGAAAAAGCTGGGTGAAAATACCATTACCATCGACTGTGACGTAATTCAGGCCGATGGCGGTACCCGTACTGCAGCGATTACCGGTGCTGCGGTGGCCTTGGTCGATGCGATGAACGTCTTGCTGGAAAGAAAAAAAATCAAACATGATCCATTAAAAGGTTTGGTGGCTGCGGTTTCTGTCGGTATTTTCAAAGATGAAGTATTATTGGATCTTTGCTATGAAGAAGATTCGAACTGTCAAACCGATTTGAACGTGGTGATGACTCAGGCTGGTGAATTTATTGAAATTCAGGGTACTGCAGAAGATAAGCCATTTACCCGTGCACAATCGAATGCCATGTTGGAAATGGCCGAGAAAGGCATTCAGGAACTGGTGAAAAAACAGCAAGAAGCTTTAGGCTGGTAATCCATCCCATGTTGAGAAACGCATCTCTGGATGCGTTTTTTTATGCCCGAAATTTCACTCTGCACCTGTATTCAAAAACTGCATTACAAAACTTCCTGACAAAAAGCCGACATGAATCAGCTATATCTGAACCGGTTTTGCATTGATATTGGATCAGGTGAGATCACAATGAGGAATGCGACATGAAACAGTGGCTTTGTGCAATTTCATTGCTGGGCGTGTTTGGATTAACTGCCTGTGACTGGGGCAATAATCGTGAAGATGACGAGCGTTCAGTATTAAATCAGGATCGTGATGAGGATAACGGAAGATATAACGACCGTGATGGTGACGATGATGACCGCGATCGCCGAGGTAATCGGGATGACGATGATGATTAAGGTCTAAAATAGAAATTGAGCAAAATATACGCAAAAAAATTTCTAAAAATAAAAAAGGGTGCTTCGCACCCTCTACGGTCATCTATCCCATTTATGTTTAAGCATTGAAACGCATCGACAGATCAATGGCTTTGACATCTTTGGTCAGCACACCCATGGAAATATAATCTACGCCGGTACTCGCGACTTCACGTAAATTATCAATAGTGATATTACCTGATGCTTCCAGTTTGCAACGACCAGCCACATGTTGCACCGCTTCGATCATCTGCTGCTGACTGAAATTATCCAGCATCACGATATCAGCATGGGCTTCGAGTGCCTGATTCAGCTCATCCCAGGTTTCGACTTCAACTTCGACAGGCTTACCTGGTGCAATTTGATGGGCCTTGGCAATTGCCTGCGCAATACCACCCGCTGCCATAATATGATTTTCTTTAATTAAAAAAGCGTCAAATAAGCCCAAACGATGATTCTGACCACCGCCAATGGCCACGGCATATTTTTGTGCGATACGCAGCCCCGGAAGCGTTTTGCGGGTATCAAGCAGTTTGGTATTCAAACCTTGCAGCTCTTTGACATAGTGGGCGGTTTTAGTCGCAACCGCAGACAACGTCTGGACAAAGTTTAGCGCAGGGCGCTCCACGGTGAGTAGGCTACGTGCAGATCCGGCCAGTTTTAAAAATGCTTGATTGGCTTGAACATGATCGCCATCATTTTTCAGCCAGATCACTTCAACGCTCGGATCATAGGCCTGAATCAAGGCATTCACCCAAGGCTGCCCGGCCAAAACCATGTCTTCACGGCTGATGATGGTGGCAGTGGCCTGTTCATCTTCAGGGGTCAGCAGGGCAGTAATATCACCGTCACCGATATCTTCTGAAAGTGCCTGTTGAATATTGAGCTGAATGGACTGGTCTAGCAAAGCTTGAGATATGCACATGAGTATTTCCGTATCTTTTTTAAGCCGTGAAAATTGCGCCTTATCTTAGCACCGTTACATAAAAGATGAGCGATTTTTCATCCAGTTTGCCGGGATGAATTGAGATTTGTCCTTGAAAGTTTTAGCATGAAGCCGGCTGCAATGCTGATCTTGCAGATTTTATTTTTGGGGAGAACGGTTCTATGCAACAGGCAGCTGAGTTTCAGGTCAAGGACGGGCAACTAATCGGTGCACGTCAAATCCCGTCTCCCAATTTTAATCAACGGCCAGAACAAACCGAGATTCAATTGCTGGTGATTCACAATATCAGCCTGCCCCCTTCCCAGTTTGGCGGCGGTTATATTGAACAGTTTTTTCAGAATCAGCTGGATTGGTCAGTCCATCCCTATTTTCAAACCATTGAAGGAATGCAGGTGTCGACCCATTTGCTGATTTTACGATCTGGCGAAGTACTGCAATTTGTCAATTTTAATGACCGTGCCTGGCATGCCGGCCGCTCGACCTATTTGGGCAAAAAAGAATGTAATGATTATTCGATCGGGATTGAGCTGGAAGGCAGTGATGATTTGCCTTTTGCAACCGCACAGTATGAAGCCCTGGTCAAAGTCACGGCCTGTCTGCAACAGCATTATTCTAAGATTCAGCAGCATATTGCCGGGCATTCGGATATTGCACCGGGCCGTAAGACCGATCCGGGACGGTATTTTAACTGGGCTGATTTTCGTACACAGTTACAGCATTATAAAAACACCTCAAGCTCGCTTGAGCGATGAAATTAAGCAATGAACTTCTGACAAAAGTTTCATTACAATAGCCACAAATTTATACATTAGGTGAATAGGATGGCGCTTTGGCGTTCGACCGTCATTGTCAGTGCGATGACCATGTTGTCACGCGTACTGGGATTGGTTCGAGATATTGTTTTACTGAATGTCTTTGGTGCTGGTAAAGACTTCGATACCTTCGTAGTCGCATTTCGTATTCCAAACTTTTTCAGGCGTTTATTTGCCGAAGGCGCATTTTCACAGGCGTTTATTCCGGTACTGACCGAATATAAAACCAGTCGCACGCATACCGAAGTTCAGATTCTGATCAGTCGGGTATTCGGCTGTCTGGCCACGGTGATGACGACTTTGACCATGGTCGCGATCATTGCTGCGCCATTGATTATGTATATCTATGCGCCCGGTTTCCATAGCGATCCTGAAAAGTTCGCTCTGGCGACCGACATGTTCCGCCTGACCATTCCTTATTTGCTGTTCATGTCACTGACGGCTTTTGCCAGCAGTATTCTGAACAGTTATGGCTCTTTTAGTACCCCGGCATTTGCGCCGGTCTTGCTGAATGTGGCGATGATTGCCGGGGCGCTCTGGCTTACGCCTTATATGGCCGAGCCGATTATGGCGCTGGGCTGGGCTGTGATCATTGCCGGTATTTTACAGCTGGCGATCCAAATTCCTGAATTGTGGCGTAAAAATCTGCTGATTCCACCGAAAATTGACTTCAAGCATGAAGGCGTTGATCGCATCATGAAGTTGATGCTGCCGGCATTATTTGGTGTATCTGTCACGCAAATTAACCTGCTGTTAAATACCATCTGGGCCTCATTCATGCAGGATGGTTCGGTGTCCTGGCTGTACAGTGCCGAGCGTATGACCGAATTGCCGCTGGGTCTGATCGGTGTGGCAATTGGTACCGTGATTTTGCCGTCCTTATCGGCACGGCATACTGAGCAAAATCCGGAAAAATTCCGTGGCATGATGGACTGGGCAGCCAAAGTTATTGTGATGGCAGGCCTACCCGCCAGTATTGCACTGTTTATGCTGTCGACCCCGATTATTCAGGCTCTGTTTGAACGTGGCCAGTTCACCTTTGAAGATACCCAGATGACGGCTTTGGCGCTGCAATGTATGAGCGGTGGTGTGATTGCCTTTATGTTGATTAAAGTCTTTGCACCCGGTTTTTATGCAAAGCAGGATACCAGAACCCCAGTGCGTGTCGGTTTGATGGCTGTGGCAGCTAATGCGATTCTGAACGTGATTTTTATCGGCTTCTTCAAGCTGATTGACTGGGAAGCGGAGCATATGGCCCTTGCGTTGGCATCGACGGGTTCAGCCATGGTCAATGCCGGTTTGCTTTATTATTATCTGCATAAGCGTGATATTTTCCGTTTTGGTTCGCACTGGAAAAAAATCTTCCTGCAATTCATGTTTGCCAATGTGGTGATGATTGCGGCCTTAGCCTATGCCCTGAGCTGGTATAATGCAGATGTATCGCAATGGATGCGTGTCTTAGAAGTATTGATCTTATGTGTTGTCGGTGTGGTGGCGTATGTTGCAGCCTTGCTAGTGGCAGGTTTTAGACCACGTCATTTAAAACCTTAAGTTCATATTGAACGAAGTATGTCTGATCAAAACAGATCATTAAAATACCCATAAAAAAACAAGAGCCAGAAGGCTCTTGTTTTTTGAAAGCTAACACTTGCTTTGAACAGGTCTAGCGTAAATCTAGACCTTGCCGCGCGAAAGAAAACCAACGATCGCAAGAATCACCGCAATTACCAACAAGATAATTGCAAAATCCTTAGACAAGCCTGCGACGCCACCGAAACCAAGTAGACTCGCAATTAATGCAATAACAGCAAAAATAATAGCCCAGCGAAACATATATATTCTCCATGTGTTTTTATTTTCAAATTTAGTATAGAAATAAACGATTCCAGCGACTGTTAGTGTTTTGTTGATGAACTGTCTATGATTTAACAATAGTTTACGTGATAGTAATAAGAATTTGAGGCGGTAGGTCTGCAGGGTTCTGGCTGCTATAATAAGCTGATTTTTGAATGTGCCGACCTGATCATGAGAGATACTTTACGTCCCGAATTCTGGAAAAACTATTCACTTGCTGAACTGACGCAAGTCGAGTGGGAGGCCTTGTGTGATGGTTGCGGATTATGTTGTCTGATTAAACTGGAAGATGAAGATACCCAGGAAGTTGCCTATACCAAAGTGGCCTGCAAACTGCTGGATTGTAGCACTGCACGTTGCTCCAATTATCCGGATCGTCTGCAATATGTGCCGGACTGTATTCAGCTCACCCCAGAGAAACTGGAAACGATTCACTGGCTGCCTTCAAGTTGTGCCTATCGCCGTGTAGAGCAGGGAAAAAGCCTGCCATCCTGGCATTATCTGATTAGCGGTTCACGGGAAAGTGTGATTCAGGCACGCAAGTCGGCAGCAGGGCGCTGCCTGAGTGAAAGCGACATTCATGAAGATGACATCGAAGACTATATCGTACGCTGGGTGCGTTAAATCTGGCTTTGTGATTCGTTTATTGATCTGCTGGATGGAGTAGGGCCTGGGCCGAAGCACCGGCCATCGGGCGATAGAAATAGAATCCTTGTCCTATCTGACAGTCACAATGGATCAGGGTATCCAGCTGTTCTGTATTCTCGATTCCTTCGACCAGAACATCCAGTGCAATACTGGAGCCAATCTGGGTAATGGCCTTGACAATGGCCAGAGCAGAAGGATCACTGTTCATGCGTTCTACAAAGTTGCGGTCAATCTTGATGCAATCGACCGGATAATCCTGTAAACGGGTCAGCGAAGAATGTCCGGTGCCAAAATCATCCAGCGAAATCTGGATTCCGGCCTGTTTCAGCAGGTTCAGGGCACGGACCACATAATTGGCACCATGCTCGGACAGGCTCTGTTCGGTAATTTCCAGTTCAACTTTGTGGGCCGGAATATCGAAATTGGACAGGCGTGCCAACAGTTTTTCGGCATAGTCATCGCGCAGGAATTCAACCGGTGCAGCATTGATTGAAATCGGTAACAGATCCAGACCTTGTGCCTGCCAGCGGCTCATGTCGGCGAAAACTTTCAGCTGCATGGTCTCACTGATGCGTGAGGCCAGCTCATAGTCCTGAAAGGCACCAAAAATTTCGGAAGGTAACTGAATGTTCTGATTCTGATCTTGCCAGCGTAATAGCGCTTCAAAACCGATCACTGCACCATCAGAAAGACGGACCTTGGGCTGGTAATAGGGAATGATCTGATCGGCGAGAATAATCTTGCGTGCCAGAGTCAGCTGCTTGGTCATATTTTCCAGTGATCCACACATTTCCTGATTAAACATGCGGATGCCACCACGACCACTATTTTTCAGGTCATTTAAGGCGATATCGGCACATTTCAGCAGATTCGAGGTATTTAAGGCATCACGTGGATAGATGGCACAGCCTATACTCATGGCACTGCTGATGCTATTGCCGACATAATTAATGGGCTGATCTAGCTGGGCATAGGCCATTTGCGCCGTTGCCAGCAGTTGCTCTTCACTTTCCAAATTTTTGACCAGTACAACAAATTCATCACCACCCAAACGGGCGATGATGGTATTCGGACCGAAACAAGTCTGGAAGCGTTTGCCTAAGACATGTAACAGATGATCGCCGGCAATATGGCCCAAGGTGTCATTAATATGCCGGAAATAGTCCAGATCAATCAGCAGTAAACCTGCCATGGTCTGCTGTTGTTTGGCCTTTAACAGCACCTGCTTAAAGGTTTTATAGAAGGTACTGCGATTATACAGGCCAGTCAGTTCATCGCGTTTAATCACTTCTTTTAAACGGGTTTCTGCGATTTTTTGCTGACTAATATTGCGTGATACACAGAGAATATTTTGGGTAATATTCTGCTGATCCAGAATCGGGGTGAGCAGATGATCCCAATATTGGATTGGTTGATCTTTGATCTGAATTTTGCTGGAAAAACGACTGTTTAAGCCTTGGGCAGCCTGTTTCAGAGCACGTTGTCCGGATTTTCGGGCTTCAGGGGTTAAGCGATTTAACCAGCACAATGAACGGTCTTGATCTTGTTCTGTGGTCTCATTTTCTTGTGCCAGACAGCCAGACTGGTTGCTATGCCGAATCTCACCTTCAGGACTGATAATGTTAATGCAGTCTGCGCTGGCATCCAGCATATTTTCCTGAGTTGAAACGATTTGAGAAAGTTGTTGCTGGATTTCAAAATAATCATGCACATCAGTCAGGGAAACGGCCCATTGCAGCAAATGTTCAGGTTCATGATGAAATTTTACCGCTAGGGTACACATGCGATAATGGGTATCACTGCGTTTAATCCGGCACTGGGTTTCAAAGTTCTGATGCTGATCCAGCGCAGCATGCCACTGCGCTAAAAACAGCTGCAAGTCTTCTGCATGAATAAAGCTCTGCCATTGCGGATGACCCTGTTCATTCAGGTTCACGCCAAGATAATCAGTCAAGGCATCGTTAAAATATTGCAGATGTTTTTTGTTGCTGACCCACAAGGGTTGCGGTAAGGCATCGATCAGATTTTTTAACAAAACCGATTCAGACAAGTGAACGTGGGGTGCAATCAGTGATGATGACGTCAGTGGCTTAGACTGACTCACAGCTCCCTGTTCAAATTTATCATGCTTCATGCATTCACCACTACAACCCAAAAGTGCCCAAGGGGCGAGATAAGTTTCTTTTAATTAGAATAAACAATATGAAAATTACACTGTAATTAATTCACAATTAATCATGTTCAAATTATTCGCTTTTATAGAGATTAATTCATTCAGAATTAAAAAAATAGAGGATATCTACATAAATTAATTTTTTATGCTTGATGTTTGCATTCTTGGAATCAAAACTGCTGATGTTAGAATGAGATCAGAATTTAGTTTGAGCCAATAATAACATGTCAGATAGTCATATCCCGCTTCCAGAACGCTTACGGCCACGCGACCTTACACAGATTATCGGGCAGGAACATTTGCTGGGTGAGCAGGCGCCCCTACGCCAGATGATTGATCAGGGGCATCTGCCTTCGATCATTTTCTGGGGACCTCCCGGAGTCGGAAAAACCACCATTGCCTTACTGCTGGCTCAAGCGGTAGACCGGCCTTTTATCAGCCTGTCTGCACTGAATACCGGCGTGAAAGAGCTGCGTGAAATCATTACAGAAGGTGGCGATTTGCTGACGCCAGTGGTGTTTATTGACGAAATTCATCGCTTTAATAAATCCCAGCAGGATGCACTGTTAAATGCGGTCGAGAAGGGGAAAATTACCTTAATTGGCGCCACCACGGAAAACCCGTCTTTTGAAGTGAATAGTGCCTTATTGTCACGTTGTCAAGTGTATAGCCTGAATGCATTGAGCGCTGAATCGATTCAGACTCTGCTGACACAAGCCTTACAAAATGACTCTTTTTTGCAGGAACGCCATATCCTGATTGAAGAATTTGATGCCCTGATCCAGTTCGCGGCAGGAGATGCCCGCAAGGCGCTAAATTTACTGGATCTGATTGCTAGTACCTTTGAAGCGGATATGGAAAATATCATCACCAATGCGGTGGTGGTAAAAGTAGCACAGCAAAATATTGCCCGTTATGACAAGTCTGGTGAGCAGCACTATGATCTGGTCTCGGCCTTTATTAAATCGATTCGCGGCAGTGATCCGGATGCAGCCTTGTACTGGATGGCACGCATGCTCAAAGGTGGTGAAGATCCGGTATTCATTGCACGGCGTATGCTGATTGCCGCATCCGAAGATATCGGCAACTCGAATCCGAATGCTTTGCTGTTGGCAGGGGAATGTTTCCGTTCGGTGCAGGCCGTGGGAATGCCAGAATGCCGGATTATGTTGGGGCAATGTGCAGTTTATCTCGCGACCAGTGCCAAAAGTAACAGTACTTATCTGGCGATTAACAAGGCGATGGAACTCGCAGATAAAACTTCAAATTTGCCAGTGCCTTTGCATTTAAGAAATGCGCCAACCAAGCTGATGAAAGAGCAGGGCTATGGCGTGGATTATCTGTATCCGCATAATTATCCTGAGCATTTTGTGCTACAGGAATATATGCCGCCAGAACTGAAGGATACCAAACTGTATGAATCAGCACGTAATAAACGTGAAGTTGAAGGGGAGCGTTTACAGCAACGCCGTTGGCAACAGCAACAACAGCAGCAATAAAGCTGGGTATCCCAACTAATTGAACAGATTAAAAAAAAGCCCAATTCAAGGCGAATTGGGCTGAAAGTAGGATGTTTTTGAGGGAGATAACATCCTAGAGGGTAGAGGAGAAATTTGGTCGGAAAATATGGAGTAAAGTGCGTCAACTCACTGATTTGCCTGGTATGTGATAATATTAATGCATGTAGTTCTTGATGTAAAAACGATCATTTTAATAATAAAAATTTATTTTTCCGATTAAAAGCCGGAAATAAAAAACCGAGCTAAAAAGCTCGGTTTTTTCGAATCTGCGCATTTACAGATTAGATGTTGTCTAGATTGATACCTAAACGGCCGGCTACTTCTTCATAGGCTTCAACTACGCCGCCTAAACCTTGACGGAAACGGTCTTTATCTAGTTTTTTCTTGGTGTCTTTGTCCCATAGACGGCAACCGTCTGGAGAGAATTCATCACCAAGTACGATACGGTCGTGGAACACGCCGAATTCAAGCTTAAAATCAACCAGAATCATATTACCTGCGTCAAACAATGCTTTAAGCACGTCGTTCACTTGGTAAGTCAATTCTTTCATTTTCGCCAATTGTTCAGCAGTCGCCCAACCTAAAGCAATGGCTTGTGACTCATTGACCATTGGATCGCCAAGCGCATCATCTTTAAAGAACAATTCAAATGTTGGAGGAGTCAGTTCCTTGCCTTCTTCCACACCCAGGCGGCGGCATAAAGAACCTGCTGCATAGTTACGGATCACACATTCAACCGGGATCATATCCAGTTTTTTCACCAGCACTTCATTTGGAGTCAGTAGCTTTTCAAAGTGGGTCTCAATTCCCGCTTCTGCCAGTTTTTCCATGATGAAGGCGTTAAAACGGTTGTTCACCTTGCCTTTACGATCTAGTTGCTCAATTTTTTCGCCATTGAATGCTGAGGCATCATCGCGAAAGACTAAAATCAGATGGTCTGAACTGTCTGTGGTGTAGACAGATTTCGCTTTACCAGTATAGAGCAAGGTTTGTTTTAACATGAGGGAACCTTTTACAAAAAAAATGCCTAGAAATGTCTAGGCTGGCCAATTTTGGTAAATCTGGTTGAGCAGTTCTGCGGCTTTTTCACGGTCGGCAAAACTGTTATCGGCATTGAACACAGCGAGGTTATTACTTGAACCGACAGAAGATAATCTTAATACATAGGTCTGCTGGTCGACTTTAATCGTGACTTCATAACGATTTTTGCTCTGCACAACGATGCTATGATTCAGACTGCTGAGGGTGGCAAGTGTATATTGCCAAATTGTAGCAGAATTTCCCTCAATTTTAAGCAGCGGATTAAGATTTCCGTCAGTGACCAACTGTGGTTGACCCACCGTATTGGTTTCGGTTAGATCAGCTGTATTTGAGTTTTCAGTCTGGGCTTGTGGGCGTGGCAAGGCAAAACGGTTGCCACGCTGGTTTTCAAGCTTCGGTGCATGTTCAATTGCAAGCGGATCAACTGTTGGAGCAGGATACAATGGCGTTGCAGGACGAACCATGGCGCCTTCAGGATATTGTAAAGCTTCCAGGGTAGTAGTCTCTTTATAGTCTAAAGTGCCGTTATTAAAGGCCATTGAACTACAACCTGCCAAACTGAATACTGAAAGTGTAAGGCTAAGTCCTAAACGTAATTGCATAATCTTGTGCTCTTTTATTTAATAACGCCCGCTTCGACCAGTGCTTCATGAAGTGGAGCGCGATATTGTTCTGCAAGTGGTGTTAATGGAAGGCGAATACCCGTACCAATTAAGCCCATGTCATGGAGTGCCCATTTCACAGGAATTGGGTTCGATTCGCAAAATAAAATATTGTGTAAATTTGCAACCTGAGCATTTAACTGTTCAGCTGTGGCTGCATCACCGGCAATCGCAGCTGCACACACTTCGCTCATGGCTTTCGGAGCCACGTTCGCCGTGACCGAGATATTACCTTTGGCACCATGACTGATCAGCTGATACGCAGTGGCATCATCACCTGAATAAACAATCATGTCTTTACCGACAAGGCCTTGTAGCAGTTCAGCACCGCGCGGTACATCGCCAGTCGCATCTTTAATACCGATAATTTGTGGAATATCTGCCAGACGAATCACGGTTTCATTGGCCATATCTACACCGGTACGGCCTGGAACATTATAAAGAATTTGAGGAAGATCAACAGCTTCAGCAATCGCTTTATAATGTTGGTATAAGCCTTCCTGAGTCGGTTTATTGTAATATGGCGTTACCAGTAAAGCGGCATCTGCCCCCAGCTCTTTGGCTTCGCGGGTCAGTTCGATCGCTTCACGGGTCGAGTTCGCACCTGTGCCGGCAATAATAGGAATACGTTTGTTGGCCACACGAATGATTTCTTTGATCACCTGGGTGTGTTCACTCATGCTGAGAGTAGAGGCTTCGCCTGTCGTTCCAACGGCAACAATACTGTTGGTGCCCTCTGCAATATGCCATTCAACCAGCTTCTCGAGACCCTTCCAATCTACGCTGCCATCTTCAAACATAGGGGTGACGATTGCGACTATGGAACCTTGAATGGTCTGTGCTTGCTGAGTCATTTTAAAAAACTATCCTATTTGTCCATCCGAAAGGAATGAGAAAACATAAATTGGGATGGATTTGTATTTTGATTTATAGCAAATTCAATAGATTTGCATTGAATTGAATATTGCTTATGCAAATTATGACTGATCAAACGCATAAGAACAATATGCTTTAGTAAAAGCTACTGAATTCTTTATACAAAGCCTTTTGGAAACAATCAAGTAATAAATAAGATGATTTATAACGCAAAATCCTGAGACCAAAGTTATGTCTCCAGTCTAGACAATGGAGGATATTGCCCCAAATGCACCCAATAATGATAAGGCTTGTGCAAAAAGATTAGCTAAAAACTGCCATTTTTATACCTTTTGATTTTGGATTAATAGTTATATTGGATAAATTGAGATCTCGTACATCTTGATCGAGCTCTTGTACCAAGACAAATAAAACCAAAAACGACTAAGACTAATCTTTTTTAAATATCAATAAATTGAGAATTTTTTTTCTTATCGGTTAATTTTTTAACTTGATGTATAAGTCTTAAAGTCCAAGTCTTGAACTTTATGCTGTTCTGATTAAGTGTTTTTGCGACTTTATCAGTCAGTATCTTCAATTCATCTACTTCAGCCCCTTTTGGAATATCCAAGCAAAACGTTCAACTTATTGATAGTTATTTCTGCAATCAGGCTCATAGATGATGGCTGTCTTTTGTAACGCTGATTGAACAAGGATAATCCAATGGAAAAATCAGACAATAAGCATGCTATCGTCACGGTCGCGATCTGTTTTCTGATTGCGGTGATTGAAGGCTTAGATATTCAGGCAGCCGGAATTGCTGCTGCAGGTATTCGTGAGCATTTTGGTCTCGATAGTTCCCAGTTGGGTGTGTTTTTTAGTGCAGGGATTCTGGGTTTATTACCGGGTGCACTGGTTGGTGGTCGATTTGCGGACCGCATTGGCCGTAAGAAAGTCTTGATCTGGTCGACAGCAATATTTGCTGTATTTACATTATGTACCGTCTGGGTCAATAGCTTTAACAGCTTGCTGGCAGTGCGTTTCCTGGCTGGAGCAGGTCTGGGCGGCGCGATGCCGATCCTGATCACACTCGCATCAGAAGCTGTCTCTCCACAAAATCGTGGCCGTGCAGTGGGCTTGATGTACTGCGGTATGCCAGTCGGTGCAGCGATTTTATCTTTGGTTGCTGCGACTGAATTTGGTACCAACTGGAAAAATGTTTTCTATCTCGGTGGTCTGTTACCAATTTTTGCCATTCCGCTGATGATGCTATTTTTGCCTGAGTCGAAGGAATACCTGAAAGCACAGAACAAAACGGCTGCAGAACTTGCTGTTGCACCGCAGGGTTCATTCAAGGACCTGTTTAATTCCGACAACCTGTTACGTACGCTATGTATCTGGGTGAGCTACTTCTTTACCTTGATGGTGGTTTACATCATGTTGAGCTGGTTGCCATCATTGTTTATGGAACTCGGCTTCACACGTAAAGATGGTTCAACCGCACAGTTCTACTTCATGGTTACAGCGACCTTGGGTACGATTATTCTGGGTATGCTGACCGACCGCTGGAAGAAAGCCTATGTGATCCTGTTGATGTACGGCGGTATTCTGGCAGGTCTACTGGCGCTGAATGGTGCAAGCTCGCTGAACCAGATGTATATGGCAGCAGCATTGGCCGGTGCCTTCGTGATTGGCTGTCAGGGTGTACTGTATGCCTTCGGTAGTATCGTTTATCCGACTGAAGTGCGTGGTACTGGTGTTGGTGTTGCGTCTGCAGTTGGCCGTATCGGTGCCATGCTGGGTCCAGTCATTGCCGGTCAGTTATTGACAGCAGGTTTTGGTGCTGCGGGAGTCATTAGCGCTGCGATCCCATGTATCATCATCTCTGCATTATGTATGCTGTTCCTGGTGAACCGCACTAAAGTGTAATGTTCCAAGATTTTAAAAAGCCTGCTTTTGCAGGCTTTTTTATTTTCAGAATTTAAGAATTAAATATACTGTTTTCTAATTAGAAAGGCTCATCACTTTATCTTAAAACTTATTTTTTTTTGCAGAGATCTAGCTCGGAACTCATCTCATATTTATCAAAAAATAAGGGGTCTCTTGATCTGCTCATATAAGGATGCTCAGAATGCACAGTCATACCATTTTTAGCAGCAGGGCTAAAAATTCTGGGATATTTTGCGCTATGCTTGGGCATAAATCGAGATTTCAATGGATGAAAACAGATGCAGAATAATGTCGCTTTACTGGTCGTGGATGTACAGAGAGGATTTACCCCGGGAGGCAATCTGGCTGTAGCCAATGCTGACCAGATTATTCCAAATATTAATCTATTGGGGCAGCATTTTAAGCATATTATCCTGACCCAAGACTGGCATCCGGACAACCATATCTCTTTTGCAGACAACCATCCCGGCAAAGCAGCCTATGACAGCATTCAGCTGGATTATGGCAGTCAGGTTTTATGGCCAAAGCATTGCGTGCAAGGGACACGCGATGCCGAACTGCATCCGGATTTAAATTTACCGCAAGCACAACTCATCATTCGCAAGGGCTTTCATTCCCAGATCGACAGTTACTCGGCCTTTATGGAAGCCGACCAGAAAACCACTACCGGTCTTGCTGGTTATCTGCGTGAACGTGGGATTGATACCGTATTTGTGGTCGGGATTGCTACGGACTTTTGTGTGGCCTGGACTGCAATCGATGCCTGCAAACTGGGCTTTAAGACCTATGTGATTGCCGATGCCACCAAGGGCATTGACCTGAATGGTTCCTTGCAACATGCCTGGCAGGATATGCTGTCGCATGGCGTAAAACGTATCTATGTGAAAGATATTGTTCAAGCAGCTTAAAGCTGAATAGGGATAGAACTTAAATATTCCTTTGATCTTATTTATATTTAAATATAAAAATTCAGGCGTCAACGGGTGCCTGTTTTATCTTACTTTTTCTCCCTTAATGTCATCTGGATGAAACCCATGTCAGCCTTGCTCCAGTTTAGCCAATTTGTCCAAAAAACCTTTGCTTTATGGGTCGTACTTTTTTCCGGCATTGCCTTGATGGTCCCTGAAGTTTTTGTCTGGTTACGGGCTTATATTCCGTGGATGTTGGGCATCATTATGTTTGGCATGGGCATGACCATGACCGTGGGAGATTTTAAAAGTGTCCTGCAAAGTCCGAAAGCAGTAACGATTGGCGTGGTCGCCCAGTTTGTGGTGATGCCTGGCTTAGCTTATCTGTTGTGCAAATTGTTTCAACTACCGCCAGAGATTGCGATCGGGGTGATATTGGTAGGTTGCTGTCCGGGCGGAACTGCATCCAATGTGATTACCTATATGGCCAAGGGCAATACCGCCTTGTCTGTTGCTTGTACTTCAGTTTCGACTTTACTGGCGCCCATTTTAACTCCGGCCATTTTCTATGTATTGGCCAGTCAGTGGATTGAGATCAATGCTTGGTCGATGCTGGTGTCGATCTTACAGGTGGTATTATTCCCGATTATTCTGGGCTTAATCGTACGGGCGCTACTCAAGCAAAAAGTCACGGCCTATATTCAGGTAATGCCCTTGATTTCTGTGATTGCAATTGTGGCAATTGTCGCGGCGATTATTGCCGGCAGTAAAGCCCAGATTCTGGAGTCTGGGTTAATGATTTTAGGGATCGTGGCCTTACATAATGGTATGGGCTATTTACTGGGTTATTGGGCCAGCCGTATATTTCACTTGGCAGAAATAGACTGTCGTGCAGTATCCATTGAAGTGGGGATGCAGAATTCTGGTCTGGGTGTGGCCTTGGCGGCAACCCATTTTGCCGCATCACCACTTACCGCTTTACCAAGTGCCATTTTCAGTCTGTGGCATAATATTTCAGGACCTGCTTTAGCCACTTATTGGGCTGCCAGACAAACTGAAAAAACGGACACCTAATTGCCGTTTGATGACAGCACAAAAAAGCTGGGAACCAGATTTTTTGTAATGTGAAAAAGTTAGAATATTAATTTATATGGATTTATCGAGCTTTGTAACATAAGTGTCATGAAGTCTGCCTAAGATCGCCCCTCAATGATGTGAAACAACAGACTGTAATCAGCAGCATTGAGAGGGCATGGAACAATTTCAGCATTCGTCAGCGACCTATTTTAATCGGGAACTTTCCTTATTTGAATTTCAGCGTCGTGTCTTGGCACAAGCACTCGATCCGAATTTACCGATTTTAGAGCGCTTAAACTTCCTGATTATTTTTTCCCGTAACCTGGATGAGTTCTTTGAAATCAGGATTGCCGGGCTGATGAAACAGCAAGACCTGAATGCGACTACCCGGACGCCTGATGCTGTACCCACCGAGCTGGTTCTACAACAACTGTCCCAGTCCATTCATGCCACAGTTAACAAGCAGTATGAGGTTCTGAATCATGCAATTCTGCCTGAACTCCAGGCGCAGGGTATTCAGTTTCTTCAATATCAGGATCTTCTGGAAAAACATAAGGCCTGGATTGCAGCCTTTTTTGCCAAAGAAGTGCAACCGGTACTGACCCCGATCAGTCTGGATCCTTCACATCCTTTTCCACGTTTGGTGAATAAAAGTCTGAACTTTATTATCAGCTTGGAAGGTAAAGATGCCTTTGGCCGTGAAATCGAGATGGCGATTGTGCCGGCACCACGTTCCTTACCGTGCCTGATTAAAATTCCGGAAGATGTCACCGGAAACAATACCACCCAGATCTTTCTGACTGCGATCATCCAGCAGCATATCAGTGATTTGTTTCCCGGCATGAAAGCGACCGGATGTTATGCCTTTCGGGTTACCCGCAATGCCGATCTGGTATTGTCGGAAGATGTTGACGATCTGGCAGTGGCCTTAAAAGATGAACTGTGTTCGCGCCGCTTTGGTCGTGCAGTACGTCTGGAAATTGAAAATGACTCTCCACAGAACATCATCGACTATTTGCTGGATGAATTTAATCTGACGGAACAGGAACTGTACCGGATTGATGGACCAATCAATTTGTCCCGCCTGAGTACCAGCTTTGAGCGTCCGGAATTAAAGTATCCGCATTTTAGTCCGGTGATTCCCAAAATTTTCCGTAAACAGAAAAGTATTTTTGAAATTTTGAAAGCGCAGGATGTGCTGCTGCATCATCCTTTTGATTCATTCCAGCCGGTGATTACTTTGCTGCGCGAAGCGGCCAAGGATCCGGCGGTGCTGGCGATCAAGCAGACCCTGTACCGCAGTGGTCCGGATTCGGAAATTGTTCAGGTGCTGGCAGAAGCCGCACGGAATGGCAAGGAAGTCACAGCCGTGATTGAACTGCGGGCACGTTTCGATGAAGAATCCAATATTATGGTGGCCAATATCCTGCAAGAAGCCGGGGCAGTGGTGGTCTATGGCATCGTCGGTTATAAAACCCATGCCAAAATGATTCTGATTGTCCGGCGTGAAAATCAGGAATTACTGCGTTATGCGCATCTGGGTACCGGAAACTATCATGCCGGTAATGCCCGCATGTACACCGATTATGGCCTGATGACCACACAGCCGGATATCTGTGAAGATGTGCACCGCATGTTCCAGGAACTGACTGGTATGGGGAAAATGGCCAAACTGAAAGCCTTGCTGCATGCACCGTTTACCCTGCATAGCGAATTGCTGAAACTGATTGAACAGGAAAAGGCATTTGCCCTGGCCGGCAGAGCCGCGCATATCATCATCAAAGTGAATGCGCTTACCGAACCGCAATTAATTGCTGCCCTGTATCAGGCTTCGCAGGCTGGGGTAAAAATTGACCTTATTGTGCGTTCAATCTGCTGCCTGATTCCACAAGTTACCGGTATGTCGGAAAATATTCGGGTACGTTCAATCGTTGGGCGTTTCCTGGAACATACCCGGGTCTATTATTTTGAGCATGGCGGCGCCAAGAAACTGTATTGTGCCAGTGCTGACTGGATGGGGCGCAACCTGTTTTCCCGGGTGGAAACCTGTTTCCCGGTGCTGGATCCAGAGCTGAAAAAACGGATTTATAAAGATGGCCTGATCAGCTATTTAAAAGATTGTCACAATGCATGGGAGTTAGATGCCGAGGGTCAGTGGCATAAAGTCCCCTGTCAGGATCCGGCCCAGCCTTATAATGCCCAGCAATATCTGCTGGAACAAAAACAGTTAAAAATTTAAGAGATAGGCCAAGACACACTGGCGTATTTGTTTTGTACCCATAAAAAAGCCGGATGTTGAATCCGGCTTTTTTAATTGCAACATTCAGGGATATTTATGAGGCTTTGGACTGTTTGGATTTTAGAATTTCGGTTCTAAAAGTCTGTGCCAGCTCGGCGCTTTCAGCATCCATCCCATTCACCACAAAAGCATGACGGGTCAGGACATTGGTTGGATTCGGCATGCTGACCAGCTGGAAGTGATCACTCACATCTTTCAGCAAGGTGTTCGGTACATGTAAGGCACTTTCTTTCGCGACCAGATGCTGAGTCAGGCGCTCAGCGGCCTGTACCGAGCTGAGCTGCATCTCCTCGACTTTAGAAGCAATCGCGCTGCGGGTTTGTAGCACAAAACGTTTTTCTTCACGATAGCGTTTATACAGGACTTCCGAAAGCAGCTGGAACACAGCACTGATCATGGTCAGGCAGGCCAGGGCATTCGGTTTGTCTGCCGCGATACTGATGGTGGCACCTTTTTCATCAAATTTATGTACGGTACAAATATCAGAACTATTCAACTTATAGCGTTGCACACAGAGTTCGGTGGCTTTATTCAGAAAAATCTGGCAAAGATTGAAATAAGGCACCGAAACGGTTTTATTCACGCTATCCAGTAACTGTTTTGGATCGTAGAACTGGATGTTTAAGCTCAGGCTATCGCTCTCCAGTACCGCCGGCTTATGTTCTTTTTCTTTGGCTTTGTTTTTCACTGCCTGTTGGGCTTGGGCAATCGCCAGTGCCGCATTATGCTTTTCCTGTTCCAATGCCTGGGTCAGGGTCTGAATCTCGAATTTCAGCCGCGATTCGTTATTGATGCGCGCCAGATATTCGGTGCGGCTTGGACGTGCCACAGCACGATAAGCGACCCAGAGCAGACCATGAATGATGAACGAGAACAGAATTGCCAGCCATTGTGTCCGCAGAATTTCACCAATACTTGGTTCAATCAGAGTGATTTCAATCACACCGACTTTTTTCTCATTTTGCAGCGCATCACGGACAAAAACTTCACCCTCGCGGGTTTTGGTCAGTCCGCCAGTGGCTAAAACCTGAGCTTTCGCATCTAGAATCCGGATGGAAGCGACACTTGGATTGGTGGCATAACGATTTGCCAGCAACGCCAGAGAAACGCGGTTGGGTGGTTCAAGCTCAGACAGGCTGTCTGTCACCAGTTGACTGGTGATCAGCTGTCCCTGATTGGCACGGTTTTCATTCAGTTGGTGAGTGGTTGCCAATACCAGTAAAAAGGTATGCAGAGCAAAACTTACAATCAATAGGCTAGCAAATAGCCCTTGTCTAGGCGCATTCAACGTAAACTTCCAAGGCAATTCTGTTCAATTTCGATTATGATTCTAACAATAGTTGTAGCTCAGACCCGAGTCAATTCATGCGAGAAATCATTCTTATATCATTCTTAGGACCTGACCAGCCTAATCAATTTACACGATTAATGCAGGTTTTGTCCGCCCATTCCTTACAGATTTTAGATGTAGGGCAAGCGGTTATTCATAATCAGTTAACCTTAGGTATTGTTGTAGCCTCTGAAGACCAGACAGCGACAGCATTAGCCATGAAGGAGATCCTGATTCTAGCACATGATATCGGGTTAACTGTGCGCTTTAAACCGATCTCTGCGACTGAATATGATCAGTGGGTCAAAGAGGGTGGACGCACACGTTATATCGTAACGGCATTGGCCCCTGAATTAAATGCCTCTCATCTGCAAGCCGTGACCCAGATTGTCTCGGGTCAGGGCTTTAATATTGAAACCGTGACCCGTCTGTCTGGCCGCCCCATTTTAGATGGCCAGAGCGCAGGGCCAAAACGTGCCTGTGTCCAGTTCGGTTTAAGTGGACAAATGCTAGATGCAGCTGCCATGCGTGCGGCCTGCTTGAGCCTGTCCAATGAATTAAATGTCGATGTTGCGGTGCAGGAAGACAATGCCTATCGCCGTAACCGCCGTCTGGTTTGCTTTGATATGGACTCGACCCTGATCGAGCAGGAAGTTATTGACGAACTGGCAATTGAAGCCGGTGTTGGTGAGCAGGTCGCTGAAATTACCGAACGTGCCATGCAAGGCGAGCTGGACTTCCAGCAAAGCTTCCGTGCCCGTGTGGCTTTATTAAAAGGTATGGACGCATCGGTACTTCCGAAAATTGCCGAGCGCCTGACCATTACCGAAGGGGCGGAACGCCTGATTTCGACTTTAAAAGCAATAGGTTACCGTACTGCAATCCTTTCAGGTGGTTTTCAGTATTTTGCAGAATATCTGCAAACTAAACTGGATATTGATGAAGTGCATGCCAATGCGCTCGATGTGCAGGATGGTGTCGTTACCGGTGAAGTCAAAGGCCATATCGTCGATGGCGCACGCAAAGCACTCTTGCTCGGTGAAATCGCCCAGGAGATGGGAATTTCCCTGGAACAAACCATTGCAGTCGGTGATGGCGCCAATGACTTGCCAATGTTATCCATTGCAGGACTCGGTGTGGCTTTCCGTGCCAAACCTTTGGTACGTCAAAATGCCAATCAGGCGATTTCTAGCGTCGGTCTGGATGGGGTGCTGTATCTGCTCGGCGTACATGATAAAGACCTGAACCGTGCATAAATACAGGCTTTGATTGATTTTAAACGCGACCTCTGGGTCGCGTTTTTTATTGTTGATGATCTGAGTTATATAAGGAATAGCTAAAATATGGCTACAAAAACATCGATCATCTTAAACGGAAAAATAATTTTTTCACTTAAAAAAACTACTGATAATTTTGTAATGACACGCCAACATTGGCGCAGTCATTGATCCACAAAAATGTGAAAAGCAAAAAATGTAATGACAATATAATATCGCGACAAAGTATGTCGTTAGGCTCGATGACAGGACTTTTTTTATGCAAAAAACTCAGCATAATGCAGGCATAGAGATACAAATCAACAGATTCCATTTTATTGATTTAACGAAATTCAATAGATAGAAGCGTTGCAATATCAAGCGGAAACTATCTATCTGGATGGAGGGGGTTATATGGTAACAGCGAATTTAGCAACGATTGTGGGCTTCAGTTTAGTCGCTGTAGCTGTGCTTGCTGTGTTCTTCTCGCCTTATCGTCGCTGGTTGAGCTTTATGGCGGCCGGTATGCTGGTATGGGGCCTGATCGAGGTGATTCGTGTAGGAACTCAAACCTGGTTTGAACTACCAATGACGTATAGTTATCTGAGCGCGTTAACTGCGGTCATGATGGTCGTGACTGGCCTGTTGTTGCGTGAAGATCGTCGTGCTGAACGTGCTTTGGCAAAACGCCGTTGCATCGAACATACGCCAGTTTATGAAGACGACCAGCAGCAGCTTTCAAGCCGTTAATTCTACAAGTTGCAATGAAAAAAATGCACCCACGGGTGCATTTTTCAGTTTGGAAATATGATACAAACTGCATAATCCACCTAGCCCAGAACTATGCTAGGATATTTGTCAATTTTCGTACAATTAGAATAGGCATCCTCCATGAAACTGTCGTCCATTCCTGTGTTAAAACTTCCTCTTATTGATATGAGTACAGATCCGCTGGACTTACTGGTCGCAGGTCTAGCTTTACGTATGAAGCAGTTGGCACGTACCAGCCCAAAATTCATTGAACTGGTACATGGACGTCAATTCCGTATCCAGATTGGTACGGATGAAGGTATGGCACGTCAGATTATTGTCAATAATGGTCATATCGATACCGTTTCTGGTGATGCTGAAAAAGCCGATTTTGTGTTGCAGTTTGCTGACAGTGAGCAGGGTGTGAAGACTTTGATTAAAGGTGACCCGACGGCATTTATGACCGGGATGCAAAGCGGCACGATCAAAATGGAAGGCGACTTTGGCCTGCTGGTCTGGTTTAACCAAGTGGCGAAGATGATTCCACCGAAACTGCCAAAGCCAGTCAAAGAAAAAGTGAAAATGGTACGTCAGTTTATTAAAGAAAAAACCGGTAAATAAGTTAAACATCTTTCATCTAACCTTTTCTTTCTCCCTTTGGGAGAAACACAGAGAGGGGGTGAAAGGATGAAAGATTTTTTAAAAGAAAAAGCCCTCAATTCGAGGGCTTTTTTACTGAATCATTCCACTTCCAGATTAAATGTCACCGGCCCATCATTGACCAGATGCACTTTCATGTCAGCGGCAAAAATACCGGTTTGTACATGTTCAAACTGGCGTTGAGCATATTCTACTAGCTGCTCATAAAGTGCTTTAGCCTCGGCAGGCGGCATAGCCGGGCCAAAGTCTGGGCGTAAACCCTTCTGGGTCTGTGCCATCAAGGTAAATTGTGAAACCAGCAATACACCACCGCCGGCCTGGGCAACGTTCCAGCCCATTTTGCCCTGTTCATCATCAAAGAAGCGGTATTTCAATATCTTATCCATCAGCTTTTTGCCTTTTTCCAGATTATCGTCTTTACCTAAACCAAGAAAAACCAGAACTCCTTTTTCAATTTCCCCGGTGGTTTCACCCTCGACCACGACTTTAGCTTCTAAAACTCTTTGTAATAAGGCACGCATTTTACATATGGACTGCTAATGATAGATGGAGGTGATTGTAGCAAGAATAAAATCTGGAGCAGTATGAGATGCTGTTTTTATGAACTTTAAATATCTGAAAATCAATTGATTAATTTTTGTAAATTCATTAAAGCGATTGAATTAATAAAAATAATCTGTTTTATCTATTTATTGTGTTGGCGTATCTTAGCTCATGCAGGAAAGGTAATAAATTGAGAGATTTAGAAATGTTTAAGCGTTCATTACTGGTTGCAATGCTTGCAACTATCACAGCTGCACAAGCTGCTCCTTTAACGAAAGACAATGGCGCACCAGTCGGTGATAACCAGAACTCGATCACTGCGGGTCCAAATGGTTCAGTACTCCTTCAGGACGTTCAACTGGTACAAAAATTACAACGTTTTGGTCGTGAGCGTATTCCTGAGCGTGTCGTACATGCGCGTGGTACTGGGGCATATGGTGAATTCGTTGCAACCAAAGATTTATCTGATCTTACCCTCGCTTCATTGTTCAAAGCGGGGACTAAAACTCCAGTTTTTGTGCGTATGTCTACCGTCATTCATGGTAAAAGTTCACCAGAAACCCTACGTGACCCTCATGGTTTCGCCATCAAATTCTATACCCAGGAAGGTAACTGGGACTTAGTCGGTAACCAGACGCCAGTCTTCTTTATCCGTGATGCGATCAAATTCCCGGATTTCATCCATGCGATGAAACCAAGCCCGGTCACCAATGTACAAGATGCCAACCGTGTATTTGACTTCCTGTCTAGCCAGCCTTGGGCAACCAACATGCTGACTTATGTTTATGGCAAGCAAGGTGTCCCAACCAGCTACCGCGAACAGGACGGTTTCGGTGTACATGCCTACAAACTGTATAACGATAAAGGCGAATACAAGTACGTGAAATTCAACTTCCGCTCTAAACAGGGTGTGAAGGGCTTGAACGTCAAAGAAGCGGCTGTACAACAAGGTAAAGATTTCAATCACTTGACCAATGATCTTTATAACAACATCTATGCAGGTAATTTCCCGAAATGGGATCTGTATATTCAGGTGCTTGATCCTAAAGATCTGAATAGCTTTGATTTCGATCCGCTAGATCCAACCAAAATCTGGCCAACCGAGCTGGTTCCAGAAGTGAAAGTCGGTACATTGACGCTGAACCGTATGCCGAAGAACTTCTTCAATGAAACTGAACAGGCTGCATTTGCACCAGGTAACTTGGTACCAGGTATCGAACCATCTGAAGACCGTTTGCTTCAAGGCCGTATCTTCTCTTATTCGGATACACAAATGTACCGTCTAGGTGCGAACCATCAGCAAATTCCGGTAAATCGTTCTGTGGTGAATGTGAACAACAATAATCAGGATGGCTACATGAATATCTCTGAGCGTGACTCGGATGTGAACTATGAGCCAAGCCGTAAAGAGCCAAAAGCTGCAACTGAAAAAGCACGTGCGGTACAAACACCATTATCTGGACATGTACAGCAAATTGGCGTGAAAGAGCAGAACTTCAAGCAGGCAGGTGAGCTATACCGTTCATACACGGTCAAAGAGAAAAATGACCTGATCATGAACCTTGCTGCTGACTTAGGTGCAGTGAAAGATTCAGAAACCAAGCACATCATGTTGTCTTATTTCTACAAGGCAGATACAGACTACGGTACACGTATGACCAAGGCGGTAAACGGTAATCTCGCGACTGTTAAAGCCAAAGCTGCAAAATTAAAAGACTAATCCCGATTGGTCTTGAGGAACTGGTGACTAGGGCATAGCGCATCACCTCCAAAAAGTCCTGTAATACTCCAAACCTTTCCTGCACCCTAGGGGGAGTTTTACAGGCACTCCGTTTTTTATCTCATCTCAGGATAATTCAGTCTTTCAAGACTTAAATTCCCCTTCGATTTCTGCTGGAGTTCATCATGAAAGTTATGTCATCTATGTTTTTAGCCAGTATTCTCACGATAGGTTCCGCATTCGCAAACGTGACTGTCGCGAAGGAGATCTCCCCCGCTAAAAGCGTGGACAATATTCAGATGAACTCACAACAGGAACTGGTCGACCTGTTCTTTGCTGCCGCCAAAATTGGCAATAGCGAAGTTATCAACGAATTTTTGAAACATGGCTTTCCGGTCGATGTACGCAATAAAGACGGTTATACACCACTGATGATGGCGACTTATTATGGCCATCAGGATATTGTCGCTAGTTTGCTTAAGCATGGGGCAGACCGCTGTGCTCGAGACAATCGAGGCAATACAGCCTTGATGGGAGCCTTGTTTAAAATGGAATTTGCGATTGCCAAGCAGCTGCGTCAGGTGGACTGTGATGTACAGGCGCAAAAAACCGGACAAAAGACCACAGCCGAATTTGCCAAGGTCATTGGTCAGGAAAAACAGTTGCAGAAACTGATTCAGGAGCAGGAAAAAGCTCAGACCAAAACCCAGAAATAAAGCGGGTTATGCTTCTGATACTTTTGTCGCAAATACAGCCAGCTGTACGTAAATCCTGCATTATTGCACGACTTTTTATGCTTTAATGCAGAGATAAGCACAGCGATATTCCCTTAGTTATGGCTCCAATTATCCATTCTCTGTTAGATACTGACTTGTACAAATTCACCATGTTACAAGTGGTCTTACACAAGTTTCCGCAAACGCATAGTGTCTACCATTTCCGTTGTCGTAATCTGGAAGATACAGTCTATCCATTGACGGATATTCTGGATGATCTCAATCATCAACTGGACTTGCTGTGTCAGCTCAAATTCAAAGAAGATGAACTGCAATACTTAAGAAGCTTACGGTTTATCAAAAGCGATTTTGTGGATTATCTGGAACTGTTCCAGCTCAAGCGCCGTTTCATTAAGGCCAGTATCGACAGTCAAGGCCGTCTGGATATTGTGGTGGAAGGCCCGATGGTTCAGGCGATGATGTTTGAGATCTTCGTACTGGCGATTGTGAATGAACTGTATTTCAGCCGCATTCGCACACCTGAAGTGTTGGCGGAAGGCGAGCGCCGTTTAAAAGCCAAAATCGAGTTATTAAAGCAGTATGATGCTGCGCAAAACCCCAATGATCCACCATTTTTGGTGTCAGATTTTGGTACGCGTCGCCGTTACAGTTTCGATTGGCAAAAGCATGTGGTCGAAGAATTTCACAAAGCTGCACCGCATGTGTTCCGTGGTACCAGTAATGTACTGTTGGCCAAAGAGCTGGGGATTACCCCGATTGGCACCATGGCGCATGAATTCCTGCAAGCTTTTCAGGCGCTGGACGTACGTCTGCGTAATTTCCAGAAATCTGCACTGGAAAGCTGGGTGCAGGAATATCGTGGTGACTTGGGCATTGCCTTGACCGATGTGGTGGGGATGGATGCCTTCCTGCGCGACTTTGACCTGTACTTCGCCAAACTGTTTGATGGCTTGCGTCATGACAGTGGCGATCCTTATGAATGGGGTGACAAGGCCTATGCGCATTATAAAAAGCTGAAAATTGACAGCAAAACCAAGATGCTGACTTTTAGTGATGGCCTGAATCTGGAAAAAGCCTGGAAACTGCATCAATACTTTAA
This sequence comes from Acinetobacter lwoffii, assembly GCF_024129435.1. Taxonomy (GTDB): domain Bacteria; phylum Pseudomonadota; class Gammaproteobacteria; order Pseudomonadales; family Moraxellaceae; genus Acinetobacter; species Acinetobacter lwoffii_F. The sequence continues at coordinate 156,452 of NZ_JAMXXN010000004.1, read as the reverse complement.
AGACCGTTTCCAGGTCAGTTTCGGGATTGGTACCAATCTGACCAATGATATGGGACAGACTCCGCTGAATATTGTATTGAAACTGGTGGAATGTAACCGTCAGTCAGTGGCCAAAATCTCGGATAGCCCGGGCAAGACCATGACCGATAATGATACGTTCCTGGCCTATTTACGTCAGGTTTTTGAGATCAATGAACCTGTCTAAGTCAGTTTGAACAATTCATAATCTTAAAGAACCGTGTCTATGCAGATGCGGTTTTTTTTATGCAAGCTTATTTAAGACCAGGGTTTAGCTAAAATCTTGCTAATCATCTGCAAAGAAAGCGCATCAGTGTAAAAACCAGCTGTGCTAAGATCAACAGGATTTGACCAATAATAGCCATGATAACGATGACCGCTGCAGCTTTTAATTTTGGCCTGCTGATTGAGGCAGAAGATTTAGTTCCCTATTTGGGCCATGAAAAACTTCGTATTGTCGACCTGAGCCGTGCCTCTGTGTATGAGCAGCTGCATATTCCGCATGCCTTGCATCTTCAGCCTAAACTTCTGGTGCGTCAGGATGAAACGGCAATGGGACTGTTGCCGGACGCGGAAGGCTTGCAGGCTCTCATTGATTATCTGAATATTTCTCCTGAACATCATGTGGTGGCTTATGATGATGAGGGCGGGGCATGGGCCGGACGTTTGCTCTGGAACCTGCATTGTCTGGGTTTTGAAAATACCAGCCTATTGAATGGCGGGATTCATGCTTGGCTCGGTGCCGGTTTGCCGACTTCTTCCAGTCAGGAGCAGTTTGCACCAGTGAAGGATGTATTGCAGGTCAATCTCCAGCATCAGGCGAATTTTCAGATTGGCTATGATGAACTGCGCCAACAGGTTGAAAATCAACAGGTTCAAATTTGGGATTGCCGTACGCAAGATGAATATACCGGTTTACGTCTAGCGGCTCGACGCGGCGGTCACATTCCGGGAGCACGTCATTTTGAATGGAGTACTGCCCTTAATCGCGAAAATCATTTAAAATTACAGCCTTTACCACGTACTCAGCAGCGTCTGGAACAACTGGGCTTTGATTTGAATCAACCCGTTGTGGTGTACTGCCAGTCCCATCACCGCTCAGGTTTGGCCTATATTCTGGGTCGTTTACTGGGCTGGAAAATTCGAGCCTATGATGGTGCGTGGAGTGAATGGGGCAACAGCCTCGATAGTCCAATCGCTACAGGGGAGCTGCCATCTTGAGCATCACGTCACGTTTAAAACAACAGTTTTTTATTAAAGCTCAACGATTAGTACCGCAACATCGCTTGTCTCGTGTGGTGGGTAAAATTGCCGCCAGCGAAAACCCGATTATCAAAACTGCTGCAATTACTGCCTTTAAGGCGCAGTATGGCATTGATATGTCGATTGCTGAGCAGGCCAATGCCCTGAAATTCAAGTCATTTAATGAATTTTTTACCCGCGCCCTAAAAGAAGGTATCCGTGCGGTTGATCCAGATGCTACGAGCATTGTTTCGCCTGCAGATGGTGCGATTTCCCAGCTGGGTAAAATTGAAAATGGCGATGTGTTTCAGGCCAAAAGCCAGAAATTTACCGTTGAAGCCCTGATTGCTGATCCACAACTGGCCGAGCCATTCAAAAATGGTGAATTCGCGACCGTATATTTGTCGCCACGTGATTATCATCGGGTGCATATGCCATTTGCTGGCACCCTGACTGAAACGCTATATGTTCCGGGCGAGCTGTTCTCGGTAAACCAGGTGACCGCAGAAAACATTCCGGGCCTGTTTGCACGCAATGAACGTATGGTTTGCCTGTTTGATACTGAAATTGGCCGTATGGCGGTGGTATTGGTCGGCGCGATGATTGTGGCGGGTATTGAAACCGTGGCAACCGGCAAAGTGAAGCCTTCAGGACGAATCGAACTTAATCAGCATGACCTGTTCCTGGAAAAAGGGGCAGAACTGGGTCGTTTCTACCTCGGTTCAACTGCAGTGATTTTATTTGAAGAAAATAAAATGCAGTGGGATGCTGCATTCAAGGCCAATTCTTTGGTGAATATGGGTGAAGCGCTGGGACATACTCTATAAGATACTTTTAACCTCTTGTTGCCTCCCCCTTTGAAAAAGGGGGATCGAGGGGGATTAAAATTTTTAATTTCCTTCTCTTGCACTTTAATTCAAAGCATTGCTTTGAATCTCGCTCAGGGAGGAGGCTAGGTGGAGGGGCTTTTAAAATAACCTCTTCCTTGCGAAGCCGTGCTTCTCATCTCCTAGAAGGTGAGGGAGCTTCCCCCTTTCTAAAGATGGATTTAATTTTTAGCTAATCCCCCCCAGCCTCCCTTTTAAAAGGGAGGAGCTAAAAAGCAATAAAAAAGCGCCATCAGGCGCTTTTTTATTGCTAAGGTTTATCGTTTCACGACGATAGAATCGATCCCGCTATTTTGTAAGGTTTGCTGCGCGATAATCGCAGCTTCTGCAGAATCGTAAGGGCCAGAAACCACGCGATACCAGACTTTACCATTTTCTACACTGCGTACCACATCAGCAGATAAACCATTGAGAATAATTTCGGCGCGGCGGGCATCGGCCTGATCTGGATCATCAAAGCTGCGCACTTGCAGAATATAACTGGCCGGAGCGGCAACAGGTGCTTCACTGGCTTCTAAACCAGGTTCAGTCGTCGTCGCTTCAGGTGTAGCCACTTCAGGTCGAGGCGCTTCTACAATCACTACTGTATCCTGATTTTTGTTTTCAGGGACGGCCTGTTCAGGAATCGGCGTCACTTGTTGCTGTGGCAACAGATCATAAAAACGGTAATCTTTATTGGTATCTTCTTCTTGGACAGATTCAGCACTTGTTTGAGTTTTCGGTTTAACCGGTTCCCATGGCTTCCAGAGCATCAGTGCCATCAAAAAACTTAACACGATTAAAATGATCACGAGTGTGCCGAGCCAAGTTGGAATAAGTGGCTTTTTAGGCTTATTCGGTCTTTCAGATACACCGCGCTGCGTTTTTCCAAACACTTGGGATTTTCCTCTTATTAATCGGGACATATAGAAAAGGCATAACAGCAGTTATGCCCTTACTATCACTTCATCCTATGTGATCAGGATACAAAAGTCATCCTCTAGATCACAAATCACACAGAATTTTAATTTATCTATATCTTCAAGCACATAGCTGAAGTTACAAAATGTCTGCTCAGCAGATAAACGGCAATGTTTTGCTTAAATGCTCACTTCGAGCTTAGCTCTTGTCTTGCATCAATGTAAAAGCAGTGCTTTACATTTCTGCTTCGAGCCTAGCTCTCGCCTTGCGAGCATGCAAAACAGTGTTTTGCTTACATGCTCTCAGGTGCAGACACACCTAAAAGTTCTAAACCGTTACGCAGTACTTGACGTACGTTCACTGATAACAATAAGCGTGCTTGGGTCAATTCAGCATCATCACCGAGTACTTTATTGTCGTTGTACCAGCCGTGGAACAATGCTGCCAGCTCTTTCAGGTAGTTACCGATTTGATGCGGCTCATAGCTGTTTGCAGCACGGACCAGAATCTCTGGATAGGCCGCCAGCTTGGCCAGGATTTCAGTTTCAGCATCCAGCTCCAGTTTAGCCGCTAAATTACGTGCCGCTGTAGCATCAAAGTTGACGTTGGTAGACGCTGCTTTTTCTAACATACGGCAGATACGGGCATGTGCATACTGGATGTAATACACTGCATTGTCTTTGCTTTGTGACACAGCAAGATCAAGGTCAAAATCAATGTGCTGTTCAGACTTGCGCATTACGTAGTAGAAACGAGCGGCATCATTGCCGACTTCTTTACGCAGGTCACGCAAGGTCACGAACTGACCTGAACGAGATGACATTTGTACCATCTCGCCGCCACGCCATAGGCTCACGAACTGAACCAGAAGAACCGTTAATTTTTTCGAGTCATAGCCCAACGCATCAATGGCCGCTTTTACACGTGCGATATAACCGTGGTGATCCGAACCCCAGATATCGATGATATCGGTATAGCCACGTTGTAACTTGTTCAGGTGATAAGCGATGTCAGATGCGAAGTAGGTGGTCTGACCATTACGGCGTTTTACGACACGGTCTTTTTCATCACCGAATGCAGTGGATTTAAACCAGATGTTGCCATCCAGTTCATACAGGAAACCACGCTGGTCTAAAGTCTGTAAGGCTTCTTCAATTTTGTCTGTCAATGATTCTTCGCTGAACCATTGATTGAAGGTTACACCAAACTCGCCGAGGTCATCTTTAATATCATCTAAGATTGCTTTAAGCGCGGCTTGCAAGAATACGCGGTAGCCTGTGCCAATTAACGCTTGTGAATTAAAGATCAAACCATCAATGTGTTTTTCTTTATCACCAGACAATACGACTTTATTGCCATCAGCATCTAATTCGGCTGCAAACTGTACATCTTCAGGCACATCTTTATACACGTCGGCCACAGGACGGACATAAGCATCGCCATCCTGGTCAATAATGCTTTGTGCAATTTCTTTTACGTAGTCACCCTGGTAGGCATTTTTCGGGAATACCAGTTCCTGACCCGTTAATTCTAAGTAGCGCAGATAAGTCGAAGTCGCCAGAATGTCCATTTGACGGCCAGCATCGTTGACATAGTATTCACGGTCGACTTTGGCACCGGTCGCTTCAAGCAAATTCGCAACCGTCATACCATATGCAGCACCACGACCATGACCTACGTGCAGGCTAGAGGTTGGGTTGGCAGAAACGAATTCAACCTGAATACGTTTGTCAGCATTGACCTGGGTACGGCCATAAGTTGCCTGTTGTGTCTGAATTTGATCGAGGACTGCAAAGCGCTGGTCGGCATTCAGGAAGAAGTTAATAAAACCAGGACCGGCAATTTCTGCCTTGCTGATATCTGCCACTTCAGGCAGGGCAGCAAGAATTTTTTCCGCTAAATCACGTGGCTTCATACCCGCAGCTTTCGACGCGATCATGGCAATATTCGACGCAAAGTCACCATGGCTTCGGTCTTTGGTACGCGTCAAATTACTTGTATTGTTCCAGTCAGATGGGAGTACGCCTTGTGCCTGTAAAGTGTGCACTGCATGATCGAGAGCTGCTTGTATTGCCGTATTCATAATCAGTCGAAAATAGAGATCGCAGAAAAACAGCAAATATAGCAAATTTCAGGCTGTTTAGGTAAAAGCATTTCTAGGGAATAAAAAGTAGAGGATCACTTTGTCAGAAGCTTTTGACTAAAGAAAGGGAAAATCAACGGATTAATCCCATGAAAATAAAACCAGTTTTTAGCTCAACATTTCAGATGAAAAAAACAATGCTTCACCGTACAGAATTTGGCTTATATTAGTCATCTGAAAACAGTAAAAAGAGCATGTCGTGGCTGCATCACAACGTCCGACCATTATCGGTCATATTCCTAAACTTCCTGCAAAATGTGCATTGATTATTGTGCCTTTTATCCTGTCCTGCCTGATGAGTGGCATTATTTCCATGATCAATATGCTGCGCAATCTTGGCTGGATTGAGGGATTTATGGCACTCTGGTTTCATAACTGGATGATTTCCTGGGCGATTGCTTTTCCGATTGTGGTGACCTTATTGCCATTCGTACGCAAATTCACTGGGCTGTTGGTGGATATGTCCGGACCTCAGCCACCCAAATGATCATTTTTTAAATCTTAAATTTGATCTGGCTGGAGTCAATTCTTGGGCATTTTAAAAGTGGGGCTGTATGGGGCGAATAGCATCATTTTTAAATTAAATGCTCCACCGCCGCCCGGATGATCCCGAGCACCAGACCGATACAGGCACCGACCACGACCCCATTGACCCGGATCATATGCAGGTCACCGCCGACTTCGTTTTCAATCTTATCGATCATCTCGCTTGAATCCCATTCGTGAATGCGCTCGCTGATAAAACGAATGACTTTTTCACTGTACTGGTCACTCAGGTCAACCGCAATTCCGCTGAGACGTTTATTCAGCAGCTCACGTACCGAGGCATTTGAGATAATATTTTCTCCGACCTGTTGAATGGCAATTCTAAGATTCTCTGCAATACCCGAATCAGGTTTTTGCAAGTCTTCCTTGATCGCATCACATAAAATCACCACCGCACCACTGATAAAATTCAGTACCTGTGGACTATCTAATAAGGCATCTTTGGTTTCATTCAGACGCTGGCTGGCTTCACTGTCATTATCTGCCAACTGTAACATCCAGTTATGTCCCATGTTCTCAATTTTAAGTCGCCATGGATGATCTGGATCGGCCAGCATGGCTTCAACGCGCCCGATTACGGAATCAATACTGCGTTGCTGCACGTCAATCCCGATCCAGCTGGCACCTTTGGCCAGTTTCCACACGCCCATTTCCTTAAACAGGTTACGGGTCAGCTCGCGGGTTTGTTCAGGATGCGAGGTCATCCAGGCATGCACCACATCCAGTCCGCGCTGTAGCACATCCTGATGGAAATCATTGTCCAGAACGGCATGCAGCATTTCACTGGCTAAGGTATTGATCTGGGTATTTTTGACCCATTGCACGCTGTTGCTCTGGATAAATCCGGCAATCTGTTCCTGTCCCACAAATTCAAAGATTTTAGGCACCGTCTGCTGGATGACCTGAGTCACTTGGGCATTATTTTGTGGATTGGCTAGCCAGCGTCCCGCGGCTAGACTCAGGTCAGTACTGTCCAGACTGCGTTGTACAATTTGCGGAGAAAGAAAATTTTCCTGCACAAAACGGCCCATTGACTCTGCAATACGGGCCTTGTTACGTGGAATGATCTCGGTATGGTCACGTAAAAACTTGGGAATGGGCAATCTGCCAAAAGGGTTACGAAACAGCACAGTAATCGCATACCAGTCCGCCAGACCACCGACCACACCCGCTTCTGCCGAGAGCATCAGAATATGAATGAGCCAGACATATTCAGGTAACAATTTGGCTGCAACCATCAATGCCAACCAGGTCAGTACGGCGACCACCAGGGCGATGGTCGCGAAACGTTTACTGCGTTGTAAGCTCGGGGAGATACGCTCTGTCTGCATAGATCATCCTGTCAGGAGGGATTGGCCGGTTGCGGTTGCAGCACTGCACCGGATGGACTTAAACCATATTTAGCCCCAAGTGACTGTAAAATCAAGCGGGCATCAAAGGCATCTTGAGGTGCCTGATTGGCCTTGAAGCATTCAATGGTATAGGCCACTTGGGCAGGATCCAGCGTCACAGTATAAGGACGGTCATAGAATGGGTCTGGCCAGAACCCTGGATATCGACGGTAATACCCGTACGGATAAAAGCTTGGTGCCGGATAGACGATGGCCTGCCGTGGAGGTTGTTGACTACGGTTACTTGGATCATTCAGTACTCTGAAGAACTGAAAGCCATTTTGTACGGTAGTCTGTGCGGCTTTGAGCAGGGTAATTTCTTCAGCTGTGCCAAAGCTCATATTGGGACGGGCCTGAAAGCTGATACGGTAAGTGTTGCTATTGAGGGGAGTGGTACTGTAGCGACCTAACTGATCAAATGTTAAGGGCTTTGATGGTGTGGTTGCACAGCCGGTCAGGCTGATGGCAGCAATCACACTCAATCCCAGTAGCATGTTTTTCATGTTCGATCTCCTGATGCAATGATCCAGTCCAGACAGCCGGGCTTAAAAAATCTTAAAAACTGCTATCGGGCTGGGTCAGGAAAGTAAGTTCTTCATCGGTCGATGCACGACCCAGAATCTGATTCCGGTGCGGATAACGTCCAAAGCGGTCAATAATGACTTTATGCTTTTTCTCAAATTCCAGATTGGTCTGATTGCCCAGACGCTGAAACAGTTTTAATGCGAATTCATGAATCAGTTTGGATTCGCTGTGCATAAATGGCATATATAGAAAGGCACGTTGTTCCGGACTGAGTTGTTGATCCAGGTTCAGGCTGATGGTTTCCTGAGCCAAGGCCAGTGCCAAACTGTCTTGGGCAAAAGCTTGGGGAGAATCACGGAATAAATTTCGTGAAAATTGATCCAGGACAATAATTTCGGCCAGCCGGCCTTCTGCTGTTTTACGCCAGCCCCAAAGTTCAGCCCGGGCTGCTTGCTGATGGGTGCTCATGAACTGCTGCGCAATACTTTGGTCGAATTCATGGCTTTGGCTAAACCATAAGGGCTGGCTGTCTGCATGAAACCAGAAGTCTAAAATATCTTGATAATTCATAATATTTACAATTCATTAGCATCTATTTGTTAATAAAATCACAAATTTTCCATGTCTTATAGAGGAAGTTTGTGTTAAAAATTTGCCAAATTAAAAATCAATGGTTTGCCTGAAAACTAGGCAGCCTGTCATGTGCCGGCATGAAATCACGTTATACTGATTAAACCGATGATTTTAATTTAATAATTTAGCCCCCTTAAGCGAGATTGTAATGAGTCAACCTGAATCGACTTCCCCAAATGTATTACCAACCTGGGTCGAGTCGTCACTCATCAAAGGCATGTTGCGTGGTATCGAGCGTGAAAGCTTGCGTATGCAAAGTGATGGTTTCCTGTCACAGGCAGCGCATCCTCGTGCCTTGGGTTCAGCCTTGACTCATCCACATATCACCACAGACTATTCCGAAGCGTTGATGGAGTTTATTACTCCGCCACAGGACAGTATTAAAAAAGCGCTGGACTATCTCAGCGATATTCATGCGATTGTGCATCGTCATCTGGAAAATGATGAAAAGCTCTGGCCTTTGTCGATGCCGTGTATGCTGGACAGTCGGGATGACAGCATTCCGCTGGCACAATATGGCAGCTCGAATATCGGTTTATTTAAAACCCTGTATCGTCGTGGTCTAGGTGTGCGTTATGGTCGCCGTATGCAGACGATTTCAGGCGTGCATTACAACCTGTCTTTCCCGGACCATCTGTTCGAGGCACTGCAACAGCAGGAACAAGATGAAGCACTCAAAGCACTGAGCTTGCAGGATTATCGCAGTCATCGCTATATGGGCCTGATCCGCAACTTTATTCGTCTGACCCCACTGGTGATGTTCCTGATCGGGGCCAGTCCGGCGGTCTGCCAGTGCTTTATGACTGGCCGTGATCATTTCTTGCTGCCATTGGTCAAAGGTACCTTGTATTCGCCTTATGCGACTGCACTGCGTATGGGACGTTTTGGTTATCAAAACTCTGCGCAGAAACAGCTCGGTATTCACTACAATAATTTGCAGGACTATCTGGACGGGCTGCAAAAAGCCGTCAAAACGCCGTATAAACCGTTTAGCCGTTTGGGACTAGATGATGCCAATGGCCAGCCGATCCAGATCAATGATCATGTGCTGCAAATCGAAAATGAATATTACAGCTTAGTGCGCCCGAAACAGGTGCCGCTTGCAGGTGAAACGCCGTCACAGGCACTGGAAAATCGTGGGATTGCCTATGTCGAGCTGCGTGCAGTCGATGTCAATCCATACAGCCCGATTGGCATTAATGAAGATACGGCCGGCTTCCTCGAAGTCGTAGCCTTGTACTGTTTATTGCAGGACAGTCCGGCGCTCCTCAGCAATGAACAGGATATTATTGAACAGAATCAGGCTGAAGTAGTGAACCGCGGCCGTGCGCCAAATGCGGCAATTATGGAAAATGACCAGTCTTATCCGATTGAAGATTGGTGTGCCATGCATTTGCAGCGTATGCATCCCCTGGCCAAGCTGTTAAATTCAGCCTACGACAGTACTCTATATACTGATGCTTTAAAAACCATGATGATCCGGGTCGATGAAGTCGATGCCACCTTGTCTGCTCTGGTGGTCGGGGATACACGTGAGCAGGGCGGTATGTGGCATTTTGGCCAACATCTGGCCCAACAGCACAGCAGTGTCTATGAAGAACATCAGCTCAGCCCGGAAACCCTGGCTTATTTTGAAGAAATGTCACAAAAGTCATTGCAGCAGCAACAGCAACTCGAGCAAGATAGCAGCGTCAGTTTTGCTGATTATTTAGCCCAATATCGATAAAAAAATAAGAGGATTCACCATGCAATGGGGTTATCGCTTCGTGAGTGGTATGTTGTTTCTGGCTGCTGTCATCGGCATGGCATTTGCCTTATATCTTGAGCATGTACAAGGTCTGGCGCCTTGTCCGCTCTGTGTGTTTCAGCGTGTTGGATTAATCGGACTCGGGATCATCTCACTGATCGCATTCCTGCATAATCCCGCATCCAATCTCATGAAGCGGCTATATGCCTTGCTGGGTTCGCTCAGTATTTTGTGGGCTGTGGGCGTGGCTGCACGTCATGTCTGGCTACAGAACCTGCCACCGGATCAGGTGCCGAGCTGTGGTCCCGGTCTGGAATACTGGCTGGAAACCCTGCCGATGCAGTCTGTACTGCAACAGGTCTTAAATGGTTCAGGGGAATGTGCCGCGATTGACTGGACCTTTTTGGGTCAATCCTTGCCTGTCTGGTCTTTGATCTTTTTCAGTATTTTATTGTTGATTAGTCTGTGGCAACTACTGCGTAAATATAAAAAGGCACCGGTTAAACGACTCAGAGATAAATATTAATTCCATATTTAATAAAAAAGCCCTCAATCGAGGGCTTTTTTATTTTGCTGAAGTTCAGGTCAGGGCAATGCCTTCCAGACTGTCCAGATCCATCACATATTCATGAATCTGATCAAAGGCTTCATCTTCTATACTTGGATAGAACCAGCGCGCCACCTGCTCGGCCACCAGCGGATGATACTGAATTTCAAAATGGTTCAGGCCGTAGAAAATCGCCTTGTTTGCATCCGGGACTTTGAGCTGGAAACGCGGATTGGGGTGCTCGCCCAAAGCACTTTTAATACTGACCAGATAATCGCCAATCACATGTAAGGTCTTGTTCTTGCGGTTTTCAAACTCGATGGTACCGGCGACCAGATAGGTATCGATATGCGAGGGAATTGGGGCAGGTTTACGGTGATCATCCATAAAGCCGATCCGAAGTGGATTATGCTCCCAGTCATCATCCCGGACGCTGCCATGGCGCAAATCCAGAATACCGTTACTGCGAATATTGACCAGATGGCCAAGCAGCCGGATCAGTGGAAAATGTCCAAGTTTGTCCTGCAAGCTAAAGCCAAAACGTTCCAGTACTGCACCATGATGCGGTGAACCCAGACAGACCAGATTTTCCACCATATTGACCCAGCTATAGACATTCTGCTTGCCATAAAACAGCGCACTACGAGAGACCAGACCACCCATGCTATGCCCGATCAGGTCAATACTGGTAATTCTCGGATTGCGAGCAATCAGATCCTGTAAGGTATTCGCCAGACTTCGACCATTGGCAGAAATCCGGCGTCCAGTATTGTAATTCAGGTAGAGCATGGTATTGCGGTCGCGCTGCGCCAGTAATTTTGCCCCAATGCCTTCATATTTGCGATTTGACCAGTCTAAATGGTTCATGCATAAGCCATGTACAAACAAAGTAATACGACCGCTTAGCTCACCTTTTTGCAGCGAGCCATAATGGTCATAGATCACCATCGGCAGGGCTAGAGGGTTTTGATATTTCAGCAGATAATCCCCGATAATACCATTTAAGACACTGACCAGAAAATGCAAGGAAGGTGTCAGCGGTTTATTATGCAGTTTAGGAAAGCGTTCAATAATCTGGCGCAAAGCAGGGGCAATCAGGGTATTGCCGTAATGAAACAGCATGTCATAAGACATTTGATAGAGCCGCACAATCGACGGAATATTCTGAATTTTTTCAGAATTATTTTCACTTAAACCGAAAATACTCATTAAAATTTCGCGTTGAATACTCTTGATCAGCTCCTGGATCACATCGTTAAAGCGCATCGTTACCAGCTGCGCCAGACCTTCCAGTACATCGGCCTGACTCGGCGGGGTTCGGTCCCATCGACAATAGGTTTCATGTAACGGTGTCAAACTTGGCATCTGATCCTGTCCTTTCAATGAGCCGCATATGGTGCCATCTTTCTTTTTAAAGAACTTCGCGGTATAAATTCTTTTTCTTGTTGAGTTTCCGGATTTTGAGGGCCTCAGCTTAAAATAACGAGAATGAGAAAAGATTTTGGGCTTTTTTGTCAGACAATTTAAGCAATTAACTGGTCTTATAAAGTAGTGTACTTCACATTATTTAAATTAAATTTTGATGATTGATGGGTTTTTTGTTGGTAGTTCATGAATATCATTTATTTGCATGGTTTTAAGAGTAATTCCAACTCGATCAAGGGGAAATTGCTGCAACATTACTGTGCAAAGTATCCTGAAATTCAGGTACATTTACCCGATTTAAACATGTCACCGAACGCTGCCATTGCGCATGTTTCTGAACTGATTGAATCGATGCATAATGTGGCATTACTGGGCAGTAGTCTCGGCGGATTTTATGCGACACATCTGGTCGCACAGCATGCTGTGCCTGCTGTACTGATCAATCCGGCAATGCGACCATGGCAACTGTTTCGTGAACTGTTTGACGAGCAATTGCCTTATCAAGTACATCCAAACTGGTGTCTGGATGAGGCAGATCTGGTACAACTCCAGCAATTGGCCCTGCCTGTTGCACAAGATGCAGACAAAATACTGGTTCTGCTGCAACAAGGCGATGAAGTTTTGGATTATCGTGAAGCACATCGTTATTATAGTGCTGCGCATCCCCCTGCAATGCTGATGACTGAAGCCTATGGCAGTCACGGGATGGATGATTTTGCGGAGAAAATTCCGTTCGTCTTACAGTTTTTATTGGACTGCATAAAAAAGGAAACCGAATAACGTGTCTCAATATACGGCTCAATCTCTTGAAGTTTTATCTGGTCTGGATCCGGTCCGTCGTCGTCCGGGCATGTATACCGATACTTCTCGTCCCAACCATTTGGCACAGGAAGTGATTGATAATGCTGTCGATGAGGCACTGGCAGGGCATGCCAACAAGATTACCGTCACGGTCTATAAAGATGGTTCTTTATCAGTCGAAGACAATGGCCGTGGTATGCCGGTGGATATTCACCCTGAATATGGCCAGAGCGGTATTGAAATTATCATGACCAAACTGCATGCCGGCGGTAAGTTCAGCACCGATAATTACCAGTTTTCCGGTGGTTTGCATGGCGTTGGGATTTCAGTGGTCAATGCGCTTTCGACCCGGGTAGAGGTTGAAGTTCAGCGTCAGGGCAATCTGTATAAAATGGCCTTTGAAAATGGCGAACCGGTTGCACCGCTTGAAGTACTGGCAGGTAAGGCACCGAAACGGGTATCAGGAACTACTGTACAATTCTGGCCTGAAGCCAAATATTTTGATTCTCCTAAATTTGCCCTCAAAGCTTTAAAACATAATCTCAAAGCCAAAGCTGTTTTGGCGGCGGGCTTACAGATCAACTATGTTGATCAGATCAATGATGAAAAGATCACCTGGCAGTTTGAAAATGGTCTGGTTGATTATTTGATGGACGAGCTGGAAGACCGTGAAATTATTCCGGCACCGGCGTTTGTTGCCACAGGCGATGCGGAACGTGCCAGCGCAGAATTTGCAATTTGCTGGAATGTCGAAGGGGGTGAAAGCGTCCAGGAATCTTATGTCAACCTGATTCCGACCGCACAAGGCGGAACGCATGTGAATGGTCTGCGTTCAGGCGTCACCGATGCGATGCGTGAATTCTGTGAACTGCGTAATTTGCTGCCGCGGAATATGAAACTCTCTGCCGAAGATGTCTGGGACGGCGTCAATTATATCCTGTCGCTGAAATTTCAGGAGCCGCAATTCTCAGGTCAGACTAAAGAACGTCTATCGAGCCGTGAAGCAGCTGGAATTGTGCAGAATATTGCCAAAGATGCCTTTGCATTATGGTTGAACCAGAATTCTGATATCGCCATGCAACTGGCAGAAATGGCCATTTCCAAAGCCGGTCGCCGTCTCAAAGCAGCGAAAAAAGTAGAACGTAAGAAAATTGTCGCGGGTCCAACCTTGCCGGGGAAACTGTCGGACTGTGTAGGCCATGATCTGGATCAGTCAGAACTGTTTATTGTGGAAGGGGATTCTGCGGGTGGTTCGGCCAAGCAGGCGCGTGATAAGAACTTCCAGGCGATTATGCCAATTCGTGGAAAAATCCTGAATACTTGGGAAGTCTCTTCTGACGAAGTTCTAGCATCGCAGGAAGTACACAATATTGCGATTGCCATTGGCGTTGATCCGGGTTCGGATGACTTGTCTGAACTGCGTTATGGCAAGGTCTGTATCCTGGCGGATGCCGACTCGGATGGTTTGCATATCGCGACTTTGCTGTGTGCCTTGTTTGTAAAGCATTTTCCTACACTGGTCGAGGAAGGGCATTTATTTGTAGCGATGCCGCCATTATTCCGTATTGATGACAACAAAGATGTGCATTACGCTTTGGATGAAGACGAACTGAATAGCATCCTGAAAAAATGCAAAACCAAGAATCCGCAAATTACCCGATTCAAGGGTCTGGGCGAGATGAATGCCAGCCAGTTGCGTGAAACCACACTGGATCCAAACACGCGCCGTCTGGTGCAACTGGACTTAGATGATGCTCATCATACTGCAGGTTTATTGGATAAACTCTTGGCAAAAAAACGTGCCAGTGACCGTAAAGACTGGTTAGAGCAAAAAGGCAATCTGGCAGATTTGGTGGTTTAAACTATCGAATTTAAGCAATAAAAAATCCCGCGCTTGCGGGATTTTCTGTTTTAAAACAGTGCAAAAATTATTCAAAATACTGCACTTTATTTGTACATCATCTTCTATCTCACTTCCGCCATGCTTTCATTGCTCTTTGCGCGACCTACTTAGAATTAAGCTCGGATACAGTATTTAAATACAGGTTTAATTCTTTTTAGTATTACTAAATCAATGATTCATAATACAAATAATGAGATCGGTTAAAGTAAATTTTTTTATTTTTTGAAGCCTTGGCACAGAAATTGAATCACTCCATCCAGATGTACAACAAGACAAGCATGAAAAATGCACCATTATAAAGTTTGGAGAAAAATCTGATGTTCCAACGCAATTTATTTTCAAAAAGTATTTTAGCCGCAACCATGGCAGGGGCTGTTGCATTAACGGGGTGTTCAAAATCTGCTGAAAAAGCAGGAGCCCCGGCCACAGAAAGCAAAGTCGCAGATAGCGGCGATACGATTAAAGTCGGGATCCTGCATTCCTTGTCAGGCACGATGGCAATTTCTGAAACTTCACTGAAAGACACGGCCTTAATGGCGATTAAGGAAATCAATGATAATGGTGGGGTACTGGGTAAGAAACTGGAACCGGTGGTGGTCGATCCAGCATCAGACTGGCCGCTGTTTGCAGAGCAAGCACGTCAGCTGATTACCCAAGACAAAGTCGCGGTAATTTTCGGTGCATGGACGTCGGTGTCACGTAAATCGGTATTGCCAGTGGTTGAAGAGCTGAATGGCTTATTGTTCTATCCTGTACAGTACGAAGGCCAAGAACAATCCAAAAATATTTTTTATACCGGTGCTGCGCCTAACCAGCAAGCCATTCCAGCCGTGGAATACTTGATGAGCGAAGAGGGCGGCAAGGCTGAGCGTTTTGTCCTGCTCGGTACAGACTATGTGTACCCACGTACCACCAACCAGATTTTACGTGCGTTCTTAAAGTCTAAAGGCGTGGCCGATGCTGACATCATGGAAGAGTACACGCCATTTGGTCACAGCAACTATCAAACTATTGTGGGTAATGTGAAAAAATTCGCAGCCGGTAAAAAGACTGCGGTGATCTCGACCATTAATGGCGACTCCAACGTGCCGTTCTACCGTGAACTGGGTAATCAGGGTATTAAAGCTTCTGAAATTCCAGTCATGGCATTTTCAGTGGGTGAAGAAGAACTGCGTGGTATTGATACCAAGCCATTGGTCGGTCATTTGGCATCATGGAACTATTTCATGTCAGTGAAGAATCCGGTCAATACCGAATTCACCAACAAAATGAAGCAGTATGCGGTGGAATTCAAACTGCCAAATGCTGACAAACTGGTGACCAATGACCCAATGGAAGCGACCTATGTCGGGATTAATATGTGGAAGCAAGCCGTTGAAAAAGCAGGTTCTACAGAGGTCGATAAAGTCCGTGAAGCGATGGCAGGTCAGGAATTCAAAGCACCATCGGGCTATACCCTAAAAATGGATGCAAGTAACCATCACTTACACAAGCCAGTCATGATTGGCCAGATTCGTGGTGATGGTCAGTTTGATGTGGTCTACAAAACATCTCAAACTATTCAAGCAGAGCCTTGGAGCCCGTACATTCCTAAATAATACCTATCTTTTGCCTGCTACAGCCGTAGCAGGCATCCTCTGATTTTTTTCTTACTCTCCACGGAAAACTTCCAATGGAATAGGGGTGTATATAATGAATATTCGTGTGAATATCGCCACTATTTTTCTGTTGTGTATACAAATATTTTGTATGCAAATGGCAACAGCAGAAACCTCTTTACAACACAATAATTCAACCATAGCGATACAACCACAAGATGCGATTCAGCAATTTGTGCAAGGTGATTTTGCTCAACGTCGTGCTTTACTCAATCAATGGCCAGGCAGTATTGAACAGTTAGATCAGCTTGCAGAATATGTTGAAAACGACCAGCTTTATAGCGATTCTCAAGGACAAACCTATATTTTAGAAGCCGATGATCAGTTGCTCAGTTATCCAAGTTTAGATGTCGTTGCAGATTGGCCAAGTGACCTTGCACAAGTCACTTTGGTGAATACCTTGCGTAAAGCACTGACCTTTGGTTTGGCACAAAGCAAGTTGAAGTCGGATGATGCCTCTGAGCGTTTAGAAGCGATTGATATTTATGAAAGCAATCTTGCAGAACTTGATATAGCACATATCAATGCGCTGTATTTAAAAGAACAAAACAATAAAGTCAAAGCCCGTTTGGCTCAGTTGAAAGCCCGTCTGGATTATCAAAACTCAGATGTGCTCGTCAAAATTCAAGCCGCAAAAATTTTACAAGATTCTAATCGTCCTGATGTCTTGGCGATGATCGACAATGAGTTGGCACAGCCGAATTTACATCCTGAACTGAAAACGGCTTTGCTTGAAGCGAAAAACAGTATTAAAACCCGTATTCAAGCCAGTGAATGGACAGGACATTTATTTTCAGGTTTAAGTACCGCCAGTATTTTGTTGCTTGCTGCACTGGGTCTTGCGATTACCTACGGTTTGCTCGGTGTGATTAATATGGCACATGGCGAGCTCATTATGATTGGCGCCTATACCACTTATGTGGTGCAAAGCCTGTTTAAAAGCTATTTGGGCAGCTATGTTGATTGGTACCTGATTGCCGCGATTCCTGCTGCATTTGTGGTCAGTGCGCTGATTGGTATGTTGATTGAACGCACGGTGATTCGTCCGCTATATGGTCGCCAGTTGGAAACCTTGCTTGCCACTTTTGGTGTCAGTCTCATTCTGATGCAACTGGTACGGATGACTTTTGGTGCGCAAAATGTCGAAGTGTCGAATATTTCATGGCTATCAGGCGGGATTTCTATCACGCCCAGCTTAATGCTGCCCTATAACCGCATTGCCATTATTGTTTTTACCATCGCAGTGCTTCTACTGCTGGTTTATCTGCTTAATAAAACCCGTTTTGGTCTGTTCGTGCGTGCAGTCACGCAAAACCGTCAAATGGCACGTGCAGTCGGCATTCGTTCAAGTCGTATTGACATGATGGCCTTTGGTCTCGGTTCAGGTTTGGCAGGACTAGCCGGATGTGCTTTGGCACAAGTCGGTAACGTCGGGCCGGATTTAGGGCAAAACTACATTATTGATGCCTTCTTGGTTGTAGTTGTCGGTGGTGTAGGTCAGGTGTGGGGTGCAGTCCTTGCAGCGCTTGGTCTGGGTATTAGCGGTACCGCCTTGGAAATTGGCATTGGTGCGGTACTGGCAAAAATTGTTCTCTTGGTGCTTGTGATTTTGTTTATTCAAAAACGTCCACAAGGTTTGTTTGCCATCAAAGGCCGTTTCGTGGAGTAAGCACATGAAGATGACACAATTATTATCCGATAAACCGCATAGCGGTATTGCCACTGCCGTGTGCTTTGCCATCTTATTGGCATTGCCATGGCTACATTTATTACCTGCCGATTCAACCCTGCATTTATCTGCTTATTGGGTCACTCTGATTGGCAAAATCATGTGCTTGGCCTTGGTCGCCTTGGCGCTGGATTTAGTTTGGGGCTATGCCGGAATTTTAAGTTTGGGACATGGTTTGTACTTTGCCCTTGGCGGTTATGCCTTTGGGATGTACCTGATGCGCCAGTCTGCAGGGGATGGCATTCCGGACTTTATGCGTTTCTTAAGCTGGACCGAAGTGCCCTGGTTCTGGGTCGGTACAGAATATTTCCTCTGGTCGCTGGCACTCGTAGTGCTCGTGCCAGGCATTATTGCCTTTATTTTTGGTTTCTTTGCCTTCCGCTCGAAAATCAAAGGTGTGTATTTCTCGATTATCACTCAAGCCATGACTTTTGCCGCTGCATTACTTTTCTTCCGTAATGAAACCGGCTTTGGTGGAAACAACGGCTTTACCGGTTTTAAAACCATTTTAGGTATGGACATTACCTCGGCATCGATGCGTGCGAGTTTGTGCTTTATTACCGCATTGGTGTTGTTGCTATGCTTTATCGGTTTACGTCATTTAATGAATAAACCTTATGGCCGTGTGTTGGGGGCGATTCGTGATAGCGAAAATCGTCTGCAATATTTGGGCTATCGCACGCTTTGGTACAAGCTCTCTGCTTGGGTACTTTCTGCGGTGATTGCAGGGATTGCAGGCGCGCTGTATGTGCCGCAAGCAGGCATTATTAATCCAAGTGAAATGAACCCGGTGAACTCGATTGAAATGGCGGTGTGGGTGGCAGCAGGTGGTCGTGGCACATTGATTGGGCCATTGCTGGGTGCAGGCGTCATCAACGGGGCAAAAACCTACTTTACCGCAGCATCCCCTGAAGCATGGTTATTAATTCTAGGTGCCCTATTTATTGTGGTGACCATCTTCCTGCCAAAAGGCATTATTGGTCTGTTTGACCGTTTTAAGAAGGGAGCGTAGCGAATGAGCGAAATCCTGCAACCTCATGGTGGTCATGCCGCTGAAGGCTATGGCCGTCCTAAAGAACAAGGCGCGGATTTTACCCATGGTATTGCGCTGTATTTAGAAAAAGTCAGTGTTTGGTTTGATGCCTTTCGTGCCTTAAACGATTTGTCGCTTTATATAGAAGAAGGCGAATTACGCTGCATCATTGGGCCGAATGGGGCAGGTAAAACCACCTTAATGGATGTGATCACGGGCAAAACTCGACCAACCGAAGGCACGGCATTTTTCGGTCAAAATTACGATTTAGCCAAAATGAGTACCGAGCAAATTGCCGAAGCAGGCATCGGGCGTAAGTTCCAAAAGCCAACCGTGTTTGAAAATTTCACGGTTATGGAAAATCTGCTCCTTGCTGCACCCAAAGATAAACGGGTGAAAAAGAGTTTCTTTAGCAAGCTTAATCCTGATGCGCAAAATGCGTTGGATGAGTCACTTGCGCAAATTCGTTTGCAAGAGTTCGTCAATAAACCGGCAGGCTTGTTGTCACACGGTCAAAAGCAATGGTTAGAAATCGGCATGTTGCTGATGCAACGCCCAAAACTGATTTTACTGGATGAGCCTGTAGCAGGGATGACCGATGCCGAAACCGAACGCACGGCGGAGTTGTGTTTAGAACTCAAGAAAAACCATACCCTTGTAGTAGTCGAGCATGACATGAGTTTTATTGACACCATTAGTGAAAAAGTCACGGTATTGGCACAAGGCGCAATTTTGGCAGAAGGCACATTGGCAGAAGTACAAGCCAATGAAGATGTCATTGAAAAATATTTAGGACGTTAAGGAGACAGCAATGTTAGAAGTCAAAGACGTCAATCAATTTTATGGTGGCAGTCATATTTTGCGTAATGTGTCCTTTACTGCACCTGTGGGTGAATGCTCGGTGGTACTTGGGCGTAATGGTGTGGGTAAAACCACACTGCTTAAGTGTTTGATGGGGATTTTACCGATTAAATCTGGGCAAATTTTATTGGATGGTAAAGACATTTCCAAGTTCAGTCCTGAACAGCGTGTCCGTGAAGGTTTGGCTTATGTACCACAAGGTCGCGATATTTTTTCAACGCTGACGGTTGAGGAAAACCTCCTGATTGGCATGGCGAAATTTAAAGGGGCGAAAACTCGTAAAGTGCCTGAGCATCTGTATGAAATTTTCCCTGTTTTAGATGAAATGAAGCATCGCCGTGGGGGGGATTTATCGGGTGGTCAACAGCAGCAACTTGCTATTGCCCGTGCCTTGGCATCTGAACCTCGTGTGCTGATTTTGGATGAGCCGACTGAGGGTATTCAACCCTCAATCATTAAAGATATTGGTCGAGTCATTCGTAAACTTGCTGATGGTGGTGAAATGGCGATTGTGTTGGTGGAGCAGTTCTATGACTTTGCAGAAGAACTTGCCGATGGTTATACCGTGATGGCACGTGGGCAAGTGGTGGCGCAAGGTGTGGGCAGTGAAATGCCGGGGAAGGGGATCCGGGAGTTGGTGACGATTTAATTCTTTAGCTCCTTCTCCCTCAGGGAGAAGGCGGGGGATGAGGGTTTATCTTTATTTACATCTCCCTAAACCTCTCCTAGAAGGAGAGGGAAAAAGCTTCCCTGAGCAAGATATAAGCACTGCTTTATATCGAAGCGTAAGAAAGGGAGGTTTGGAGGGATTAAATTTTAAATCTCCTCTTATCAAGCAGAGCTTCTCATCTCCTAAAGAGAGAGGGGAATTTTTTTTGAATAATGGAGGAATTAGATTTCTGTATTTTCATTTCATAAAAAATAGCCGCCGTACTGACTTGGATGGTATTCACCACCGATGGATTTGCCTTGGTCAGTTAAAAAATGTTTACCCGTGTCATTCAGCTTTAAAAAGCCTTTATCCACTAACTTTTCAAGTAAATCTGCTGTTTTAATTTTATATTTGGCAGCCAGTTTGGAGGTGGTCAATTTACTAAAGGCATTAGCTTCTTGATCAGTTTGACCTAAATCCTCAGTGTTCGGATTAGCTTTGACTTCATCTAAGCTAATCCGGACTTCTTCGCTAATCCGAATAATACGCTGCGCTTCTTCATACGCATCTTTAAAAACTTCATCATCTTCATACTTACGAACTGAAATGCCCATTTCATTGTTATTGACCTAGCTAAATTCATAGAGGTTTAAACTGGAAATAATACATTCCGATTCATTCGGATAGCACTTTGCATGCAGGTTTTTGCAGAAACTCAAACGAACATAGTCCAGTTTTTGAATCCATTTAATTTCTTCAGGATGCAAATCACTTTTGCCATAGACAATGCGAACATCAATTTTTAACCGGTCTTTGTCTTCTAATAATTCTTTAATACGGTCATTGAGACGCAAATACGGACTGATTAAAATTAAACGTTCTTTGGCATTTTTGATGAGTTCTTCTAAGAAAAAATTGGTTGCACTGGTATTTAGAAATTTAGCCATATTTTCCCTGTAATATTTTGAATATTATGTTTGTTATAGGGCAATAAGATATCGCTGAATCGGCAATCACTCAACCTTTAAATATAGACCCTCTGCCGAGACATTATGTCCAAAACCGCAATTAGTATAAGGTGTTTCTTTTACATCAGTTTGCTGTCCTATTTTTGGATCAAATTTAAAAGTTAGATCAATTTTGCAATCCTGAAATTGATACTGTGCTTGGCTTTTATTTAAAGCCATAGAAGTTTCAAAGTCTCCTACATTAGGACCGTAAATCAGACTACGTAACCCCATATAATAACCTTCGAAATCAATTTCATATGCATTTTTTACTTTCTGAACTGTAATAGTATCCCATGCTCCATAGCCCGCGTAACGTACATATTTTCCCGCCAAGTTAGCACTTTTTTGAGGAGTGGGAAGCTGTTTCAAATTAAACTGGCTACTTTGGGCTTCAGGATAGACAGAAAACCAGGCGCGTGCCCATTGCGGCTTTCCAAGCTTGGCATAACTTAAACCGACATTGTTAAACGCCGTAGTGATATCGCGTTCGGAAAAAGCTGTACCGCCATCTTCTACATTCATCGCACAAAAGGATGACCATGCGGCTTGTTGCTCAAATTGCGCTATGGCCTTTTGATATTGTTTTTGGTCGTAGAATTTTTTGCCATTATTTGCATAGCTTGGCACTTTGCTACAGCCTGAACGGAGCTCTTTTTCAAAGTCTGAATCAGCAAAAGTGAGCATACTTAAACTTAAAAGACCAATAGACAATAGAGATTTATACATGGTGTTATTCAGTATGATTTTGAGCTGAATAAAACATAACCGCTAGTATAAGTAAATAGAACTTGTGCTTATTAGACTGGATAACAACAAAATATCGTGATGGCCAAGTATTAAAAAGCTGAAGAGGAGTGTCCAGAAAGCAGTTCTGGAATAGCTTTAAACTAAGAATGAATCAAGCTTGATCCAGATTGATTTGTAAGAGGACCAAATCACGCCAGTGCCCAAACTTCTGTCCGACTTGTGGCATATAGGCAGTTTGAACGAAACCCAGTTTTTCATGCAGACGAATTGATGAGGTGTTTTCAGAATCAATCGCCGCGACCATGATATGCAGTTTCTGTACTTGAGCCTGTTCAATTAAATACCGCAATAATTTAGAACCCAGACCTTGCCCAGCATAATCCGGATTTAAAAAGATGGAATGTTCTACCGTCTGTTGAAAGCCCTGAATACTACGAAACTGATCATAACAGGCATAGCCAGTAACGACTTTATTTTGAGTATCTTCAACCACAAAAACCGGGAAATTCTGATTTTTAAGCTGCTTAAACCAGATTTTGAAATAGTTCAAATCAAAGGCTGTTCTGTTCCAGGTCGCGGTACCATAGAGTACTTCCTGATTATAAATCTCGAGGATGGTTTCAAGATCATGTTCGGTCGCAGGTCGAATGTCAAAATCAGGCATATTTTTGTTCTAGTAGAGGTGAGCTGAAATCACAGTTTAAAAAAAAAGCAGAACCGGAGTTCTGCTTTCGATCATACATCAATTAGAAATGATATTTCACAAGTGCGCTGACATTGTTTTCGTCTTGACTTTTAAGACCAAACTTATTGTTCCACACTGAATGTTCAACACCGAGGTATAAACGGGTATCTGGAGAAATGTGTTTGCCCGCATTCCATTTCCACTGTGTAGTCCAGTTTAACTCGCTTGCTTGAGCGTCTTTTTCAGCAGTTGACCAATCAAGGAAGCCATCTACAAGAAAATCTTCAGCACCCAGTTTAAATGGCACACCATAGGTAAGCGTCATTTGATAATCGTCTTTATTGCCAAACACTTTTTCATTGTTTGCACGATAAAGATTTAAGCTTGCATATTGAAAGTATGGGATATCAAGGTCAAAGCCCACGCCATATAGGAAGTTATCAGCATTATCTGAACCTTCCCACGTTGTTGAAATAAGCACATCTTTCACTGGACCAAAGGCAAGTTTTTGGCCTGTAACTTCGCTTAAGCTTAAACGTGGTGATAACTCAAAGTACGTACTTTTAACATCATCGCCACCGCGCAGACGATCCATAAAGAAGAATACATCTGCATATTTAACTTTTGCAGCATATTCAACAGTTAAAGTAGTTTGCTGATCGTCTACAACTTCATAGTTTTCACCATAAAGACCTGTAACGCTAAAGTCCTGCCAAACTGGTTTTGCTTGGGCAAATACAGCAGTTGAAGCTAATGCACAAAGTGCCGTAAGTTGTGTAAATTTCATTTAGATCTATCCCCCCGAGAAAGCAGAATAAGCATACAGATTAATAAGTAAAAATAAAGTTAAAAGTGATCGCTAACTTAAATATATTTCAGCTCTCATGAGTTGAATGCAGACGATCATTTTGCTCAGTTTTCATTGTCTTTCGCTGAGGCTTTTCTAAAGCATTATTTTTTTAAATAAAGTTGAATATTTAGTGCCTTAAAAGACTGAATGTATAACTAAAAATATAAAATCACTTCAATTCAGGATGATGAGTTTAGAGAAACAGTAAAAATAGGGGGGAATATACAGATTGTTTAGTAATTAATTTGAGCCTGAGGCTGAATAGCTTTGTTCTGTTTGTGTAATGAAGCTACTTTTAAAATCTCAAATGATGGTCGTTTTATAAGCCTGTTCTCAACCTCTTCAAGTGAGATTGATCGGTCTTATATTTCAATTGAAAATCATTTTTTCAAGTTGTTATTTTCGAATGAAGAAAGAGTATTTTTCCTGGTTCTGCACAAGCAACTAAACAATGATAAAGCATATGATCTCTTCAGGACTGTAAGGCTGACTAGGAGCTGATCTTATAAGATAAATTATTAGGTAAAAGTGAGCTAATTTCCATAAAAAAATACTTTTAATTTCTCTTTTTTTAGGTTTTCTGGTCGAGTGTTATTTAAGCGATTTATCTGTCTGACTAAAAAACATTTCAAATTAGATCGTGTGAAGAGTTGCGCAATTGTCGTTTGAAAAATCCTGCATTTTTGAGCTGAGTAAGCAGTTGTCACAATGGATTATTCTTTTGCTAAAAAACCAAAATATCACTTGCATATTTCCCAGATACAGCCGATATTCAAGATATAAGGACACGATTCTGCAGACTCAAAAATGTGTTCATCATTCAAAATGGAGGGTGTGATTCCAATCATTTGAAGAAGTGAAATGCGATGCGAAACAGCAAGCTACAAACGTGCCAAGATAAAAAATTTTGCACTCAAAAGTTACAAAGATTGAGGATGGTAATATATGAATATTGAACTTCGTACCGATAACCACATTCAGAATAGTGATCGTTTAATTACTTATGTACGGGAAGAATTAAATCAAGAATTCCAGCGCCACAGCGAACGTATTACCCATTTTTCAGTCCATCTCAGTGATGAAAATGGCGCCAAAGGCGGCGATGACGATATTCGCTGTATGATTGAAGCGCGCCCTGCAGGCTTGAAACCTGTCGTAGTCAATCACCGTGGCTATAATGTCGATACCGCGATCCATGGTGCAATTGACCGACTAAAACGTAGTCTGGAACATGTGATCGAGAAAAAAGACAATGTTCGTCCTGGTGCTCTCGAACTAGCAGACACAGATACTGCGGATATCGAAGAGTAAGCCGAACTGATTTGAAAAAGCCCTGCGGGGCTTTTTTCGTATTAAACAAAAATATAGTTATGAGAAGCACAACAAATCCTGCTTTATTCGGCATAATAGTCGAAAACGAATCAAAGTGAGCTCCATCATGTTAACTGCGCAACAACAGCTTTTTGTGCAAGCACTCGAAGAATTAAATCTGGACCAGGTCAAACAGCTGCTGGCAGATGGACTCAACCCGAATTTTATTGATCATGACAAAGGCCCGGTGATTTCGGTCTGGTCAGATGGCCTGTTCAAATGGTGGGAAGAGGTGTGTGAACTGTATGAAGCCGGTACACCACTTTCAGAAGATGAGAAACAGGCACGTTTGGCGGTACATTTACAGATTCTGGAAGAACTGATCCAGGCCAAAGTGAATCTGCATCTGTGGGATGCAGAAGAAATTTATGGCCCGCTCTGGGATGCCGCGAGTGCCGCATGTGCACCGGCTGTACAGCGTTTACTGGATGAAAAAGTCGATCCAAATAGCAAAGATGAAGATGGCATGACTATTTTATCTTCAATTAGTGATCTATTCTTTGATTGTGATTTTGATGAAATCAACTGGTCAGAAGCTTTAGACGAAGAAAAACAGACGCTAGAACTGCTTCGCAAGCATGGCGCAAAAATGACCAAAGAACTCAGTTAAATTTTAATAAAGAGCTCCAACATGACAACATTAAAAACCTTGGGTTTGATTGCACTGGCCGGTTGTAGTGCACAGCTTTTCGCAGCAGATTTTGAATTTGATCGACCAGGTGAGGGTCTGAGTACTGGAATTACTCCAGTCGGAAATGTCGCTTGGGAGCAAGGCTTGCCTACAGCGCGTTATAGCAAGTCGGGCGATCAGACCGTGACCACACTCAGTGCAGATATGTTGTTACGTACCGGACTCAGTGATGATCTGGAATTGCGTTTAGGTTGGGCTGGCCCGACCTGGACCCAAGTGAAATCCAATGGCCAGACCGAAGAAGATGATGGTCTGGGCGATGTTAGTATTGGTCTGAAAAAGGCCATTGATTTGGATGATGACAAACTCAGTATGGCTTTGCTGGCCGAAGCCATCATTGCAACAGGCAATGCCGGTTTCACTAATGAAGAAGATATTTACAGCTTGGGTTCTGTCGTGTCGTATCAATATAATGACTTGGTCAGTACCGCATTGACCATGCGTTATGAATGGCAGGACAGCAACTGGGCAGTGTCTGCGATTCCTTCTCTAGGCTACCGCATTACTGATCGCTGGTCAGGTTATTCTGAACTGATTTACCGTAAAGCTGAAAGTGTCGATAATCAATACGCGCTCGGTACCGGGGTCATGTATGCCTTAAACGACCGTGTCCAATTGGATGCGAATGTCGGTGTAGATCTGGATGGTGCAGATCGAAGTTACTTCTCAGGCCTAGGTTTCTCTGTGCTGTTCTAAGTTATTCAACTCACAGATGATGAAATACTCGCAGTTCCCGACCTGGGGGAAAATGCTTGCCCTGGTTATTTTGGGAAGCACCTTGTTCAGCAGTCCTGCTCAGGCGGAAACTGCATTGTTGTCTGCCGAGCAGGCTTTTCCTGTGAGCGTGATCTCCACCAGTCAGCAGCAGGCTGAACTGAGTTGGCAGATTCCAGACAACTATTATCTGTATCAGCATAAAATTGAAGTCCGGCAGGGCAACCAACCGGTGTCGTTTGAGTTGCCACCCGCTGAAGATTTATATGATGATAACTATGGACATACCCAGGTTTATTATCAGCAGTTAAAGTTTCAAATTCCGACTCAGGCGGGGCAATCCTATCAGGTCAGCTGGCAGGGCTGTGCCAAAGACCGGATCTGTTATCCGCCACAAACCATTCAGTTCAAGACCGATTTGTCTGGTCTGGTGCAATTTGAAGCTACCGGATCAGGAACAAAGCGTTTACTCGATCTGAATACTTCATCACTGCAACACAATACCCTATTTAATGCAGCGGACTCCTCAGAATCTACAGCAAATGAAATCTCTGCATCAGCCAACACACAAACTGAACCCTATGCAGCACAAGACCAGAAATGGTCAGCCCAACTGCTTGAACGCTCTTTGGGCTATGGGCTTTTGCTGTTCTTTGGCTTAGGCATTTTACTGGCTTTTACACCGTGTTCCTTGCCGATGTTGCCGATTCTGACCTCGCTGATTGTACGAGATAGTAAAGGCCTGAAAGCCTGGATGATTGCACTGACTTTTGTCAGCAGTATGGCCGCTGTCTATGCAGTACTTGGCCTAATTGCATCTTCGGCCGGCCTGAATTTTCAGCGCTGGTTGCAGCAACCGGGAACCCTGATCGCATTTAGCATCCTGTTTGTCCTATTTGCCCTGAATCTGTTTGGCCTGTTTGAAATCAAACTGCCGCAACGTCTGGTTCATCGTCTGGATCGGGCACAGGCCATGCAGCAGGGAGGCGGTCTGGTCAGTGCCGGTGTCATGGGCATGATTTCGGCGCTTCTGGTGGGGCCATGCATGACCGCACCGCTGGCAGGCGCATTATTGTTTATTTCCCAGACGCAAAGTCAGTGGCAGGGAGCTTTACTGCTGTTTACTTTAGGTTTTGGGATGGGCACGCCTTTATTGCTGGCCAGTATTCTGGGTGCACGGATTCTGCCTAAAGCCGGGCATTGGATGAATCAGATCAAAGTGCTCTTTGCCTTTATCATGCTGGCGCTGGCGCTGTATTTTATTCGCCCACTGATTTCAGAAGCCGCTTTACAATGGTTATCCCTAGCTTTGGGTATGACCTTCGTGGCTTATGTGCTGTTCCGGATTTTCTGGCATCGTACCGGTTTGAGATGGCTATATATCCTGTGTCTGGTACTGGCCGTCCCCTATATCGCTTATAGCCAATATCAGCACAGTCAGCGTTTTTTTGTGGAGCAGGCGAGCACAGAAGCCAAGTGGCATGTGGCACGTAGTGCAGCAGAATTTCAGCAGATTTTGGACAGGGCACCACAAGGGCAAAAGATTATTATTGATGTCTACGCCGACTGGTGTGTTGCCTGTCAGCCGATCGAACATCGTATTTTAAAATCTGCAGCGGTACAGCAGGCGCTTGCGCCATATTTCCTGATCAAGCTGGATTTAAGCCAATATAATGTCTCTCATCAAGCGCTGTTAAACCAATGGGAAATTCTCGGGCCGCCGACGTATTTATTCTTGAATGCGCAGCAGCAGGAAATTCGTGGCTTGCGTTTGACCGGTGCCTTTAGCGAGGCAGAATTGCTGGCACAACTGCAAGCGCTGGCTCAAAGTGAAAATCCATAATCGAGTCTTAAAAAGCTGAACCCGCTTAAGAGACCTGCATCTGTGCTGGCACCGGTTCAGCATAGGCTTTGATCAGATTACGCCCACCGGCTTTGGCCTGATAAAGCGCCTGATCGGCCTGACTCAATAACTGCTGCGGGCGTAATTCCGCGCTAGAAATAGCAATCCCGAAACTGGCGGTCACCGGAATCAGCTCACCCTCATCACTGAAAATCTGCAATTGCTGAATGGCGATACGGCAGCGCTCAGCCACTTGTTCGGCTTTTTCCAGACTAGTATTTTTAAGCACGAGAATAAATTCTTCCCCACCAAAACGGCCGACCACATCACTTTCGCGCAATTGCTGGTTCAGCACAGCACTCACTTCAACTAAGGTTTCATCGCCCTTATGATGGCCATAGTGATCATTAATTTTCTTGAAATGATCCAGATCCAGTAAGACCAAGGCGTAATTCGGAGTTGCTGCGGCATTCAGTTTATCCAGACATTGGTTGATGCTACGGCGGTTAAACAGGTTAGTGAGCGGATCAATCTGACTCAGTTGTTTGATCAGCTGCTCACGATGCCGCCATTGACTGAGCAGAATCTCGAATAAGACCATACAGACGGCCAGAATTGGCAAAATGAAATACAGCATCGATAACAGCCAGAAACCATTATAGAAAAGCTTGTCATCGATATTAAATAGCGGTGAATAAGGCAATTGATGACTGAAACTTAAATAGGCACATCCGCCTAGGAAAATTGACGCTGGAATCAGCATGCTATAAACCAGCGTGCGATGGAACAGCACCAGTCCCACCATAATTAAACAGACATAGGAGGTCGTGGCCACAGGGCTGATCACCCCGACGAGATAGGCGTCACGACACAACGAGATAACAAAAGTACCCACTGCCATATAAGACAGATAACGTTCAATCAGCTGATTCCCCTGAAATTTATAACAGGGAAAAATCAGGAGAAATAGAATTACCAGAAAGCTGCTGTTCAGAGTAATTTGTGTATAGACCCGTTCTAGATGAACATATTGCCAATATTCGGGATTTAATAACACGAAAATATCCCAGCCGAGCCAGGTCAGATGTACTCCGCATCCCAAGGTCAGCATCAGGATGCATTTCTTCAGGATGCGCCAGTTCATCACGACTTCATCTTCGACCAGATATTTCTTGATTCTGTGTCTTAGCACTTTTTCTAATACAGGCGATATTCGCTTCATGGTCCCGGTCTGACTTTAATTGTTATGGCAGATTTTTTTTTAAGACTTATTGGATATTTATAGCTTTATTTACACAAGATAACATAAGTTTGAATACTTGATAAACAACAATATTTAAAACATTTTTGTGATTTAGTTGATATCTGATCTGCTCAGTCTTTGCCTATAGCATAAGTGATCTAGGCTATACCAAAGGGTTCTAATCAAAATTAAAAAGGTTAAGAGGCATACAGTTTTGTTCTAAATTCAGGATGATGTGTTTTATTTGTGCTAATTATTTCAA
This sequence comes from Acinetobacter lwoffii, assembly GCF_024129435.1. Taxonomy (GTDB): domain Bacteria; phylum Pseudomonadota; class Gammaproteobacteria; order Pseudomonadales; family Moraxellaceae; genus Acinetobacter; species Acinetobacter lwoffii_F. The sequence goes on along the minus strand of NZ_JAMXXN010000004.1, from coordinate 126,395 downwards.
TATGGTCAATCGTTAAAATGCCTGCATTGTTAGAAACAACCAAAGATAAAGAGCGAAGCCATGAAAGTTTTACAGATTGATTCCAGTATTTTAGGAGATGCTTCTATTTCGCGTCAGTTGACTCAGGCCGTGGTGGAACAATTGCAGCAAAAATATGCGGAGGCCATTGAAGTTGAGTACCTGGATCTGGCAGCACAGCCTATTCCCCATCTTACTGCCGAAATTTTAATGGGCCAGAATGCAGAACAGACGGCATTGGGCGAGGAAATTTTAGAACAATATTTGCAGGCGGATGTCGTGGTGATTGGTGCAGCGATGTATAACTTCGGTTTGCCATCGACCCTGAAAGCCTGGATTGACCGGATTTGTGTAGCGGGACGTACCTTTAAATATACCGAACAAGGTCCTGTGGGTTTGGCGGGCAATAAAAAAGTGTATATCGCCAGCAGCCGTGGTGGTGTGTATGGCGAGCAAAGCCCGGCTGATTTTCAGGAGGCTTTCCTGAAAACCGTATTTAACTTTACCGGTGTGAATGATATCGAAGTGATTCGTGCTGAAGGAGTGAACATGGGCGAAGCGGTTAAAGCACAAGCGCTGCAAACTGCATTACAGCAGGTTCAGGCCATTTAAAACCTAATACATCTTTTTAAAGGTCAGCTACGGCTGACCTTTTTATGCATTGAATTATGCTTAATCCCGGTCCAGACGATGGGCAAATTCTGCAAGATCGGTCAGGGCCTGTTTGGCTTCATCGAACCAGGCACTGAACATCTGGAAGTTATGCCACATACCAGTATACAGTTTAAATTCGACCTCGACACCTGCCTGTTCCGCTTTTTCTTTAAAACGGCTAGCATCATCTAGCAGAATTTCCTTGGAACCCACCTGAATATGAATCGGTGGCAAACCAGTTAAATCGGCGAAAAAGGGGGAAACTTCCGGATCACCACGATCAATCGAACGCGGCACATAATATTCAATTCCGGTTTGAACCGTTTCCAGAGACAGCAGGGCATCATGCTTCTGGTTATAACGTAAAGATTCACTGGTCAACGTTAAATCCAGCAGTGGAGACAACAGAATCAGACCGCTGACCTGTGGAAGACTTTCCTGCTGTATTTTGAGTGCCAGCGCCAATGCGAGATTGGCTCCGCAAGAATCGCCGGACAGAATAATATCTTTGGCTTGAACACCTTGATTCAGCAGCAGATTATAGACATCAAACAAGGCTTCTAATGCTTCTGGATAGGCAGATTCGGGTGATAGCGGATAATCGACATGCAGCACCTGCATCTGGGTTCGAGCCGCAATTTGAGTCATAAAGGCACGATGGGTATTTAAAGAACCCAAATAAAATGCGCCGCCATGAATATGAAAAATCAGCTGGGTCGATTCCTGTTGTGGCTTAATTTCTTCCGCGCGCAGCCCGGCCAGTCGGAGCGAGCGAATCTGTACCGTTTTATCCTGAGGGAAAAGTTTGCACATCTGTTCCAGAGCAATACGCATCGAACTCGGTGGAAGACTGAATCTGCTCGGGGCACGAATGGCCGTTTTTAAAAAGCTTTCTGTAATTAATTGTTTCGTTAGCGGGCTTATCTTCATCTTCCTTCCATCTTTTTGTGCTTTTATTGATCGTGTAGATTATTTACCAACCATATTTACAAGGTTACACTAAATAGTCACACCTAAAAATTGAAAAATTGTTGTGACTTTTTAATACTACATGGGTCTATTTTCAGACTAAGGAAATGAAGAAAAATGAAAAAAATAGCGCTTACGTTAGGACTACTAGGCTTATCTGCACTGGCTAATGCCGCGGATCCTTTAAATGGCACGGTATGGAAAACCATTGATGATAAAACCAAGCAGCCGAAGGCGATGGTTAAATTCACTGAACAAAAGAATGGTACTTTGTCAGCCAGCATTCAGTCGGTGTTAACTCCAGGTGAAGAAAATGCCTGCAAGAAATGTGAAGGTCCATATCACAACAAATCTCTGAAAGGCTTGACTATTGTTAAAGGTCTGAAAAATGCTGGTGGTACCAGTTATGACAGCGGTTCGATCCTAGATCCGCAATCTGGTAAAACCTATAAGTTGAAAGGCCAGCTGGCAGACGGTGGCAAGAAACTTGAGCTACGTGGTTTCATCGGCGTAGCGGCATTGGGTCGTAACCAGACCTGGATTCGTGCCAACTAATTTATTTTAAGCAGATATACAAAAGCCTGACCGATGTCAGGCTTTTTTTATGAGTGTTATTCAATACATGATATTAGCGGGCTAAGCCACGATAAGCTGTTTCATCAAAACCGGCAATAAATCCTGTAGAGGTCGCCAAGATTGGACGTTTAATTAAACTGGTATGGGTAGTTAATGCATTAATTAATGCATCTTCACTCGACAGGGCGGTTAGTTGCTCTTCTTCACTAAGTTTACGCCAGGTGGTGCCTTTCTTGTTCAGGACCACATCCTGACCCAAGGCATCTAGCCAGGTTTTGATGGTTTCAGCATCGATGCCCTGTTTTTTATAATCATGAAATTCATAACTCAGACCTTGCTCAGTCAGCAGATCAAAGGCTTTTTTCATCGAACTGCAATTTTTAATTCCGTAAATTTTTAACATAGCTGCCCTCTAAAAAATTTAAATCATGAACTAGCTTAACCAAATTGGCAGCAGCAGACCATGCAAAAGCAAATGAAAAAAAAAGAAAAAATTTTAAATAGCAGAAAAGTCATGTCATCAAAATGACATCAAGCAGCTTTAACATGAGCAGCAAGAAAAAGAACAATCTAAATAATAAGAAAAATAAAAATTTGGGAATGATAGAAATAGAAAACCCGCATTTAATCATCCTGATCATGCGGGTCTCAATCCAACGTCCAATGTCACATCCATGCAAAACAAGCTAAATCTATAGTCTGTTTTATTTTCGTCCTACGGCGTCCTGTCCTTATGTTGTCGTCCTGACATGTCCTTGTGCCGTAGCGCTATAATGCTATGTTATTACATTGAGATAAACCCAAAAAATACGTCATGTCATGTAAGAGATAAGCCTTAATTGAGTGAACAACTGTTCACTCAATTAAATAATCCAGATTATAGTTTGTAGTCGATAATCACAGGGGCATGGTCGCTAAACCATTGTTCTTTATAGACCCAGGCATTAATGGTGCGCTCTTTCCAGTCCGGAGAGCAGGCATGATAATCAATCCGCCAACCAACATTCTTGGCACGCGCCTGTCCACGGTTTGACCACCAGGAGTATAATTCGGCTTCTTTGCGGACTTCACGGAAAGTATCGACATAACCAAGCTCATCGTAGATATGATCTAGCCAGGCACGTTCGTGCGGTAAACAGCCCGAGGCTTTCTGGTTACCCGACCAGTTTTTAATATCGATACGTTTATGCACGATATTGTAGTCACCGCAGACAATCACCGATTTATTTTCATCGCGCCACTGTTTCAGGATTTTTGCGTATTCTTCCAGAAAGTGATCTTTACGCGCTTGTGCTTCATCGCCTGATGAACCCGAAGGCAGATACAGGGAACAGATCTGTACAGTTTGTTCTAGACCCAAGTTAAATTCAGCGGCAATAAAACGGCCTTGCGAATCGGCCAGTTCAAAACCCAAGCCATCGGTCAGAGACACAAAAGGCAGACGGCTATAAATGGCAGTACCGGCATAACCCGGACGCTCGGCAGGAAACAGGTGCGTGTACCAGCCTTCAGGCTTGAATTTATCGGTCCACTGCGCATGCGTGATCCGGCTTTCCTGCATGCAAATTACATCGGCATCCGACTGTTCCATCCATTCCAATAGGCCTTTGGTGACAGATGAACGTAAGCCGTTGACATTAATTGAAACGACGCGAAGAATTTTTTGATCACCTGGATAGCTACTCTTTGGTATCATGCGCAAGTCTTACCTTAATTAATGGATTTAGGAGCACCTCATGTCAACGCCAGCTCAGTTTAACCCGCAAGCTTTTATCGAACTCGCATTATCACGCGGTGTGCTTAAATTTGGTGAGTTTACTTTAAAATCGGGACGTGTGAGTCCCTATTTTTTTAATGCGGGTCTGTTGAATGATGGTGAAGCCTTGACACTGCTGGCTTCTGGCTATGCTGCAAAACTGACTGAATGTGACCATGTTGAAGTGATTTTTGGCCCTGCATATAAAGGCATTCCTTTTGTGGCAGCAACTGCTGTGGCTCTGTCGCAAAATCATGGGGTAAGTGTGCCATGGGGTTTTAACCGCAAGGAAGCCAAAGACCATGGCGAGGGTGGCGTATTGGTCGGTGCTTCTGTAGCAGGTAAAAAAGTCTGGATCATTGATGACGTAATTACCGCAGGCACAGCGATTCGTGAAGTCGTCACCATCCTGAAAAATGCCGGTGCCCAAATTGCCGGTGTACTCGTGGCGCTTGATCGTCAGGAAAAAGGTCAGGGTGATTTATCTGCCATTCAGGAAGTGCAGCAAGAGCTTGAGATTCCTGTACATGCCTTAATTACCATGAAAGATTTAATGGACTATCTGGAAGCGAAAGGCGACCTAGAAGCTTTGGCGAAAATGGAAGATTACCGTGTTAAATACGGGATCTAAGCCTGGATTGGCATAGAAAAGGAAGCTTAAGCTTCCTTTTTTTATAGATGCTCGATTTTCTAAGTATTTGAAATTTATTATCTCTGTCTATTCTTGTAAGCATTCGCTTACATCAATTCCAGCACTTTGCGGCTGTTTTGAATAGTGGAAATTTCCTATGATGGCTTTAACAGGAACAGGAGGTTCCACACAAGAATAACAATAGATAAATACAAGGAAAGTAAGGTACGACAGGAGTTATACTAAGCGAACCCATACGGAAAACCCCTGGCAGATGCCAGGGGTTTTTCATTTCTATTTCTTTATAGAGCAACGCTTACAACAGCAATGATTCAGAACATGATTCTTAAAAATTCACTGTTAATGAGTTAAATAGAGGAGTAGAAAACCTTTCACCAAAATTATGAATCTTCAGAGCTAAAAAAAGCACCTGAAGGTGCTTTTTCTTATTGCTGTGCTAAATTATAGCGCAACGATATTGATCGCATTTGGACCTTTTTGACCATCAACCACGCTAAAAGAAACGCGCTGACCTTCAAACAAAGTTTTGAAACCAGAACTGCTGATTTCTTTAAAGTGTGCAAAAACGTCAGGACCTGATTCTTGTTGAATAAAACCAAAACCTTTAGTTTCGTTAAACCATTTTACTGTACCGGTAACTGTAGTAGACATAATATAACCTGTTAAATTTTAATAATTTTAGTCATGCAAATGACTATGGATAACTTGGAAAAACAACAAGAATTGAAATAAAGATCTGAAAAAACTGAGGATTATAAATAATACTGCGGCACTTAAAGAAGCTTAACTAAACAACGCTTTTTTCTAGTTAAAGACAGCATAGCCTAAATCAGAAAATATTCAAGTTTTTTATATTTATTATTTATTTTTCTTATAAAAGTAGCTCAATTCTTGTTTTTTAAAGCATTTCAAGCTGATTCGCTTGAGCTTTATCATTTGCATTTAAGCTTTAGCGAAGCTAAACAATAAATACACGTTGTGTTTGTGTTACTTTATGTTAATCAAAATCGTTCAGTACCCAGCAAGATTTTACTAAGTCAGTGTATTTTATAACTTTGGGTAAATTAGTATTTGTAGTTTTAAGATAGTTATCGTCATTGTTTGTGTATAAAAATCCACCTATATTAAAATTCAATTGGAAAAATTAACTATAAGAATTTCTTGATTTTAATTTAAAACCAAATACGAGTGAGTCTCATGGATTACTGGAACAGTGTGTTACTTATATCCATCATCACCATGGTTGGACTGGCCATGATCATCCTGTTCGTCGGATGTAAAATGTGGAAGAACTTGGTGGTCACTTTACTGATTGCCACCTTGATTGGATTTCTGATTGTATGTGGGATCAATTTTGTTTTTGGTGATCGGCTTCAATTTTTGTGGGGTGCCCCTGAGACTGGCGATAGCAATTTTATGCTGGAAATGGGATTGATGAGCCTGTTAATTGGCGGCGTGAGTACCTTTATCATTATGTTAGGCACTTTGGTGGCTAAAAGTAACAGTAGAAATCAAGGCGATGAAGACTAGTTTTTTGCAAAATAACAAGTGTCTTAATGAGCGGGAAAGTACAGAAAAGCATTGCATGTACAGTTCATAGGATTAAAAAATCTTCCTCAGCCAAATGTATAGTGCCATAGCGCTACGGGACATGAATGGAGCTTCATATCCCGTAGCTGCATAATTTTCTGTATCAAAAATTTAGAACATCATTTTCAGACCTGCCGAATAGATCCAGCCTTTTTCTGAATCTGAACTTTGCTGCCAGGCCGTCTGTTGGTTGCCTTTGCTGTATTCATAACCGACTTCCAGATAAGGCATGAGCTTTTTGCTCAGTTCATAGCGTGTTTCCAGACCCAAGGTTGCATGACTAAGACCAGTTTTTTTCGCATTCGCTGCCTGATCATTCAGGATGACATCCAGTTCGACAAAGGGCTGCATAATCAGTTTCTGCGTCAATAACAGGTCACGCTCTGTTTCCAGTTTTAATCCGACAAAGTCATCTTCACCGACATAAACATGAGCATCCGTTTCGAAAAAGTAGGGGGCCAGGCCATGTAGCCCAAATACTGCATCGAAGCGCTCGTTCTGCTGTTGTGTAGCAGGCTCGGCTAAATTTTCCTGTCGATAGCGCACCCCGGTCTGCACATCCCAGAAATCAGAAATATTTCGGCTATACAACACTTTGGCATCATATTCGGCCTGACGGGATTCATGTTTGTCGGCTTCTAGCTTGAGAAAGATTTTATTTTCATCCGTGCCGACTCTGGCCTGGTTCTTGGACTTGAATGCTCCATTTCCCTCTGAACTATGCTGCCATTTCTGGTCCAGAATAATCTGGCTATAAATCTGTGCGCCATGTTCTTTACGATGATCATGTTCGCTGGCAGAACTGACTGAATTTTTTGGTGTGCTCAGTGCATGCTGTTGATGCAATAACTTTTGTGGCGGTTGATAGGATGCGCCATCTGCAGTTTCAGTATGCTGTGCGTGGTTATCAGCCATGTTTTGCATGGCATGATGCCCGCTATGATGCTGATGTTCATTATGACCCGTATGCTCGCTAGAAGCTGCCGCAAAAATACTCAGACTGCTTAGGGTAAGTGCACTGCTGAGCACTGACTTTACCAAAAGATTAGTGATGTGCATGGCTTTCTCCTTGAACAGCTGCTGGCTTTGATGGCATTTTTTGTGAAGAAGGGTGAGATGCTTGATCTTCGTCAACCTGTGCCACAATCAGCTTGTTCATCATACCGGCACTCATGTGATAGAGCAGATGGCAGTGAATTGCCCATTCTCCCAGTTCGTCTGCTGTGAGCAGGGTAGTCACCGTTTTCCCGGGCGGCACAATCACAGTGTGTTTATTTGGCATATTTGCAGCAGACTGACCATTTTCCAGCTGCATAAACATGCCATGCAAATGCATCGGATGGGCCATCATGCTGTCATTGATAAATTTCAGCCGGATCCGCTCGCCATATTTCACCTGAAGTGGTTCGGCATCACTGAATTTTTTACCGTTAACGGTCCAGATGTAGCGCTCCATGGTTCCACCCAGACGAATCACCAGTTCACGTTCTGCTGCGCGGGTATCAGGTTGCGGTGTCAGAGCTTTGAGGTCTTGATATTGCAAGGCTTTGTGCCCTGCAGGCGTAGACATATTGGCCCAGCCCTCAACCGGCTGATGAGGCTGATTGGTTCCGGACATGGCATTATGACTTGCATGCATGTCGTGCTGGGCATGTTGATCATGTTCACTTGTGGCAGTCTGCATGGTCTGACTGCTGTGTGTGTCATGTGACATGTCATGTTGTTCGCCATGTCCCATATCTTCCATGGTCAATAAGGCACGAGGGCGCGGTGTTGGTAATTGAATCGGAGCCGGGGCTTTACTTGAATCAGTTGCCTGATGCAGACTGCCAATGGCAAAGCCTGAGCGGTCGATCGATTCCGCTTCTATCTGGTAATGCGCTGCAGTGGGTTCCACAATCACATCATAGGTTTCAGCGGTTCCGATACGGAATTCATCTACATTGACCGGCTGCACCGGTTGTCCATCGGCACTGACCACGGTCATTTTCAGCTGGGGAATACGCACATCGAAAAACGACATGGCAGAAGCATTGATGAAACGCAGGCGGACTTTTTCATTGGGCTGGAACTGGCCACTCCAGTTTTGTTGCGGCGTTTTTCCATTGACCAGAAAGGTATAACCGGTAACATCAGATAGGTCGGTTTTCAGCATACGCATCTGGTTCCACATCTTGCGGTCTGTCCAGGTGGCCTTGAGGCCGTCACGTTTCACCTGCTTAAATACATCGCCCACGGTTTCACGCTGGTTCTGATAATATTCGGCCGATTTTTTTAAATTGTTCTGAATCTGCTGGCCGCTTTGTTCGTGAAAATCTGACAGCATCACCACATAATCCCGCTCGGTTTGTTCATGTGGAGGTAGTAATGTCTGTGCTTTGGGGCGAATCACCAATGCGCCATAGAGGCCGTCCTGTTCCTGACCTTTGGAATGTGCGTGATACCAGTAGGTGCCGTTTTGACGAACCTTGAAGCGATAAGTAAAAGACTGCTTCGGTTTGATCCCCTGAAAACCGTTAAATCCGGGCACACCATCCATCAGCCCAGGCAGGAGGAGGCCATGCCAGTGCAGCGAGGTATCCTGATTGTTCAGGTTGTTTTGTACATGAATGACTGCATCATCACCTTCTTCAAATTCCAGCAAGGGTGCAGGGAATTTTCCGTTTACAGTGATACGCTTGACCGTCTTTCCGGTGAGATTGATCGGGCTTTCATCAATGACCAGATGATATTCTTTTACGGCTGCAAACAAGGCAGACGACGAGATGAGACCGAAGCCCAGACACAGGCTTTGACTGATTTTAAGCAACATAACTTAATCCTTAATGAATAAAAAAATTTAAAAATTCAGGATCAAGCTTTGGGTGGGCGCAGGATTTCTTGCCAGTAACCGGCAAGGTGCTGGGCATGGTAAGCAGGGAGGAGGGTTTTTTCCGGATAACCGTGATCAGGCACGCTTAACTCGGGCGTTGTAATGGGCAGGCTGGTGACCAAGTTCTGGCAGGCCGTAGTGCCACAATCCAGACAATCTGATGACTGCTGGGTGCTGTCACTGACACAGTCCGGCTGAATCAGTTCCTGATCTTGATGATGATCAGTCTTATGCAGCGAGTGAGAAGCAGAGGATTTTGTCATTTCCAGACAATGAGGATTCGTTTTTTCAGACGGCATAACCAGATGCATGGTGTTTGCAGATGCGACAGACACACTGCTCCAGCCTATGGCAAAAACCACAAGCATCACCAACCAGATCTGTTTGACGAGCCGTATGAGCAAAAGTACACCCTGAAAAAATGCGCTGCATGTTTGAGCAATAAAAGCATAAACGCAGTAACTCAAATTAGCAAATTCTGGACAAGATTATTTTTTAGGTCACCTACATACTACTTTTTTCATAGGTTCAGGTTGCAGTTTCGCACTTTTCGCATTTTTTACAGTCTAGCAGCATCCCGAGTTTTTCTTTACGTCCTTGCTCGGTCATCACCCATGGGCGATTTTTCCAGGGCGGGGTATGCCGCACATGCTGGCCATGTCCGCAGGCCAGTTCTGCAACCCAATGCTGTTCCTCATCCAGGTGAAAACCGATAATGGCCTGTTGCATGGCATACCTCCCTTGAGCTCAAATTGCCTGAGCATCTATCTAAAAACCTATACAAAATAAGTCATGCAAAATCACTATAAACAAAAGAATCCACACAAGCTATACTCCTTGCCAAGTCATTTTTTGAAAAAGAGCAGAGACACATGCGCGTACTTGTTGTGATGGATCCCATTGAAAATGTAAACCTGAAGAAAGACTCGACCATGGCCATGCTGTGGGCAGCAGCACGTCGCGGGCATGAACTCGGTTATGCATTGCAGCAAGATTTATATATCGATCAGGGCAAGGCCTTTGGTCTGATCGCGCCGCTACAGGTATTTGAAGACTACGACCATTATTATGAACTTGGCGAAAAACAAAAAGAGTCGATCGCTGCTTATGACGTTGTCTTGATGCGTAAAGATCCGCCTTTTGATATGAACTTCGTCTATACCACTTATATTCTGGAGCAGGCAGAGCGCGAAGGGGCATGGATCATCAACAAACCGCAAAGCCTGCGTGACTGTAATGAAAAACTGTTCGCGACCCAGTTCCCGCATCTGCAAGTTCCGACCTTGGTGACTTCGCAGCAAAGCCTGATCCGTGAATTTCTCAAAGAACAGGTCGATGTGATTGTAAAACCTCTAGATGGTATGGGCGGCACCGGGATTTTCCGCCTGTATCAGGATGGCATCAACATCGGTTCAACCATTGAAATGCTGACCAATAATGGTACCCAGCCGATTATGGCGCAGCGTTATATTCCGGAAATTGTCGAAGGCGATAAACGCATCCTGATGATTAATGGTGAGCCAGTGCCGTATTGTCTGGCCCGTATTCCACAAAATGGTGAAGTGCGTGGTAATCTGGCCGCGGGTGGCCTAGGTGAGGCACGCCCCCTGACTGAAAATGACAAAGCCATTGCAGCAAAAGTAGGGCCGTATCTCAGAGAAAAAGGTCTGGTCTTTGTAGGGCTGGATGTGATCGGAAATTATGTTACTGAAATTAATGTAACCAGTCCAACCTGTATCCGTGAAATTGACACCCAGTTTGGCACCTCGATTGCAGATGATCTGTTTGCCGTGCTGGAAGCGGGGCAGGCCAATCAGGTTTAAAAGCAAAATCAGGTGAAAAAAGAGTCTGCTTGCAGGCTCTTTTTTATTTTTTCATTGGGGATAGCGCTTAAATAAAAATGCCGTCATTACCATACCCAGCATCGAAAGGCAGACGGTGATAATGGCAAGATTGGCCCAGTATTGGGTGGCAGATATCAGCGCAGCGCTCAGGGTCGGTATAAAAAACTGTGCGCAGGCTGAAATTTGTAAAACCAGACCCACACTGGCCGCTGCTGCATAGGCGCGTGGTGCATAGTGCAAGGTAATCGCAAAAACAGTGGTCGGGATCATCCCGCCAATCAGTGAAAACAGCACGGCACTGACAACCTGAAATTCAAATGAGAGCCATGAATTTGCAGCAAATACCAAGCAACTGCAACAGAGCACTGCCACAAATCCGGTGCTCAATAAGGTGGGCGGTCTATAACCCTGTTGCAGCAACATGCCTGCGCCAAAAGTGCCCCCAGATTGGCCAGAACGACCATCGAGACCAGCATCCCTGCACGTTTTAAGTCCAGCCCCTGTTCAACATACAGTGTAGGCAGGAAGCCCGTGACAGTAATCCATTGACTGGTATAACAGGCGAAAATAATCGCCAGACAGATAATGGGAGGATGGGTCAGGGTAATTTTAACAATCTGCCAGAATGAGGTATTTTCCGTAGCTGGCTGAGAAGAGTCTGGCTGTGTTACCAGGACAGGTTCAATATTTAAATATTGTTTGACCATTCCAGCAATGACCAGGCACAGGCAGCCCAAAATGCCCCCAGATCGTTTGCCAGTCCAGATATTCAAGCAGGAGAGGAATCATCAATACGGCCAGACTGACACCGATGCCCATATAGGAACTCCAGAGTCCCATCTTGAAATTCAGTGTTTCAGCGCGGCTGGTACGTTTTAAAATTGCTGGCGCACACAAGGAGATGGTTAAAAACCCGATTCCCTCCATAAAACGCAATACATATAAAGTGGCAGGCTGCGTAATCCAAAGCCCGGCAAGACTGCTCAGCTCTAAAATGATTAAGGCCATGATCAGGCAGCGCTTTAATCCCATTTTTTCCGAGAAGGCGCCAATGCATAGCGCAAACAGCATTCCGGCAGCCTGCACCAACGCTAATGAAAAACCAGCCTGAGTAAAACTCAGGTTTAAATCCTGCTGCAACAGAGGAATCACGGCCGAAAGTTTGCCGACATGGATCGCAGCCAGATAACCGGCCAAGATAATCCATACATCACGAAATGATATTTTTGACATCTATCCGAACTGAGTCCATTTAAAGCATCTGCTTGTATATCAAGCATCATTCATATATAGATAGGAATAACATGAAAGTTTTATAAAATTTATAGGATTTAAGCCTAAGCTCATTAGTCGATGATAGGGCATGGATTGACCGGGAGTGGGCTGTAAATGGTTCTAAATAAGCCCTGTCCTTGGCAAGATCATTGATAATATAATGAAAAGTGAGTTTAAAATTGATATGATGCTTCACTTAAGTCTAAGGAAAAGTGCAGACCTTATAAATAAAACGAGTCTAAACTTGAAATTTGCGTGAAAAAAACAATTAAAGCCTTGTTGAAATAAAGTAAATAAACTTTCATGGCCTGAGGTTTGTGATTACAATTGATTACTTAAATCAGATTTCCTGCTCCATTTTTAGTATTGAAGAATTAAACCGTGACCGACGCTCAGCAAAAACAGCCTAAACATGTCATGATGATGGCCGCAGGTACAGGTGGACATGTGTTTCCAGCGTTAGCTGTTGCCAAAGACTTACAACAACAAGGTATACAGGTTTCCTGGTTGGCCACCCCTGCAGGCATGGAAAACCGTCTATTAAAAAACCAGAATATTCCCATTTATCAGATTGATATTCAGGGTGTGCGTGGCAACGGTTTTCTACGTAAGGCCTTGGCGCCTTTTAAAATCATGAAAGCCACCTTAAGTGCCATGAAATTCATGAAACAGCTTCAGGTCGATGCCGTGGCAGGCTTTGGCGGCTATGTGGCAGGCCCGGGTGGTTTGGCCGCACGTATCTTAGGCATTCCGGTGCTGATCCATGAACAGAATGCAGTTGCCGGTTTTACCAATACCCAATTGTCGCGTGTGGCAAAGATGGTGTGTCAGGCTTTTCCAAATACCTTTCCGGCCCAAGAAAAAGTCGTGACTACAGGTAATCCGGTACGACAAGAAATTAGCGAAATTTTAAATCCGTCTTGGCGTTATCAGGAGCGTGACAAGGCAGGACTGCCTTTACGTATTCTGATTGTTGGTGGGTCTTTGGGGGCGCAAGCCTTAAATGAACGTGTTCCAGAAGCTTTAAAGCAACTCAATGTGCCATTAAGCGTCTATCATCAGTGTGGGCAAAACCATGCCGAGTCGACCCGGGCACGCTATGGAAATGCACCGGCCAGTCTGCAAGTAGAAGTACAGCCCTTTATTGAAGATATGGCCAAAGCCTATTCTGATGCCGATCTGGTGATTTGCCGTGCTGGCGCATTGACTGTAACTGAAATTGCCACTGCCGGGGTGGCTGCGATTTTTGTGCCGCTTCCAAGCGCAGTGGATGATCACCAGACGGCCAATGCCGGTTTCCTGGCCAATATCAATGCGGCAAAGATTTGCCCGCAGGCCACGATGACCCCGGAAAGTTTAACAACATTATTAGAGCCGATGCTGAATCGCCAGCTGTTAATGGAAATGGCCGTGAAAGCACGTCGACAGGCTCAACCCGATGCGACTCAACATGTGGTCCGTTTAATTCAAGAATTGTAATCCGAGTAAACTATGTCTCCAACAACCCCAGCTGAACAAGCGAAAAAGTTAATTAAAGTGCCGGAAATGCGCCGTATCAAACACATTCATTTTGTGGGGATCGGTGGCGCAGGCATGTGTGGTATTGCGGAAGTGCTGAAAAACCAGGGCTATAAAGTTTCCGGTTCAGATATCAAGGCATCCAATACCACCGCACAGCTGGAAGCGAATGGCATTAAAGTCTATATCGGGCATACTGCAAATAATATTAAGGGCGCCAACGTGATCGTGGTCTCTACCGCGATTGATAAAGAAAATCCGGAAATTAAAACCGCGATTGAAAACCGTATTCCTGTGGTTCGCCGTGCGGAAATGCTGGGTGAGCTGATGCGTTACCGTCATGGTATTGCCGTTGCCGGCACGCATGGCAAGACCACCACCACCAGTCTGATCACCTGTATGCTGGCTGAAGAAAACATGGATCCAACCTATGTGATCGGTGGTTTGCTGAACCGTACCGGTATGAACGCAGCCTTGGGCGCCAGCCGTTATATCGTGGCCGAAGCCGATGAGTCAGATGCTTCTTTCCTGCACCTAGAACCGATGGCTGCCGTGGTGACCAATATTGATGCCGATCATATGGATACCTATGGCGGTAGCTTCGATGTCCTGAAAGATACTTTTATCCAGTTCCTGCAAAAATTGCCATTTTACGGCTTGGCTGTAGTCTGTGGTGATGATGCCAATATCCGTGAAATCATGCCGCGGATTGCACGTCCGTTACTGACTTATGGCTTCAATGAGGACAATGACATCCGCGCAGTAGATGTTGATCAGGATGGCATGCAAACCCACTTTACCGTATTGCGTAAAGAGCGTGAGCCATTGCGTGTAACCGTGAATCAGCCAGGTTTGCATAATGTGCTGAATGCCCTGGCCGCGATTGGTATAGCGACCGATGAAGGCGTGTCTGATGCTTCAATCTGCCGTGCACTGGAAGGTTTCAGTGGTGTGGGGCGTCGCTTTGAGGTTCAGGGTGAGTTTGAAATTGACGGTGGTAATGTGAAACTGGTGGATGACTATGGTCACCATCCAAAAGAAGTCGAAGCGACGATTAAAGCTGCGCGTCAGAGTCATCCGGACCGTCGTCTGGTAATGATGTTCCAGCCACACCGTTATAGCCGTACCCGTGACTGTTTCGATGATTTTGTGGAAGTACTTTCTACTGTAGACCAGTTATTGTTGCTGGATGTTTATCCTGCCGGTGAAAAACCGATTGTCGGGGCGGACAGTCGTACTTTGGCCCGCAGCATTCGTCTACGTGGTGAAGTCGAGCCGATTCTGGTCGATGCGGCGGACGGCAACCTGAATCAGATCATGAGAAAAGTATTGCAAGCAAATGACTTGTTATTAACCCAGGGCGCAGGTAATGTTGGAGCAATCTCAGTCGAGCTTGCGCAAAATCACTTATATATAAAATAGTCATCTTGCATGACTGAATTGAATTGACCAGATTGAAAAAAGTTTAAGGATATAAACGTGTCAAATGCTTCAAAATTCGGAAAAGTTGCCGTGTTGCTTGGTGGTAAATCTGCAGAGCGTGAGGTTTCTCTAGACAGTGGTACGGCGGTACTTGAGGCATTAGTGCGTTCAGGGGTTAATGCGGAAGCGTTTGACCCGCAGGAGCGTAGTGTCACAGAACTGGTAAATTATGATCGTGCTTTTATTGTATTGCATGGACGTGGCGGGGAAGACGGCCAAATTCAGGGTGCACTGGAATGGTTAAACGTGCCGTATACCGGTACCGGTGTACAAGGTTCTGCGATCGGCATGGACAAGGTCAAGACCAAGCAGGTCTGGCAGGGTTCGGAATTACCGACAGCGCCGTATCGTATTGTCACCAGAGATTCTGATGCGACCGACATTGTTAATGCTTTAGGCTTGCCTTTGATTATCAAGCCGGTGCATGAAGGTTCCAGTATCGGCATGAGCAAGGTCGAGAAAATTGAAGACTTTGCCGAAGCGATTACCAAGGCAACTGAACATGATGCCGTGGTGATGGCAGAAAAATGGATTACCGGCCGTGAATACACCATTGTGGTTTTAAATGGTCAGGCGCTACCGGTGATTCGTCTTGAACCGCCTCAAGATGTTGCCTTCTACGATTATGAAGCGAAATATCAGCGTAATGATGTGCAATATGGCATTCCATGTGGTTTAAGTGAAGCTGAAGAGCAGCAGTTAAAAGCCTTGAGTTTGCGCGCATTCCAGGCAGTCGGTGCCAGCGGTTGGGGCCGGATTGATGCCATGCAGGATGAACAGGGCAACTTCTGGTTGCTTGAAGTGAATACCGTGCCGGGAATGACCAGTCATTCACTGGTGCCAAAGGCGGCAGCTGCAGTCGGTTACAGTTTTGATGAGCTGTGTGTGGCGATACTGGAACAGACCTTGACTGGTTCGGCACACTAAATATGGCTCAACTTCCTGTTTCCATGCGCCGTAAACGTGCTGCGATTACTTCAATTCACGACAAGCCGCCAACACGCAAAGAAAAGCTGACCAATTTTGGTGGCTGGTTATTGTTGTGTATTGCGCTACTGGTGCTGGCCTTTGGAATATTGGGCTTATATAAAGTCATGACCAATAGTGATGTGGCAGAGCTGGGTGTCGTGGGTACGCGCTCGGCTGCTGAACAGCGTCAGGTCATGCAGTATGTGTCACCGATTGTGACCGAAAACTATTTTACTTCGGATTTGGAAGCGATCCGTGATCGTACCCTGGAATTGTCCTGGGTAGATCGGGTTGTGGTTTCCCGAGCCTGGCCAAATGGCATTCGGGTGCGGGTGATGCCGCATCATGCGATTGCGCGTTGGGGAACGGGACGTTTATTGAGTGACAGTGGTGTGATTTTCACGGAAGTCACACCCAAGAATTATCAGGCATTACCGTTACTACATGGGCCGGCGAGCCATGCAGAAACCATGATGCGTCGTTATAATGAAATTAATCAATTATTTTTGCCACAAGGCATTCGTCTAAAAGAATTATATCTCACCGAGCGAATGACCTGGTTTATGCAGTTTGATTCGGGTTTAAGAATAATTGTGGATAAAGATCAGACCATGAGCAAATTACAACGCCTGAGCCATCTGTCTCAGAGTGATTTGAAGCCGGTCTGGTCTAAAATTTCGGCCATCGACCTGCGTTATCGCAATGGATTGTCGATCCAGTGGAAAAATTCAATTCCGCCTAAAATTGTAAATGGACATTTTATTGTAACCATTGATGACACGGGCGTTGAGAATAAGGTAACAGTAAAGCCATAATGACCGGCTTTAAAAAATAGAGGCATTTAAAGCCATAAATCTAACAAACACGTAATGGTAGTAGTGAATAATGAGTGAAGCTGTTCCCTCGGTTGTGGCGATTGACATTGGGACACACAAAGTTTCAGTTTTGATTGGCAAGGTACACGCGCCAGACAATATCCAAGTGATTGGTATGGCCACCGCTCGTAACCGAGGCATGAGTAAAGGGAAAATTGTCAGTCTCGATAAAGTTATTACTGCAATTAAAAATGCCGTTCAAGAAGCAGAAGATATGGCGGAATGTCGTGTACATTCTGCCTGGGTCTCTATTCCAAGTGCCGAATTAAAAAGCTTTTATGCTTCAGGTCGCACCTCGATCGACAATAGCGAGCATGCGATTACCACCAGTGAAGTGGTGCGTGCACTGGAATTGGCCAAAGCCAGTCATTTGACTTCAGATCATTATCTGGTCAGTGCTGTGCCTCTGGGTTTTGAGCTGGATGATTCACCGGAATGGGTGCTAAATCCGATTCGTATGTCGGCACATAGCATGACCGGGCATTATCATCTAATGATGCTGCCAATCAGTACCATGCAGAATATTGATCGCGCCCTGAAAGGTGCCAATATTGGCGTGGAAAAAATGGTGGTGTCGAGCTTGGCCACTGCTGAAGCCAGCCTGCTGAAAGACGAAAAAGAATATGGCGTGTGTCTGGTGGATATCGGTGCTGGCACGACCAATGTTGCGGTGTATGTAGATGGTCGTTTGGCCTTAACCCATACCTTTCAGCGTGGCGGTGAACATGTGACCCGCGATATTGCAGCAGTATTGCAAACCACGACCGAAGAAGCTGAACGTCTGAAATTATTGTATGGCTGTGTCGACCTGAAAGTGGTCAAGCCGGATCATATGATTCAGTTCCAGGGGATTGATGGACCACAAACCATCAGCCGGATTGAACTGACTGAAATTATTATGGCTCGTTATGAAGAAATTCTGGGTCTGGTACGTGATGAGCTGGTGAAAAATGGTGCCATCCAGGGCTTGTATCATGGTGTGGTATTGACCGGTGATGCCAGTCATATCGAAGGGATGGTGAGTTTTGTTCGCCGTACCATGGGGGTCTCGGCGCATTTAGGTAATCCGCCGACTCAGGTGTATGCAGACGAACAACATCAGGCTGCTTTACGTCGCTCGCAATATAGTACGGTGGCTGGCTTGCTGATGTTTAGTCAGAGTGATACCCAGGACACGATTGTGGAACAGGATGATGTAGAGCGGTTGTCATTGGCTAAGCGGGTCAAAAGAGCCTTGTTTGGCTTTAATGACACCCTGAAATCAATCTTTTAAGTCGATTTTTATTGTGAATATTGTTGGGAAGATGTAGTTAATCGGGCTTGTACTTGACAAGTGAACGCATGAGCAGCATTCTTAAAAACAATTTTATTAAGATTAAGGCAGTATACGGGCTTAGTGACTGCCAATTATGAATTAGGAATTTTATAGGTCATGGCCTCATTTGAATTTTTCGAAGACGATCATAGCGATAGCAATGGTCAAGCCCGTTTCACTGTATTTGGTGTAGGTGGTGCGGGTGGTAATGCGGTACAACATATGTTGCAGTCCGATATCCAGGGCGTAAAATTTGTTTGTGCCAATACGGACAAACAGGCATTGGATCGCATGGAAGCCGAATTTAAAATTCAGCTGGGCGAGCAAAGTACCCGTGGTCTGGGTGCAGGTGCAAATCCGCAAGTCGGCCAGACCGCAGCAGAAGAAAGCCGTGAACTGATTCGCCAACAGCTTGAAGGGACCGATATGGTCTTTGTAACTGCGGGTATGGGCGGTGGTACCGGTACCGGTGCAGCGCCAGTGGTTGCTGAAATTGCGAAAGAAATGGGTATCCTGACCGTTGGTGTCGTGACCACGCCATTTAACTTTGAAGGCAAACGCCGTCTACAGTCTGCTGAAAAAGGTATTGAAGCGCTTGAGCAGCATGTAGATTCATTAATCATTATTCCAAACCAGCGTCTATTGAAAGTCTTCCGTGATATTTCAATGAAAGATGCCTATAAAAAAGCGGATGATGTTCTACTGAATGCAGTACGCAGTATTTTTGATTTAGTCGTCCGTCCTGGTCATATCAACCTTGACTTTGCTGACTTGAAAACAGCGATGAGCACACGTGGTTATGCCATGATGGGTGTCGGTTTGGGTCGTGGTGAGAACCGTGCACGTCAGGCTGCTGAGCAGGCAATCCGTAGTCCATTACTCGACAACGTAACTATCATGAATGCCAAAGGTATTCTGATCAACGTGACCGGTGGTGATGATGTGACTTTCGGTGAAATTGAAGAAATTACCGATGTCGTGAACCAGATTGTCGATTTAGATGAAGGTCAGGTGTTCTACGGTACCGTTTTTGATCCGGATGCGCGTGATGAAATCAGCGTAACTGTGATTGCAACAGGTCTCACTCGTCATGCAGCGGATTCAGTTGAACCGACCAAACGTACTAACGTACAGGCAACTCGTCCAGCAGCAGCTGCACAGGCTGTGGTGGAAGATGATGATGTACCGGCAATTCAGCGTCAGCAGCATGAAACAGGTGCAGCAGCGAATCCGGCGTCGGCTTCGGTTTCTAGCCCGCGCCCAACGCCAATGAGCATTCAGGATTATCTTAAGAATCAACAGCGTAAATAACATGTAACATCATGTGTTTAGCTGGATTAGACAGGAAAGGTGGCTTTTAAGCCACCTTTTTGTTTTTTATCAATGGCCAAATATGCTAACGTATAGCGGTTTTATAGATGAACAGATGATAAAAGCATGTTGAAACAACGTACCCTGAAACGTGTCGTGAAAGCGAGCGGAATCGGTCTTCACAGTGGGCAAAAAGTCATGATTAACTTTGTGCCGCACCATGCCGATGGGGGAATTGTGTTTCGTCGTATTGACCTGAATCCGCCAGTCGACATTCCTGCCGATGCCATGCTGATTCAGGAAGCCTTCATGTGCTCGAACCTGGTTCAGGAAAATGCCAAAGTAGGCACCATTGAACATGTCATGAGTGCGATTGCTGGTCTGGGCATTGATAACCTGATTATTGAAGTGTCGGCCTCTGAAGTGCCGATTATGGACGGCAGTGCAGGTCCGTTTATTTACCTGTTAATGCAGGGTGGTTTGCAAGAGCTGGATGCCGCCAAAAAATTCGTCAAGATTATTAAACCGGTTGAAGCGCTGATTGATGACAAACGTGCCATTTTTAGCCCACATGAGGGCTTTCAGCTGAATTTCACCATTGATTTTGATCATCCTGCCTTTAAAAAAGAACATCAGTCCGCCAGTATCGATTTTTCTACTGAAACCTTCGTTTATGAAGTCAGTGAAGCGCGTACCTTTGGGTTTATGAAAGATCTCGATTATCTCAAAGCCAATAATCTGGCGTTGGGTGCCAGTCTGGAAAATGCCATTGGTGTGGATGAAACTGGGGTCGTTAATGAAGAAGGTTTGCGTTTCTCGGACGAATTTGTACGGCATAAAATTCTGGATGCCGTGGGTGATTTATACTTGCTCGGACATCAGATTATTGCCAAATTTGATGGTTACAAATCTGGACATGCCTTGAATAATCAACTTTTACGCAATGTGAAAAGTGATCCAAGCTGCTATGAAATTGTAACATTTGATGACGAAGCCAATTGTCCAATCATGTATGTGAATGTGACATAAGTCATTGTGTTTGTGTCTTTATGTTTTTGTTATTGCTTTAATACTGTGATACACATCACATAATGTTTGCTTTTTAATTTATTACATTTGATTGCTATGTTACTTTTTATTGCTTGCCAAACGTAGTAAAGCTTGGCTAAGCTTAGGGTCGCTTATAAAGTCAGCAGCACTACGAAGTAATTCCTGTGTTTCTGCATTTAAGGCTCTTTCAGGTGTTGCTGAAACAGGTGATGTTTGCGAAGGATTCCGCAAGCAAACTTGAAGTTTAGTGAGATCTGTTAATTCATTTATTTGAGAGAGTTGTGAAATGTATTGCTTTTGAAGATAGGCCAATTGACTGATCATGGCCTGGTTTTCACCGGTAATCGTTAACACACCATTTTGATAGCAGACAACTTGCCAGCGTTCCGGTTGGGGCAATAGCGGTTGTACGAGTTTCGTAAGTTTCTGCCAGGCAGCGACTTGTGATGAGAGAAACGAAAAGTTTCCTGTTTTTATCTGTTTTCTTGTTTGTTGAAAAACGTTGACAGGTTCCGACATACATAATTCCTACATATTTATGTCTTAATCTTATGCGCTTCTTTTAGTGGATATCAAGGATAGAGATCTTCAAGGAACTCGATTAAAGCAGTTTAGAGAGGTTTTTTATGCATATGCGACGTATTTTGTTGGCATTTTCTTTATCAGTTTCAGCGGCTTCGGTTGCGTTCGCAGATTTAGTCAATCTAAATCAAGAAAATGGTTCAACAGATCGTATCGAGCAATTGACGCGTACTCTGGCACAGGGTGCATATACTCATCCAGATGATATCGATATTCCAGCACAGACTAAATTGAATGTTCAACTTCGTGAGAAACCAGTTGAACTGAACAATCGAACGCTTGCTCAGAAGTATGCCAATACTTCATCCAATAAAGCGGCAGCAAACAGTGCTTATTCTTGGCTAATTTCTCATCCTTTACCTAATTCTCGCGTAAGTTCAAATTACGGTGGCCGTACCATGGGTGGCCGTGCTGAAAATCATTCAGGCCTTGATCTTGCAGCGCCAAGTGGTACACCAATCTATGCAACAGGTCCAGGGATTGTGACCAAATCAGGTTGGGGTACAGGTTATGGTCAATACGTTGAAATCAATCATGGTAATGGCTATTTAACGCGCTATGCTCATGCTTCACGTCTTATTGCACGTGTGGGAGAGCAGGTGCAAGCAGGTGATCATATTGCCAACGTTGGTTGTACTGGTCGCTGCACCGGTCCACACTTGCATTATGAAGTAGTAAAAGACGGTCAACGTAAAAACCCATCTACTTATTTGGCCATGTTACCTTAAGTATAGACCCGAATAACAAGATGCATCTCTATACATAAAAAATCTCCAATAAGCATTTTAAAGCGTTTAAGCTGAAGGCTCTTTAAGTCAACTTGAAGGGCTTTTTGTTTTATCGCTTTTAGATATCATATTATCACCAACTATTATAATGATTGTATAATAAATCGCCTTTATTGACTATTTTTTGTTATGTTGTGTAATTATACGTCACTCATCATTTAGTTCCTAAATAGTACTGCTAAATCGCATTCAGCTGAGGCCATACCTGCTGAGGTCTCAAATATGGTACATATAAGACATTAGATTAGGCTTTTAGGAACTGTAGATTATGGCGTTTTATGGCGATACAGACGCGCAAGAAACCCAAGAATGGCAAGATGCATTTGACTCTGTTTTGCAGCACATGGGCACTGAGCGTGCAGCATTTTTGTTAGAAAAACTTTATCAACGCGCAATTGCAAAGCATGTTCCTATTCAGCGTTTAAATACTCCCTACTTAAATACGATTTCTGTTGAAGAACAGCCTGCAATGCCAGGCGACCAGGACATGGAGCGCCGTATTCGCGCGCTGATCCGCTGGAATGCCTTGGCAATGGTATTACGCGCGAATAAAACCGGTGACGATCTCGGTGGTCACCTAGCGAGTTTTGCTTCTTCCGCAACCCTTTATGATGTGGGCTTTAACCACTTCTTCCGTGCCAACAGCGACAGCTTTGGCGGCGACATGATCTATTATCAAGGTCACTGTGCACCGGGTATTTACGCGCGTTCATTTTTAGAAGGCCGTTTGACTGAAGAGCATCTAAATAATTTCCGTCGTGAAGTAGGCGGTAAAGGTCTGCCATCTTATCCGCATCCTTATTTGATGCCGGACTACTGGCAGTTCCCAACCGTATCGATGGGTCTGGGCCCAATCATGTCGATTTATCAGGCACATATTCAAAAGTACCTGATGAACCGTGGCCTGATCAAAGAAGAAGATCGTAAGGTTTGGGCGTATTTGGGCGATGGCGAGATGGATGAGCCGGAAAGCCTGGGTGCAATTTCTCTGGCAGGTCGTGAAAAGCTCGACAACCTGATTTGGGTAGTAAACTGTAACTTACAACGTCTGGATGGTCCGGTACGTGGTAATGGCAAGATCATTCAGGAACTTGAGTCACTATTCCGCGGCGCAGGCTGGCGTGTGATTAAAGTTGTGTGGGGCCGTCATTGGGATCCACTACTAGATAAAGATAAATCCGGCGCACTGAAAGCAGTGATGGAAGAAGCCGTCGATGGCGATTTCCAGCGTTACCAGGTAAAAGGTGGTGCTTATGCACGTGAAAAATTCTTCGGAAAATATCCAGAAGCAGCTGAGTTGGTTAAAGACTTAAGTGACGAAGATATTGATAATCTGAACCGTGGTGGTCACGACCCGTACAAAGTCTTTGCTGCTTATGCCGAAGCATGTACGGCCAAAGGTCAGCCGACCGTGATTCTGGCGAAAACCGTGAAAGGTTATGGTTTGTCCGAGGAAATCGAAGCAGTCAACAAAACTCACCAAATCAAGAAGATGCAAATCAATTCTTTGAAATACGTGCGTGACCGTTTCAATCTTCCTTTCACTGATGAACAGCTTGAAGAAGTACCATTCTACCGTCCAAGCGAAAACTCACCTGAATTGAAATATATGAAGGCACGTCGTGAAGCTTTAGGTGGTTACCTGCCTGCACGTCGTAAAGAAAGCGAACAGCTGGCGATTCCTGGACTTTCAGTATTTGATTCGGTCTTGGCCGGTTCAAATGGTAAAGAGCAATCGACCACGATGGTGATGGTGCGTTTAATCTCTGCACTTCTTAAAGAGAAAGCGATTAAAGACCGTGTTGTGCCAATCGTGCCTGATGAAGCCCGTACTTTCGGTCTGGAAGGGATGTTCCGTCAGCTCGGTATTTATGCCGCGCATGGCCAGAAATATACCCCGGAAGACCAAGAACAGCTGATGCATTACCGTGAAGCCAAAGACGGTCACATGTTGCAGGAAGGGATTAACGAAGCCGGTGCGATGAGTGCATGGGCAGCATTGGCGACCAGTTATTCAACCAATAACCTGCCAATGATTCCGATGTACATGTACTACTCGATGTTTGGTTTCCAGCGTATTGGTGATATTGCATGGGCAGCAGGCGATGCACAGGCACAAGGCTTCTTGCTGGGTGCAACTGCGGGTCGTACTACACTGAACGGTGAAGGTTTACAGCATCAGGATGGTCACTCACACATCTTGGCCAATACCATTCCAAACTGTGTCTCTTATGACCCATGTTTCGGTTATGAATTGGCAGTGATCGTGCATGACGGTTTACAGCGTATGTATGTGAACCAGGAACGTGTGTTCTATTACCTGACTGTGATGAACGAAAACTACGAGCATCCGGAAATGCCAAAAGGTGTTGAAGAAGGCATCAAGCGTGGTATGTACTTACTGGAAGAAGATGAAAAAGCCACGGTTCAGTTACTGGGCTCGGGTGTGATCCTGCGTGAAGTGATCAAGGCGGCGAAGATTCTGCGTGAGGAATATCAAATTCACTCAAATGTCTACAGTGTCACCAGCTTCAATGAACTGGCACGTGATGGTATGGCATGTGAAGAATACAACCGCCTGCATCCACTTGCTGAGGATGTGAAAGAAGCATGGATATCGAAACAGCTACGCGGTACCGAAGGTATTGTGGTGTCTGCAACTGATCATATGCGTGCCTATAGCGAACAGATTCGTGCCTATCTTCCAGATGGCCGCCCATTTGTGGCACTCGGTACCGATGGTTATGGCCGTTCAGATACACGTGGTAATTTACGTAGCTACTTCGGTGTCGATGCTGCCCATATTGTGGTGGCAACTCTGAAAAAACTGGCAGATGAAGGTGAAGTTGATCCGCGCCTGGTGAAAGACGCGATCTCGACGTTTGAGCTGGATACCGATCGTCCGGTGGCTTGGGCACCGCAAGACACCCCATCTGTACATGCTGTTGCTGACTACAAAGAGGAGAACTAAGCATGCAAATTACGACTCCCGATATTGGTGTAGATCAGGCAACCGTGGCCGAAATTCTGGTCAAAGTCGGTGATACGATCGCGATCGATGACAGCATTGTGTTACTTGAATCTGATAAAGCCTCTGTTGAAGTGCCTAGCACTTCAGCAGGCGTGGTAAAAAGCATTCTGGTGAGCCAGGGTGATGAAGTCGCTGAAGGCGCGGTACTGATTGAGCTACAAGCTGAAGACGGCAGTACTGATGTGGTCGAGCCACAGCAAGCAGATGCATCTGAAAAAACTTCAGAAAATACCCCGACTTCATTGCCGGATCAGGAAATCATGCAGGAACTGGCTTCGCATCAGCCAAAAGCTTCTGCTGCTCCTGAGGCGCAAGCAAACTCACAAGTGGTTGATGTTCAAATCCCCGATATTGGCGTAGAAAAAGCCACTGTAGGTGAAATCCTGGTCGCTGTCGGTGATGAAATTGAGGTAGATCAAAGTATCGTAGTGGTGGAATCAGACAAGGCGACTGTTGAAGTGCCAAGTACGGTTTCAGGCACGGTGGAATCCATCGAGATTAAAGAAGGCGATACCATTAAAGAAGGTGTAGTCATTCTGAAAGTGAAAACGGCTGTTTCGGCAGCGTCAGCACAGACAGAAGCACCTCAAGCACCAGTTGCTCAAGCGGCGGCCCAAGAGAAAGCAGTCGAAGCGCCGCAAACGCCAGCAGCACCTACAGGTGATGTTGAATTGATGGTGCCTGACCTGGGTGTAGACAAGGCGGCTGTGGCTGAAATTCTGGTTCAGGTCGGTGATACGGTTGAAAAAGACCAGAGCATCATCGTGGTGGAATCAGATAAAGCGACTGTTGAAGTGCCAAGCACTACAGCCGGCGTGATTAAAGCCATTCATGTGGAACTGGGTCAAAATGTCTCTCAAGGCATTGCACTGGTGACAATCGAAGCTGAAGCGCAAGCAGCTGCTGCACCTGTTGCAGCCAAAGCAGAAGCACCGAAAGCAGCAGAAGAACTAAAAGCGCCTGCTGCAAAAGCAGCACAGGCACCTGCTGCATCTTCTACTCAAACAGTCGCGACGTCGGATAATGCCGATAAGCTGACCAAAGAGCAGAATGTCGCTAACTCGAAAGTCTATGCCGGTCCTGCTGTGCGTAAACTGGCACGTGAACTGGGCGTCGTGTTGGCAGATGTCAAAGCATCTGGCCCACATGCGCGCGTTATGAAAGAAGATCTGAAAGCGTATGTCAAAACGCGTCTTACTACGCCGCAGGTGGCTCCTGTCACCGCTGCTGCTCAAGTCGCAGGTCTGCCAAAACTACCAGACTTTAGCGCTTTTGGTGGTGTGGAAGAGAAAGCCTTGACGCGTTTGCAACAAGTGTCTATTCCACAGTTGTCGCTGAATAATTTCATTCCGCAAGTGACCCAGTTTGATGCAGCAGATATTACTGAACTGGAAGCATGGCGTAATGAACTGAAAGGCAACTTCAAGAAAGAAGGTCTTAGCCTGACCATTATGGCGTTCATCATCAAAGCAGTTGCGCACTTGTTAAAAGAAGAGCGTGAATTTGCTGGTCACTTGGCCGATGAGGGTAAGTCAGTATTGCTACGTAATGAGATCCATATGGGTATCGCGGTCGCAACGCCAGATGGTTTGACCGTGCCTGTGCTACGTCATCCAGATCAGAAGTCAATTAAACAGATTGCCACTGAGCTAGGCGCCTTGGGTCAAAAAGCGCGTGACAAGAAATTGTCGCCGAAAGATCTGCAAGGTGCGAACTTCACTATCACTAGCCTGGGTTCAATTGGTGGTACAGCATTTACGCCATTAGTGAACTGGCCGCAAGTGGCAATTCTGGGTATTTCACCTGCAACCATGCAGCCGGTTTGGAATGGTGAAGGCTTTGATCCACGTTTGATGCTGCCGCTTTCATTGTCCTACGATCATCGTGTGATCAATGGTGCAGATGCTGCTCGTTTCACCAACAAGCTGACCAAGCTGCTCAAAGATATCCGTACTTTATTGATCTAAAAAATCATGTATATGCCCTTTATTTTCTCTCTCTGGGAGAAATATAAAGAGGGTGTAAAGAGAAAACCCTGCTTCGGCAGGGTTTTTTGCTGCTGCATTGAAAAATAATCTATTTGATTCTATACTTGGCGCACTTCATTGGGGAGTAGCCGCTTTTTGCGCAAAGCAGAAGGGTGATGGTCAACATATTTGCTCAACCGAGCATGGTCATCATAGCAAAGAACCAAGTCAGCTTTTCCAAGCTTTCTTTTGTTGGCAAGACCTTTGATTTACCACTCTGCAGATTTTGGCTAGCAGGAGCGGTGAGTCATTGGTATTGGATGCTAGCCAGAGAAAAACCTCATGTATGAATTCCTACTGTCGACTGCAATCGTAGCGCTGGCTGAAATGGGTGATAAAACCCAACTGCTGGCTTTGCTGCTTGCTGCACGTTTTCGCAAACCTGTTCCTATTTTAGTTGCCATTTTATTGGCGACGCTGATTAACCACGGCCTTTCTGCGGTATTAGGGCAATGGGTGACCACGGTGATTGGGCCGGAGGTGCTGCTGTGGATCGTCTCGATTGGCTTTATCGCAATGGCTGTCTGGATGCTGATTCCGGATGAACTCGGGGATGAAAATGCCAGTATCAATAAATGGCAAAAATTCGGGGTATTTGGTGCGACCTTTATTCTGTTCTTTCTGGCAGAAATTGGTGACAAAACTCAGATTGCTACGGTCGCATTAGCAGCACGTTTCGATAGCGTATTCTGGGTGATGCTTGGGACCACTTTGGGCATGATGCTGGCCAATGCACCTGCAGTATTTTTGGGAGATAAGCTGGCGAATAGACTCCCGATCAGCCTGATTCATAAAATTGGGGCGGCGATTTTCCTGGTGATTGGTGTCGCAACACTGGCTCAACATTATTTCTTTTAAATCATAAAATAATAAATTACATGAATCCTGAGCTAAAAACTCAGGATTTTTTATGGTTAAAATTCTCTCAAAACCTTGGTAAATAGTGTGATATGGCTAGTTTTATTGATTGTAAGTTTGATTAATTCCTTATATTTTATACGGGTATAAAAACGTTATTTTTATTATAAATTGGGGAATTTACATGGCTTTTGAACGCACCACATCGCAGGTCCTGTTTGATAACGGGACACATAAGTGCATCAGTTTTACCAGTCTGGTTAAAGGTGAAGGCGTTCAGGCAAACCAGTTTCTGATCATTGATCATGAGCGCGCAGCGGTACTTGATCCGGGTGGTGATTTAACCTATGTGCCGCTGACTATGGAGCTGAATAAATATACCCGTTTGACCAATCTGGATTATGTCATGGCCTCGCACCAGGACCCGGATATCATCACCTCGATGCCGCGCTGGCTGGTCTATACGGACGCCAAAGTGGTGGCATCCAAACTGTGGGCACGCTTCTTGCCGCACTTAAACTCAGCCTTTATGAGTGACCGGATGAAAGGTAACTGGTTAGACCGCTTGGTGGAGCTTCCGGATCATGGTCAAATCATTCCGCTGGGCCAATCAAATATTGTGGCGGTGCCGGCGCATTTTCTGCATTCGGTGGGGAATTTCCAGTTTTATGATCCGATTGCCAAGATTTTATTTTCAGGTGATATGGGCGCGTCTATGGTCGAAGATGCCGCCAAGCCACTAGAAAATTTTGCCGCGCATATTCCGAAAATGAAAAGCTTCCATCAACGCTATATGTGCAATAACAAGGTCATTCGTCTTTGGGTGCAAATGGTACGCAGCATGGAGATCGAGATGATTGTGCCGCAACATGGTACACCATTTATCGGTAAAGAGCAGATTAATCAGTTTCTGGACTGGATTGAAACGCTGCAATGCGGAACTGACCTGATGGATGAAACGGTTTTTACTTGTCCTGAATAGTTCACACAAAAAATAATTTTTTTCTTGTGTGGAAAAACAACATTTTTTATATTTCTTCTCCAAAAAACTTTTTTTGATAATGAGAACTTATAAGAAATGTTGTCTCAAGTTCCAAAACCGGATGCGTGTTTAAGCTGCGGGGCGTGCTGCGCCTATTTCAGGGTTTCGTTCTATTGGGCTGAAGGTATTCATATGCCTGAGCACTATACCGAACCTGTGACAGCAGTCTATTCATGTATGGCTGGAACCAATCAAAAAAATCCACGCTGTATCGCACTTGATGGCACCATCGGCCAGCAGGTGAGCTGCGGCATGTATGAGCAGCGCAGTTCATCCTGCAAAGAAGTGCAGATTGCCGATGAGCAATGCAATAAGGCACGTATTGCACACAATATGTTGCCCTTTGTCCAGATTGAAACTGATGAAGCCGACAATGATGACAGTTTTGAATATGTCAGCTAAATCCATCCAAAGTAGAGCTTAGGCTCTGCTTTTCACTTCATTAAAATGATCGGGGTATATTTTAAAATAGGGAACTTCATGATCGGACGTATTATTGATACTGTTTTAGCACCCACATAGATCTGCGTGTACGAAGCTTGAATAAAAAAATAATTTTGCAATTGCAATGAAATTTAAGCCGATATTTGTTTATAATAGTGCACGGAAATTACCAGTGAGACTGTTATGTTGACCATCGTTCAAGACGCGTTAACCTTCGATGATGTCCTATTACTCCCTGCCTATTCTACTGTTCTTCCAAAAGATGTCTCCCTAAAGACACGTTTAACTCGTGGCATTAACCTGAATATTCCTCTTGTGTCTGCAGCAATGGATACGGTGACTGAGTCCCGTATGGCAATTGCAATGGCGCAAAATGGTGGTATCGGTATTTTGCACAAGAACATGGATATCGCGGTTCAGGCTGCAGAAGTGCGCCGTGTGAAAAAATTCGAAGCGGGTATGGTCAAAGACCCGATTACAGTCACTCCTGAAACCACAGTACGTGAACTGATTGCGTTGACTCAAGCCAACAATATCAGTGGTGTACCCGTTGTGAAAGATGGCAAAGTGGTGGGTATCGTGACCGGTCGTGATACACGCTTTGAAACCAATCTTGAGCAGCCAGTCAGCAATATCATGACTGGTCAGGATCGTCTGGTGACGGTTCGTGAAGGCGAATCGAAAGAAAATATCCAAGCTTTATTGCAACAGCATCGTATTGAAAAAGTATTGGTGGTTAATGATCAGCAAGAGCTGAAAGGCTTGATTACGGTAACAGATTTCCGTAAAGCTGAACTTTATCCAAACAGCTGTAAAGATGACTTGGGTCGTCTGCGTGTTGGTGCTGCAGTTGGTACCGGTGCAGAAACGCCAAGCCGCGTAGAAGCCCTGGTTGACGCAGGTGTGGACGTGATTGTAGTCGATACTGCACACGGTCATTCTGCGGGTGTGATCGAACGCGTGCGTTGGGTTAAAGCCAACTATCCACAAGTTCAGGTGATTGGCGGTAACATCGCGACAGGTGATGCTGCGCTGGCGTTGCTTGATGCGGGTGCGGATGCTGTTAAAGTTGGTATTGGTCCTGGTTCAATCTGCACCACACGTATTGTGGCGGGTATTGGTATGCCACAGATCTCTGCAATTGATTCTGTTGCCAATGCACTGAAAGATCAGATTCCTTTAATCGCAGATGGCGGTATCCGTTTCTCTGGCGATATGGCCAAAGCGATTGGTGCGGGCGCGAGCACGATTATGGTTGGTTCATTGATGGCCGGTACTGAAGAAGCACCAGGCGAAGTTGAATTCTTCCAGGGCCGTTACTACAAAGCCTA
Organism: Acinetobacter lwoffii; assembly: GCF_024129435.1. Classification (GTDB taxonomy): domain Bacteria; phylum Pseudomonadota; class Gammaproteobacteria; order Pseudomonadales; family Moraxellaceae; genus Acinetobacter; species Acinetobacter lwoffii_F. The sequence goes on along the minus strand of NZ_JAMXXN010000004.1, from coordinate 95,566 downwards.
TCGCGGTATGGGTTCATTGGGCGCAATGGCAGGTGCAACTGGTTCTGCAGACCGTTATTTCCAGGACTCTAAGGCAGGTGCCGAGAAGCTGGTTCCTGAAGGTATTGAAGGTCGCGTACCGTACAAAGGCCCAATGGGTAATATCGTACATCAGATGATGGGCGGCCTACGTTCTTCGATGGGTTATACCGGTTCTGCGACGATTGAAGATCTACGTCAGAATGCCAAGTTTGTGAAAATCACTTCTGCCGGTATGTCTGAGTCGCATGTACATGATGTGACCATTACCAAAGAAGCACCAAACTATCGCGTGGGTTAATTTCCTGTGATTTAAAATTTTAAAAAGCCGTCATGCAAATGACGGCTTTTTTATTTTGGTGTAAAGTGTGACTCAAGGAAAAAAATGGGTGATATCAATCATCCGCTAAGAAGTGAGATAAAGATGAGTTATTTTGGTACGGATGGTATTCGTGGAAAGTTTGGCGAATTGCCGATTACCCCTGAGTTTGCCCTGAAACTGGGATTTGCAGCCGGAAAAGTTTTAAAACGCCATAGTAAAAAATCCAAACCATTGGTGGTTCTGGGTAAAGATACCCGTTTGTCTGGTTATATCCTGGAAGCAGCCTTGCAAGCAGGTTTGAATGCCGCTGGCGTTTATGTTCATCTTTTAGGTCCACTACCGACACCGGCGATTGCTCACTTGACCCGTGCCTTACATGCCAGCTTGGGTATTGTTATTTCCGCTTCGCATAACCCGTATTTTGATAATGGCATTAAGTTCTTCTCTGCAGAAGGTAAAAAACTGCCAGATGCTTTACAAGACGAAATTAATCAGGAGCTTGAAAAAGATTTTTTGATTGAAGATACGGCGAATCTGGGTAAAAGTATCCGGGTTAAAGATGCTAATGGTCGCTATATTGAATTCTGTAAATCGACGTTCCCGTATCATCTGGATCTGAATGAACTTACCATTGTAGTGGATTGTGCCAATGGCGCAGCCTATAACGTGGGGCCTGCAGTGTTCCGTGAACTGGGTGCACGTGTGATTGCGATTCACAATGAGCCGAGCGGTTTAAATATTAATGAGGGCTGTGGTTCAACCCATCCGGAAAGCTTGCAACAAGCTGTGGTTCAACATCAAGCGGATTTGGGTATTGCCTTTGATGGGGATGCTGACCGTGTGGTTCTCGTAGATAAAGCCGGTAATCTGATTGATGGCGACCATATTCTTTATATTCTTGCGACTCAAAGCTCGAAAAAACCGGCAGGTATCGTCGGTACCTTAATGAGCAATATGGCGCTGGAACTGGCGCTGGAAAAAGCACAAGTGCCGTTATTACGTGCCAAAGTCGGCGACCGTTATGTATTGCAAGGTCTGGAAGAAAATGGCTGGGTAATTGGCGGTGAGCCTTCTGGTCATATTCTGACTTTAGACAAGAGCACCACAGGCGACGCCATTATTGCAGCCCTGCAAGTTTTAACCGTGATGGTCGAGCAGAAAAAAGCCCTGCATGAACTTGTGGCTGACTTTAAACTGTTGCCAAATGTTCTGGTCAATGTACGTTTAAATGCCATGTTTGATCCTTATTCAGTGCCTGCACTGGCAGCTGAATTTGAAAAAGCCGAACAGCAGCTTAAAGGTCGTGGCCGTTTATTGATTCGTAAATCCGGCACAGAACCGGTCATTCGTGTGATGGTCGAAGGTGATGATCTGGTCGAAGTTACCACACTTGCAAACAGCCTGGCAGATGCTGTGCGTGCCAATGCCGCTTAACGGGAACATAGATAATGAGTGATCTGATCAAGGATCTGAGTGAACTACGCCTGAATTATGAAAAAGGCGAGTTGCAGGAACAGCAAGTCAATCCGAATCCGCATATGCAGTTCTTGCAATGGTTTAACCATGCACTGGAAGCAAAATTGTACGAGCCCTATGCCATGTCATTGGCAACAGCCAATGCACAAGGCCGTCCGCATGTGCGTACGGTATTGCTACGTGGAGCGACTGAAGCGGGATATGACTTTTATACCAACTATGATAGTCAAAAAGGTCTGGATCTGGCTGAAAATCCTTATGCCGAACTGTTGTTCTACTGGCAGGATCAGGAACGTCAGATTCGTATTTCGGGTCGTGTAAAGAAAATATCGGAAGAAGAATCGACCGATTATTATCATAAACGTCCACGGGAAAGCCAAATTGCCGCGCATATCAGTACCCCGCAAAGTGGCGTTGTGGCCAGTCGTGAAGAATTGCAGCAACGTTTTTGGGATTTGCATACCCAGGTCGCGAATCAGCAAGAGTTGGACAAGCCAATATTCTGGGGCGGTTATCGTCTCGAACCTGATTATTATGAATTCTGGCAGGGTCGTCCGAACCGTTTACATGACCGTCTGAGTTATCGTAAAAGCGATGATGGCTGGACTTTAGAGCGCTTAATGCCATAACCATGCAAAAACTGGAAATCAAACAACGGCCATTGCTAACCCGTTCTGAAAACTTAGCGGGTGTTCCTGCATTTGTAGCCGAGATTCTTGCCCGTCGCGGGGTGGAGTCCGAGCAGGAGCTTGAGCTCAAGCTGAAGCATTTGCTGGCACCCACCATGAAAGGATTGCCCGAAGCAATTCAATTGATGGATCAGGCAATTGATCGTGGCCAGAAAATCGTGATTGTTGGCGATTATGATGCCGATGGCGCGACCAGTACCGCACTCATGGTGCTGGCATTGCGCGATATGGGTGCCAATGTCGAATATCTGGTACCGGACCGTTTTAAATATGGTTATGGATTGACGCCCGCAATTGCAGATCTGGCCTTTGTCAGTTTCACACCTGATTTACTGATTACCGTGGACAATGGCATTTCCAGTCATGACGGAGTCAAACAGGCCCAAGATCACGGCATGCAGGTGATCATTACAGATCATCATCTGACGACCAAGCCGACACCACAAGCCGAAGCGGTGGTCAATCCCAATCAGCTGGGTTGCGACTTTTCAAGCAAAGCGCTGGCCGGGGTCGGGGTGGCTTTTTATGTATTGGCCAATCTGTCTACCCATCGAAAGAAACTTGGAAAATCCTCTACGGTAATTACCAATTATCTTGATCTGGTAGCGCTCGGTACCTATGCCGATGTCGCCAGTCTGGACTATAACAACCGGATTCTGGTTGATGCAGGTCTGAAACGCATTCAGCAAGGGCAGTGCCGTGCAGGAATCAGTGCACTGCTGGATATTGCCAAACGTGACCCTGCTGGTCTAAAAGCCCAAGATCTCGGTTTTGTTCTGGGCCCACGGATTAACGCGGCTGGACGTATGGAAACTATGGATATCGGCATCGAATGTCTACTGGCTTCTGATCTGGCAACTGCTTACCCACTGGCTGAACAACTCAATCAGCTCAATGTCGAACGCCGTCAGGTGGAAGGTAAAATCAAGCAGGAAGCTTTGCTTGAGCTGGATAAAATTCAGTGGGATGCAACTGAACTGCCTGCTGCGCTGATCATGTTCGAACAGCATTGGCATCAGGGAGTGATTGGAATTGTTGCAGGACGTTTGAAAGAGCAGTTTCATCGTCCGAGTATTGTCTTTGCCGCGGACCAGGATGGGCTTCATATCAAAGGCTCGGCGCGTTCGATAGAAGGCATTCATATCCGGGATGCGATTGAACAGGTGGCGGAGCAATATCCTCATTTAGTCAGTCATTTTGGCGGACATGCAGCAGCAGCCGGTTTAACCCTGAAAAAAGAAAATTTCGCCGAGTTTAAGCAGGTCTTTGAAGCACTAATTGCTGCGATGGATGAGGATTTATTCACTGCGACTTTATGGACGGATGGAGAGCTGCCAGCTTCTGCTTTTCACATTGAAACAGTCGATTTATTACAAAATTTAAGTCCATGGGGGCAAAAATTTCCCCAACCGATTTTTGATGGTGTGTTCAAAATCATGGACTATCGCTGGCTCAAAGACGTGCATCTTAAATTGCGCGTGGCTTTGGAGAATGGGCAGGTCGTGGATGCGATTGCCTTCAATGCAGCGGATAAATATGACTTTGACCCGATGAAAGATACGCGCTTGGTCTATGAGCTTGATAAAAATGTCTTTAATGGTAATGTCAGTCTGCAAATGCGGATTATCCATTTAGAACAATAGGCCATAAAAAACCGCTCAAGTGAGCGGTTTTTTTGCTTTTAATCGGAGAGATTAGAAGTGGAAAGTACCGTTAATACCGAAAGAGTCAGCACCGTCAGTAGTTGTGTAGTTAACGCCAGCTGCAATTGCAGGGGTAAAGAATTTTTGAGTACGAACACTAAAAATAGTATCTGATTCATCAGCAGTAGAGTCAGCAAAAGAAACACCAACGCTAAGTGTAGGATCAATATAAAGATCAGCAGCTAAACGATAAGCAGTTTCATCACCGAAATATGTTACTCCCTCGAAATTAGTAAAATGATTACCAATTTGAGTCACATATTTAGCTCGCAAAGAAACAGCGGTGTCTTCACCTACAGCTACACCGTAACCAAGGGTGCTAGCAAATCCAATTTTAGAAGCAAGCATAGGATCTACACTTTCTTTAGCAACTCCTAGAGCCAACAATAACCCATTAACTGGTAAGTAACCAGCTTCTAAAGAATAGCCAGTAGTGTCATCAGATTCATCATAAGTAAACCCAGGAGCACGTGCGCTAGCTGTATAATCCACTTGGTTTAAACTACCAGAAATATAAAATTGAGAGTTAGGAATAAAGAATTCACCATTAACACCAATAATCTCAAACTCTTCTTCTGCATTAATACCAGCTTCGCTCAATTCATTTTGAGCATTAACGTATCCTAAACCAATATTACTAGCTTTATTTAAAAAGGCAGCTTCAGCTAGAGGAGCATTTTTAGTATTTACGGTATTTAAGTAGTATTTACCGTTAACAAAAAATAAATCCCCATCAGAGTCAAGTTCAAATCCACCTAGATTATTTTCAAAGTCAGTGTTTTCATACCCAACATTAAGTTCAGTTTGGTAAGCATGTGCAGTTCCCAGGCCAGCAAGAAGTGCTGTAGCAAGAGCAAGTTTCTTAAGCATTTAGGTTTCTCTCTTTGTTATAAAAATATGACTGTTTGATGAACAGTTGTAACAAATTGTACAGTTTATATCCGCCCCGTCAATGTGTAAAAACTACCTAAATGCTTGTTAAGAGTGCAATAAAAAAACCCATCCGAGGATGGGTTTCTATGCATGACTAACTTTTGGTTTTAGATTAGAAGCGGTACTTCGCTGCTACACCAAAGGTATTGTAGTCATTGTTAAACTGTTCGCCAAAGCCGACACGGCCTTCTAAGCTCACTTGCTGGTTAATGAACTTACGTGCATTGATACCAAATTCGCTCTTGTCGGTAATATCATTATTGTGATAATCAGCACCGACACTCAAGGTTTTGTCGATGAAATAATCTGCTGCCAGATTGTATTCATCTAGATCACCAAACGCTGCACCTGCTTCCAGGTTGATATCTTTACCATTGCTTAATGTCGTCACATATTTAGCACGAAGTGTTGGATCTACGCCATCATCATTGTCGTTATCCCAACCTTTCACACCAGCCGCAATCAATAGACCTGGCGCTGGCAGATAACCGACTTCAGCTGCATAGGTGGTTAAATCATTTTCTAGATCATCATTGTCCTGCAGATCATGGCCATTGACGTTACCGCTTAAGTAGAAGTCAGAATTCGGTACGAAGTACTCTGCACCTACGCCATAACGATGCGCTTCAGAATCACCAATTTCATTATATTGATATTGCGCACTCACGTTGCTAGCACGATCAAGGAATGCTGCTTCTGCTAATGGTGCATTACGTGTTTGAACTGGATTGAAGTAATATGTACCATCAACGCCGAAAGAACCGCTAGTTCCACCGTTGTCAGGATCAACCACTCCTGCTGATGCACCAATTTCTGCTTGGTAAGCATGTGCTGCTGTACCAGTCATTGCTATTGCTGAAAGTAGTGCCGAAGCAATCGCTAATTTTTTCATGGTTACTACCCCTCAAATCGTGAGTTAAAAACATTACACTTTTTGTTACAACTTTCAGTCTAGAGCAATTCCAAAGATCGTCAATCAAAGGAAAGTTACAGTAATGTGAATAGCGTAATCTTGTGTAATTTTTGCTGAACAAGTGACTGAATAATAAAATTAAATTTATAATGTAGTGTTTTATTAAAAGTGTGTAGATATTGTGGAATCTATTGAATTCGCTGATTTTTTATACAGGTCAATAAGAAATCCTAAATTATAAAATCAATTGCAAAATTATATTTCGGTCATAAAACGGGGCTAAAAAGCCGATAAAAATTTCGGATAAAAAGACGCAAAAGAGTCTATGAGATGTTGAAAATTGAATGAGGGAAATATAGGTCTAAATGCTCAAGACATTCGAGCCTTAGACTGAATGGATCGTTAAAATAGCGGAAACAGACTGTGCTATAATATCGAGCTAAGAATTTTGTGCCTAATTTTGATTGAGAGTAATTCACGTGGAAATTAATCCGTATCTAAACCAATTAAAAGACTTAAACGAACGTGGTCAAACACTACGGGGGTATCTTTGACTACGATCTGAAAAAAGAGCGTTTAGAAGAAGTCCTGCGTGAATTAGAAGATCCAACCATCTGGAATGACCAGAGTCGTGCCCAAGCGATGGCCAAAGAGAAAGGCGAGCTTGAAAATGTATTAAATGTGCTGGATCGCTTAAGTACCCAGCTTGAAGATGCACAGGCTTTGCTTGATCTGGCGGTTGAAGCGGATGATGAAAGCTTGCTAGAAGATGTACAGGCTGAACTGAGCACGGCTGAAGAAGAACTGGCCAAGCTTGAATTCCGCCGTATGTTCAATAATCCGATGGATCCAAATCCTTGCTATCTGGAAATTCAAGCTGGTTCAGGCGGTACAGAAGCACAGGACTGGGCGTCTATGTTGCTACGTATGTATCTACGCTGGATTGAACGTCATGGCTTTAAAGCAGAAGTGATGGAAGAATCTGATGGCGATGTTGCCGGGATTAAATCTGCGACGATTCGTGTGGAAGGTGAGTACGCCTACGGCTGGTTACGTACCGAATCTGGTGTACACCGTTTAGTGCGTAAGTCGCCCTTTGACTCGGGCAACCGTCGTCATACCTCGTTCTCTGCCGTGTTTGTGTCACCGGAAGTTGATGACAATATCGAAATTGAAATCAATCCGTCCGATGTTCGTACCGATACTTATCGTGCATCAGGGGCGGGTGGTCAGCATATTAACAAAACAGATTCTGCCGTGCGTTTAACCCATGCACCGACCGGAATTGTGGTGGCCTGTCAGAACCAGCGTTCACAACATGCCAACCGTGACCACGCCTGGAAGCAGTTACGTGCCAAACTTTATGAGCTCGAGATGAGCAAACGTAACGAAGCGGCACAAGCACTGGAAGATTCCAAGTCTGACATTGGCTGGGGTAGTCAGATCCGTTCTTATGTCCTGGATGATTCACGTATTAAGGATTTGCGTACAGGTGTGGAAAATTCCAATACTGGCGCAGTTCTGGACGGTGATCTGGACAAATTTATCGAAGCAAGCCTGAAACAGGGCCTGTAAGAAATCGTTTAAAAGCTGGCGTAACAAAGCTTGTGCAGATTGTGATTATTATATCTAAAATTTTCGATATATAAATCGAAAAAATACGATATAATGGTCGCACATGGTGAATAAAGTTTCGTTGCGCCACTGATTGTGATGTGCCTATGGACCTTGATCTAATTTTTAAAGCCTTAGCCAATCCGACCCGTCGACAAATTCTGGAGTGGTTAAAATCTCCGGAGCAATATCTGTCTGCGGAAGAGTGTGGTGGCTTTCAACGTGGGGTCTGTGCAGGTCAAATTGAACGTTTGGGCCAGGTTTCCCAGTCCACCATGTCCAATCATTTGTCTGTATTACAGCAGACTGGCCTGATCACTGCGACCAAGCATGGACAGTGGTCATATTTCTCCCGCAATGAAACTTTGATTCAACAATTTATCGAACACCTACAACAACACCTTTAACAGGTGGGAGTAACGATGGCTGAATTAAATTCTCCTTTAACGCTCGGTGCGTTAGAGCTTAAAAACCGTGTCATCATGGCGCCGCTGACCCGTAACCGCGCAACTGCTGATCGCGTTCCAACCCCAATGATGGTTGAGTACTATGCGCAACGTGCAAGTGCTGGCCTGATTATTTCTGAAGCCACAGTGATTTCTGAAGAAGCCAATGGCTATTTAAATACTCCAGGATTGTTTACCGATGCTCAGGTCGAAGGCTGGAAAAAGGTTACTCAAGCGGTTCATGAGAAGGGCGGTCTGATTGTTGCCCAGCTTTGGCATGTTGGTCGTGTATCGCATCCGGATCTGTTAAATGGTGAAACACCAGTCTCTGCAAGTGCAGTACAACAGGCGGGTCATGTCAGCTTGTTACGTCCAAAACGTCCTTATGTGTTGCCGCGTCCGCTGGAAATTTCGGAAATTCATGCCATTACCGAGCAATATAAGCAAGCCGCGATTCGTGCTAAAGAAGCCGGTTTTGATGGTGTTGAATTACATGCTGCCAATGGTTATCTGATTGACCAGTTCTTGCAAAGCAAAACCAATCAGCGTGAAGATGAATACGGCGGTTCAGTGGAAAATCGTACACGTTTCCTGCTAGAAGCAACTGATGCACTGATTGAAGTATGGGGCGCAGATCGTGTAGGGGTGCATTTTGCGCCGCGTTGTGATGACCATGACATGGGCGACAATGATCCACGTGAAACATTTGGCTATGCCATGGAGCAGCTGGGTAAGCGCAAGATTGCCTTCTTCTTTACCCGTGAATATCTGGCAGAAGACAGTATTTCTGAATATATGAAACAGCGCTCAAATGGAGTGCCTTATATTGCCAATATGCAATTAAGTCGTGAAGATGCCATTGAATTACTGGCTTCAGGCAAGGCTGATGCGGTGGCTTTTGGTAAGGCGTATATTGCCAATCCGGATCTATACGAACGTCTGCTCGAAGATGCGCCGCTGAATGAACTGAAGCTGGAAAATATGATCGGAACCAATGTCGCGGAAGGCTATATTGATTATCCGACATTGGCTGAAGCAGAAGCTTTAACTACAGTAGAATAATCTAAAAATGAGCCACATTGATTAACATGTTGATGTGGCTCTGCTATATTCTGCCCATTGAATCTTTGGACAGGGGCGCAATGTGGCCACTCCATTTTGGTATAACGCAGCCTTGGCGCTGGTTAAACCCTTATATCAATCGCGTGTCCGTAAACGTGCGACCGATCCTGAACAATTACAACAAGAACTGACAGAACGTTTCGGCCCGTTTCAGCCACCCAAAAACCTGCATGCCATCTGGTTTCATGTGGTGTCGGTGGGTGAAACCAATGCTGCCCAACCGTTAATTGAACATTATTTAAAACTTGGCCATCCGGTGCTGGTCACCAATACCACCAAAACCGGTCAGGCACGCGCTAAATCACTTTTTTTAAAAGCGCCTTATCTCGATTTGTTTCAAGCCGTGTATTTGCCTGCTGACCAGAAAACTTTAATTCGTGAATTTTATCAAAAATATCAGCCGAAACTTTTATTGCTGATGGAAACTGAACTTTGGCCGAATCTGCTGGATCAGGCACCCCAGTTTAATGTGCCAAGTGTATTGTTGAATGCGCGTCTGTCCGAAAAATCCGCCAAAGGCTATGCCAAGGTCAAAGGTTTGACTAGAGGCATGCTCAAGAATTTAACTAGTCTTTTGGCACAGGATACAGCCACCCAGCAACGTTATATCCAGTTGGGAATCGCAGCCGAAAAAACCCAGGTTTTGGGTAATATCAAATTTGATATTACTGCGCCCGAGCGCTTTATCAAGCAGGCAGATCAGTTAAAACAGGAGTGGCAGTTAGGAGGGCGAAAGATCATCACGTTAGCTAGTACTCATGCTCCTGAAGAAAAAGAAATTCTGAGTGCTTTAAAAGCTGCTTTAGAGGCTGATCCCAAGTTGGTCTGTATTGTGGTGCCGCGTCATCCGGAACGTTTTGATGAGGTATTTCAGGCCGCACAGTCTTTGGGATTAAAAATCCAGCGTCGTAGTCTAGGGCAACGTATTGAAGCAGATACCCAAGTTTATCTGGCCGATTCGATGGGTGAAATGTGGCTCTGGTATGCTTTGAGCCAGGCCTGTTATGTCGGTGGTTCGTTGAACGAGCCAGGTGGTGGACATAATATTCTGGAGCCGATTGCGCTGAATGTGCCGACTGTTTTAGGCAAAAACTATTTTAATTTTCAGACGATCGTAGATGAGTTTGTTCAGGCAGACGCAGTCGCAGTGGTGCAGGATGCCCAGCAGGCTACAGATATATTACTGGAACTTTTACGAGATCAGGTCAAGGCGGAAAATTTGAATGCAGCAGCGCAGCAAATTATGCAGTTAAATACGGGATCGCTTGCTAAGCATATTCAGGTGATTGATCAGTATCTCTAAGTGTGTGCTAGTCATACTCTCCAATCTACCTTTCTGGGATAACTGGTCATTTGTAGAGGAGTTCTACTTTTAAGGGATTAAAAGTAGCAAAAATCCTTTGCGGTACTGAAGGTACTTCCTGTACCTCAGTACCGCGGGCGGCATCCTTGCCGCCGGTCTAAATAGTGGATGTCGTCTGAGATTCTAATAAGGTTTTTTTAGTATCTGCAGTTTTGGTCATAATCCTATTCTAAATTTTTTTGGTTTCTTTTAATTTTATGAATATCGTCCTGCTTGATCCACGTCAAACCGAAACTGAACTTTGGTCCATTACCTCAACTCGGCAACTGGAACATTTACAGCAACATCTACAGATTCAGGTGGGAGATACATTAAAAGTCGGAATTCGGGAAGGTCAGCGTTATCTAACTGAGATTGTCGAAATCTCTGAAAAAGCAGTGCGCTTGAAACCGCTGCAAGAAGAAGCGGTTCCAGAAAAATTGCCAGTGACTTTAATTGTGGCTTTGCCACGTCCGAAAGTGCTGCGCCGTCTGATCATGGACAGTGTCACCTTGGGTGTTGAAAAAATCATTTTACTGCATAGCTACCGCGTCGATAAAAGTTATTGGCAAACTCCATTTTTACAGCAGTTAAATCATTTTATCGAGCTGGGACTGGAACAGGCAGGGGATACCGTTGCTCCGGAAATCGAGCTGTATAAACGCTTTAAACCCTTTGTTGAAGATATCTTGCCAGGATTGATTCGTACGGATGGTCCGGCTTATGTGGCACATCCTTATGCAAAGCAGGCGATGCCATTTGCGATTGAGCATCCCTGTACGATTGTTATTGGTCCGGAAGGCGGATTTATTCCTTATGAAGTTGATTTACTCATAAAAAACGGCTGCCAGGCTGTGAGCTTGGGCAACCGTATTATCCGTACAGAAACTGTGATTCCTTATGTTTTAGGTCGACTGTTTAGCACGTGCTGAAGCTTCTTCATTGCCCTCACCACGATAGACTTTAACTTCCTGTACCGGATAAGGAATCGAAATATTATGCTCGGCAAAAGCCTGAATCACCCGTTCCTGCACCGCACTGATTGAAGTTCCGGTGCCGGTTTCAGTGGTATCGACCCACCAGAAGGCTTTTAGGGTAATAGAAAAGTCAGCCAGCGCCGTGACATTGACACTAAAGCCAGGCTGGCTCAGGATGGTTGGATCTTTATCTAAAATAGCGGTGATCAGGTCCTTGGCTTTCTGGATGTCATCTTCATAGCCGATACCAACCACGAATTCGCAGCGGCGACGGGTATAGGCAGTATTCACCGTGACCGCACTGGTGTAGACCGTTGCATTCGGAATTACAATACGACGGCCATCCGGTGAGCGTAAAAAGGTCGCACGAATTTGGATATCTTCAACCGTCCCTTCCATGCCATTCACGATAATATCGTCGCCAATCTTGAACGGTTCACTGAGCAGAATTAACACGCCAGAAAGCAGGTTCTGGAAAATATCCTTGAAGGCAAAACCGATCGCGACCGAACCAATTCCGAGGGCACTCATCAGCTGACCCGGGGTAAAGCCAGGAACCGCAATCACCAGTCCAATCAGAATACCAAAGAAAATAATAAAGGTACTGCCGACACGGTTGAGTACCAACACCAGATTCTGGCGGGTATAAGAACGGTTTTCCAAAGTTTTACGTACGAAAAACTTGAAGACTTTGGAGAGTAACCAGAAAATCGTAATCACGATCAGTGCGATACAGAAATAAGGCACACGTTCCCAGAAACCTTCCATGATCTTGTCAATGGTGCTGTAGGCATCATTATACTTGGCGGTATGTTCAATCACGGTCTGGGTCGTTTTTTCAGTTGCCTGATGTAACAACTCCGTGGTGCCCTCAGTTACCTGGCTTAAGGTATTGTTTTGCTCTGCCACAAAAATTCCACAATTCAAATTTTGCCTATTTTGCCTGATGTTTAGCAAAAAATTAATAAGGGCTTGAAGTCACCAGTGGATAATTTTAAAAATAACGGCGCTGTTGTTAAAAGTATTTGGTGGTTTTTTGCATCATTTCAGTAGGGGTAGGTGTTTGTTCTTCACCGCTCATATAACTGAATAAAGCGATAGATCCCAACAAGCTAAGCAGGGTCAGGATAATCATCAGCCAGGCCAGAATTTTTTCCCAGAGCAAGGTCATCCGTGCCGGACCATACTGATTACTGCCTCGATCGCCCGAACCAAAAACGATATAAAGCCATACAAAAATGTTGACTAGCGGCAGTAAAAATAATAGCGCCCACCAGCCACTGCGGTTCATATCATGCAAACGGCGAACAGTCACCACTAAAGCGAAATACACATAGACCAGAACCATGACCAGTACACCGATACTGGCCAAGCCTTGCAATGAAATCAGCCAGTTGGGATCCATGGAGTGGATAGAAATATTCACTATATCAATGCTGAGACCCAGTGCAATACTACCAAATAAAAAGATGAAATACAGAAATGCCGACCAGGCAATAAAGCTCAAACGTCCGAAGCGGCCTTTCATTGACAGGGGATGATCGGTTGCAGGCAGCGCAGGCGGGTTAAAGTAGGGAGATTCAGGCGATTTCATAAAGTGTATCCTGCTAAATCAGATGAAATAACCACAAGCGGTCAATTTTATTTTTAAAGGGCTGTGCTACAGATCATACACAGTTGCGCAGAAGATTCTGTACTGTAAGTTGTGGTTTATTTTGATTGAATTTGTATAAATAATCTACGACGAAAGCATGATTGCCGGATTTGAAATAAGCAGGCCATACTGCCATTATGCATAAAAAACAATCAACAACGCAGCATTAACCTCTCGTGATGAGATAGAACAAAATCAAGGAAGTGACCTATGCAAGAGATCTATCCAGTACCCGAAGAATTTAAAAAAACAGCACGTACGCTCGAAGACCAGTACTTCGAACGTTATCAGTATTCTATAGAACAGCCAGATAAATTTTGGGCAGAACAGGCGCAACGTCTGGACTGGATCAAGCCCTTTACCCAAGTCAAAAATACCAGTTTTAACAAAGACGATTTTAAAATCGAATGGTTTGCCGATGGTCAGCTCAATGTCAGTGCCAACTGTCTGGATCGGCACCTGAAAGAACATCCTTATAAACCGGCCATCATCTGGGAAGGGGATCATCCTTCGCGGCACAAGATTATTTCCTTTGCCGAGCTGCATGATGAAACCTGCCGTTTTGCCAATGTGCTGAAGAAAAATGGCATCCAGAAAGGCGACCGGGTCATGCTGTATATGCCGATGGTTTCTGAAGCTGCGATTGCTATGTTGGCCTGTGCCCGGATCGGGGCGGTGCATTGCGTGGTATTTGGTGGTTTCTCGCCAGATTCTTTGGCCAGCCGGATTGAAGACTGTCAGGCGAAAATGGTGATTACTGCGGATTCCGGCATGCGCGGCGGTAAGGCCATTCCACTGAAAGCCAATGTCGATGAAGCACTGAAACTGGCGGGTACAGACTCGATTCAAAATGTAATGGTGGTACACCGCACCGGTAACCCGATTGAAATGCAGGAAGGGCGTGATCTGTGGTATCACACAGAAATTATGTCAGTGAATGACATCTGTCCACCGGAACCGATGAATGCCGAAGATCCGCTGTTTATCCTGTATACCTCAGGTTCCACCGGTAAGCCCAAGGGAGTGATGCATACCACTGGCGGTTATCTGACTTATGTTAACTGCACCTTCCGTGAAGCGTTTGATATCAAGCAGGATGATGTATTCTGGTGTACCGCAGATGTGGGCTGGATCACCGGGCATTCCTATGTGCTGTATGGACCACTCTCGAATGGGACCACCACCGTGATGTTTGAAGGGGTCCCGCAATATCCAAGCTGGGCGCGTACTGGACATATTGTTGATAAGCATAACGTGACCATTCTCTATACTGCACCGACCGCGATCCGCGCCATGATGCGTGAGGGCGATGCTTTTGTACGGGAAAGTGACCGTAGCAGCCTGAGAATTTTAGGATCGGTCGGTGAGCCAATTAATCCGGAAGCCTGGAACTGGTACTACACCGTGGTCGGTGAAAGCCGCTGTCCCGTCATCGATACCTGGTGGCAAACCGAAACTGGCGGTTTTATGATTACGCCATTGCCGGGTGCGACTGATTTAAAACCAGGTTCTGCGACACGGCCTTTCTTCGGGGTACAACCGGCTATTGTCGATGCCGATGGCAAGGAACTGGAGGGTGAAGCTGAGGGAAATCTGGTGATTAAGGATTCCTGGCCGGGTCAGATGCGTACCATTTGGGGAGACCCGGAGCGTTTTATTGAAGCTTATTTCTCTACCTATCCCGGTACTTATTTTACCGGAGATGGGGCGCGTCGCGATAAAGATGGTTATTACTGGATTACCGGTCGTGTCGATGATGTCCTGAATGTGTCCGGACATCGTCTAGGTACGGCAGAAATTGAAAGTGCACTGGTGGCGCATGAATCGGTGGCTGAGGCCGCTGTAGTGGGTATGCCGCATGACATTAAAGGTCAGGGCATTTGTGCCTTTGTGACTTTGCAGGCTGATGTTGCCAGTTCAGATCAATTACGTGGAGAACTGGTCAGCTGGGTACGCAAGATTCTTGGTCCAGTGGCTACACCAGACGCCTTGCACTGGGCACCGGCCTTGCCAAAAACCCGCTCCGGCAAAATCATGCGGCGGATCCTGCGAAAAATTGCAGCCGATGAGCTGGATAGTCTCGGAGATACTTCAACCCTGGCTGAACCGCAGGTGGTGGATCATTTGATCGCAGAGGTACAGCGTAATAAAGTTTAAATTCAAGCGGTTCCAATACCGGCATTCTGCCGGTATTTTTATATCAGTCATAAGCTCTGCATGCTTTCGGATATAGGTCAGTACCCTGATCTGCTAGGCTGTTTCCATGCTGAACATGAGTTAAAATAATGAATGCACAATCCCCATATTTAAATCAGTCTCCTGTCGATATTGCCCAGAAACTTGCTGAAATTTTTGCTTTGACTGCAGCAGAGCGGGATCGGCAAGGTGGGAATCCTAAAGCCGAACGTGACCTGATTCGCCAGAGTGGCTTGCTGGGCCTGTCCATTCCAAAACAGTATGGCGGTCAGGAGACAGATTGGCAGACCATTTTTAAAACTATTCAAATTGTAGCCCAAGTCGACAGTTCATTGGCGCATGTCTATGGCTTTCATCATTTGCTGATTGCGACCGTGCAATTATTTTCCCAATCGGAACAATATGGCCCGTGGTTTGAACAGACTGCCCAAAATAATCTATTCTGGGGTAATACTCTAAATCCGCTGGACCATCGCACCACAGTTACAAAAGTTTCAGAAAACGAATATATTTTCCATGGTGATAAAAGCTTCTGCTCAGGTTCGATTGATTCGGATATGTTGCTGTGTTCAGGTTATGACGAAGCAGGAAAATTACTGATAGGAGTGATTCCTACCTGGCGAGAGGGCGTGAGCTTTCTGGGCGACTGGAACAATATGGGCCAACGCCAGACCGACAGTGGTACCAGCCATTTTGAGCAGGTCAAAATTCATGAAGATGAATTGCTGTTAAATCCCGGTCCACTGAGTACGCCATATTCCAGTCTACGGCCTTTGATTGCCCAGCTGATTTTTGTGCATCTGTTTTTGGGCGTGGCAGAAGGGGCATTTGACGTCGCCAAGCAGACCGTACAAACCCAAAAAGCCTGGTCCAAATCACTGGCAGACGATGCAGTGAATGATCCTTTTATCCAGAAGCATTTTGCCGAGTTTTATGTACAACTGGAAAGTGTACGCTTACTGGCAGATAAAGCGGTTCAGACTTTACAGGCAGCCTGGGAGCTTGGGAATGATTTAACAGCTGAGCAGCGCGGTGAAGTCTCAGTTGCCATTGCCACAGCCAAAATTGCCGCAACCAATACCTCTCTCTATATTACCCAGAATATTTTCCAGGTGATGGGTGCGCGGGCCACCATGGCCAAGCTCAATCTTGACCGTCTCTGGCGCAATGTCCGCACCCAGACCTTGCATGACCCGATCGATTATAAATATCAGGAAGTGGGGGAATGGGTGCTGACTGGAAAAGTGCCTGATCCGAGTTTTTATTCCTGATCTAAAAATAAAACAGCCTCTTTATCGGAGGCTGTTTTATTCGGGATGAAAAAGTTTGGTTTTAAATTTGCTTAAACGCTTCAATCGCTCTTACACGAGAGGCTTTTAAATCCACAATCGGTTTTGGATAATCCAGTGCAAGATCCGGATTTTTGGCATAAGGTTCATGAATAAATTTAGCATTCAGATGCGCCAGTTCCGGCACCCATTGACGGATATAATCCCCATTCGGATCAAACTTTTGTGACTGGCTGACCGGGTTAAAAATCCGGAAATAGGGCACGGCATCCATGCCGGTCGAAGCACACCATTGCCAGCCGCCATTGTTCGCTGCCAGATCACCATCAATCAGCTGCTGCATGAACCAGCTTTCTCCCAAGCGCCAGTCTATTAGCAGGTTTTTACACAGGAACATTGCAGTAATCATGCGCACCCGGTTATGCATCCAGCCAGTAGCCTGCATTTGCCGCATACCGGCATCGACAATCGGAATCCCGGTGTGTCCTTGTTGCCAGGCAGCCAGATCTTCAGGTGCATTACGCCACTGGATATTATCGGTATTTTCCTTAAAAGGCCGATGTCTGGATACACGGGGAAAATCAAACAGGGTATGCAGATAAAACTCGCGCCAGAGCAGTTCATCCAGCCAGGTCTGCTGACCGATATCATCAATCTGGAAATAACCGTCCTTAAACAGGATCTGCATACATTGACGGATCGAGAGAATACCGATATTCAGATATGGTGACAGGCGGCTGGTACCATCGACTGCAGGTAAATCACGCTCGGTTTTATAGTGAGCCATTTTCTCCTCGATAAAATCATCGAGCAGCTCTAAGGCAGCTTGATCCTGCGCAGGCCAGAACTGGGCAACATGATCGACCTTATAATCAACTGCAAATTTTCCCAGATCAAAGCTGGTCAGTTGAGCTGGTAATTCAAGCGGATCTTGAGGCTGAATGGCGGGATAGCAGCCCGGTATATCCTGAATCAGTCGTTCATAGCATTTTTTCTTGAATGCGCTATAGACCTGATAGGGTTGATTGGACTGATTACGGATACTGGTCAGTGGAAATAGGCTGCGATCATGATACAGCTCGACCCGGATCTGCTGCTGTTCCAGCATCTGCTGTAGCTGTGCATCACGTTGCAGTTCATTGACACCCACCTCAATATTGGCATGTAGCGTATCAATCTGCAGTATTTGGCACAGGCTTCGCATTTCAGCAGGCAGGTCTTGCCATAAGGGAATATTTAAAATGATAAATGGAATATTCAACTGCGCTAACTGCTGCTTTAAAACGTCGAGGCGGCGCAGATAAAAATCGATTTTAATCCGGGCATCCTGATGCAGCTTCCATTGTTCGGGAGAGAGCACCACCAGTGCTATACAGCTGCCTTGCTGGGTGGCATGCCAGAGCGCGGCATGATCATGAATGCGGAGGTCTTGACGAAACCAGATCAGTTGCATTGTTAAAATTCTTGGAAAGTCGTTAGTGCAGAATTTTAAGGAATTGATGGTCTTAAACCTAGCCAGACAACAATTTTATCACATAAAAAAATCCCCCAAGCCGAGCCTTGAGGGAGGGAGTGAATCTGCTGAGATTTATTTGAATAATTATACGGGCTCAGCTTCTTCTTGCTGCACAGGCGTTGCTTGTTGTGCTTCAAGCTCACGGACCAAAGGCAGCACCTTCTGGCCAAAATATTCGACTTCTTCAATAAAGTGCAGGAAGCCTGACAGAATCAAATCTACGCCAACTTTTTTCAGTTCGATAATCCGTTCAGCAATCTGCTGCGGTGTCCCGATCAGATTAGTGCGGAAACCATCATTGTATTGCACCAGATCTTCAAAGGTGGATTGGGCCCAGTTGCCTTCACCTTCCTGACTTGCTGCGCCGGCTTCACGGGTGGCTTCACCAAAAGATTTCACCGCCTGCACATTGGCCTTGCTAATAATTTCCTGCAATACGGCCTGGGCTTCTTCTTCGCTATCGCGTGCAATCACAAAGGCATTTACACCAATTTTCACCGAGTGGTTGTTGGCCTTGGCTTTTTCACGAATATCATCGATCTGTTTTTTCAGTTCTTCCGGGGTATTGCCATTGGTAAAGTACCAGTCAGATACACGGGATGCCATATCACGTGCTGCCCGGGAACTGCCGCCCTGAAAGATTTCAATATGCGGTTTTTGTAACGGTTTAGCACTTAAGGTATAGTCTTTGAATTGATAATATTTACCTTCAAAATTAAAGTTGTTTTGGGTCCAGACCCCTTTCAGGCTACGGATAAACTCTTCCGAACGGGCATAACGCTCATCATGTTCCGGCCATTCTTCCCCAATGGCATCAAACTCACCGCGGAACCAGCCACTGACCACATTGATCGCAATCCGGCCATTGCTCAGATGGTCAATCGTCGCCAGTTGTTTGGCAGCCAGTGCCGGCTTCCAAGGACCCGGCAGAATCGCGGCAATGACTTTCAGGCGTTCAGTTTTGGCCAGAATACCATGACTGAAACTCACCGATTCATGCTGGCCTTCTGCATTATAGCCGGCAGTAAAACGGATCTGGGTCAGAGCATAATCAAAGCCTGCCTGTTCAGCGGTTTGTGCCAGACGCACGTTATAGTCATAGCTCCAGTCGGTGCGCTGCTCGATGTTACTGACCACCAAGCCACCACTGACATTCGGTACCCAATAGGCAAATACGATATTTTTATCATTCGACATATTCATCACCCTCTGCAATGCAGTGTTCAAGCCACTTGAGTCTTTGGTGCTTTTTTGCTATGTAAACGCGATTCTGCGGCATCCAGGCTCGGCACGGCTGCAGAAGGTAATACTTCTTCTTGTTCGATCTGCTTGTTAATGCCCAGATTTTGACTGGCTTGAATGGTTTTTTCTTTAATGACCTCAGCACGTTGTCCCTTGGCCGGTGCCCATTCCAGAATCGGCAATGCACGCGCCACAGCCAGAGTAATCCGGTCGCGGAGCAATTCACTGTGAATGGTATATGCAGGGGTGAAATCGCTGTCGGTGGCATAGACCCCAATCGGTAAAGTTTGTGCCTGGAAGAAGCTGAATAATGGACGCAGTTGATGTTCAAGCACCAGCGCATGACGGTCACTGCCACCGGAAGCCGCCAGTAATACCGGAACATCGACCAGCGCCGTTTGCTCGACAAAGTCAAAGAAATGCTTGAACAGGCCGGTAAATGAAGCGCGGTAAACTGGAGTGCCGACAATCAGCGCATCTGCGGCTTCTACGGCTGCCAGATCATCCTGAACACGTTGCGGCAACTGATTGCGGTAAATCGCGCCGCCCAAAAGCGAACCAATTTCGCTAAATTTAATGAAATGTACATTGATTGGTGTCGCTTCCCCAAGCTCATCCAGAATGGCCTGAACCAAGGCTTCGGTTTTTGAGGGATAATTTAAACCGCCAGATACGGCAACAATATTTAAGGGTTTTTGCGCATTAAAATTAGACATATTTAGAACCTGAAAATAGGGATAATCTCGGAATGGCCCTATTAATCCCGATTCAGCGAAGGGCTGTAAAATAACGAAAAGCTGAAAAGTTATCTGATTTTGCGATATACGACAAAGGCCTGATTTTTAAGGAGGGCTTTGTGGATAAGTGAGTGATTTTTATATTTATATTGAATAGAGATAAGCTTTTTCAGTAAGGAATAAGTGATATATAAAAAAGTGATGAGAATTAAACAATTATTGCAATAGTGCAAAAATGGGCAATTTTGAAGAAAAACTGCATATTATTTTAAAAATTGTAGTGTCTTGCATATCCTTAACCGGGTTGTGTGGTTAGAATAGGGGCTACCGTGCCAAGATCTCTCTCACGTTGCCTATGAATATTTTAATCGTTGATGATCATCCACTATTTCGTCATGCCTTGATTCAAGCTGTACGTTATAGCCTGCCACAAGCCCAGATTCATGAAACTGCGGCAGTCAATGAATTTTATGAACGTCTAGAAAATGGCCCTGAGCCTGATCTTGTGCTGCTGGATTTAAACCTGCCGGGCGCTTCCGGCTTTTCTGCCCTGGTGCATGTCCGCGCACAATATCCGTCTTTACCGATTATTGTCGTGTCTGCACATGAAGAAGTCAGTATCATCCAGCGTGCCATTGCACATGGTGCGATGGGCTATATTCCTAAATCTGCCCATCCAAGTCATATCGGTGAAGCGATTCGTGAAGTGCTGGAAGGTGAAATCTGGTTACCGCCAAATCTGCCAGCCAATATGAACTTTGATCCGCGTGCTGCCGATGAAACGGCTTTGGCAGAACGGATCCAGTCTTTGACGCCGCAACAGTTCCGGGTATTGATGATGGTGGCTGAAGGTTTATTAAACAAGCAGATTGCTTATGAGCTGGATGTATCAGAAGCGACGATTAAAGCGCATGTGACTGCAATCTTCCGTAAGCTTGGCGTACAAAACCGCACACAAGCGGTATTGGCCATCAATGCACTGAATATTGAAGACCGTAAAATGTAAGTTCTGCATAACCGAATTGAAAAAGACCTCCAAGGAGGTCTTTTTTTATGGGCGAAATCTGCAAAATTGAGTGAAAAGACATGAATCAGCTAGGCGATATAATCCTGCTTGCGAGTGAAATCATCGCAAAACAATGGATTTAAGGCACATTGCAATTCGTCAATCTGCTCTTCGGTGACATAACCTTTCGATTTCAGATATTCCGCCACGCGATCATCACGCAGACTCAGGAAAGTCGCATCATAAACACCGAGATCGACAAACAGCGCTGCAGTTTCCAGACTGTTAAAACGATCCAGATAAACGTCATTGTCATACATCAGGAAGACATGTTCGTCGCGCGTATTCGGGTCGACATGTAAACGCTGCGCCAGTTCATGTGGACAGGTTTTGATAAATAACAGATCAGACAGCTCATCAAATTGGCTGGTGTCCAGACAATCTTCTTCATTTTTGACTTTACCCAGCCAGGCCTTAAAGACCAGTACCGCGCCACCACGCAGCAACATGCTCCAGATCTGATGACGGGTTTTTGCTGGAAGGTCCTCTGTTTCAGCTTCTAAAGACTGAATCAGCTTGTCTTCCTGTTCAGCAATCTTTTCAAATAGTCCCAGACCTTGCGGCTTGTAGGCATAAGGTTCAAAGACATCAAAATGTAATTCATCAAAGACTTGCAGTGCCAGGGGTACTGCACTCTGATACAGCGTTTCCAGTGCCTGATACTGGGCATCATTCAGCTTGCTGTATTTAAAGATCTGTGCCCAGTCAATGCTTGGCAATAAGGCGTTGGCGCCATATTGACGGTGAAACTGCTGGGTCTGATTCAGGCCCTGGTTTTGATCTATGTTCATGTGAAGAACTCCGATATGCAGAAATAGATCAGCGACCAAAAAAATTAAGGCTACATGAGATGGAAACTGATCGTTTCTTATTCCTCTATTTTTAGAGCCAAGTACAAGGGATAAAAATACGACTAAAGTTATAGTAGTGGAAAATTACTCTTTAATTTTTATTAAAAACAATAAGATAATTAATTGTAACTAAGTGTACACATGTACATTAATACATTCGTCAGTTTTTGCCATAGTGAATTAAAAAATGAGCATTTTGGTCAATTTATTCAGCTGTATTTTCGGCATATTTGCTGCTTTTAGCACATTAGAATAAATTTTATGCAAGCTAGGTAAGTTTATGTGGCAGTTGAGTATAAAAAATGCCCATTTCAGGGTGTGAAATGGGCATTGATCAGATCGTTATCTACTTAGGAGTCGGAAATTTTCAGTCCAGATAACCATGAACGTAATGAGGCCGGTTTCAGCGGTTTTTTCAGCAGAACAATGTTTAGCTCTTTTAGACGTTGCGGCAATTCCGGATCGGAATCGGCGGTAATCAACGCGACCGGAATATCCTTCGAACGATGTTCCAGAATGAAATCCAGACCGATCTTGTCCTGATTCAGATGTTGATCCACCAGCCAGACCTGAATATTTTCCTGCTGAATCAGCATGGCTGCTTGTTCAGGTTCAGTGGCTTTAAACACCTGATAACCCCATTTGGTCAATAAGGTCGACATGCCTTCCAGAATGGTTTCATCATTATCCAGACATAGAATCTTAAAGGCTTTGCTCTTTAAAGGTACGGCCTGAACCGGTGCTGCGACCACTTTCGGTGCTTCGATCACAGGCACTTCAATCATAAAGCAGGAACCTTTACCCAGCGCAGAAGACACATGTACCGGATAGTCCAGCATGCTGGTCATGCGTTGTACGATCGCCAAACCTAGGCCCAGACCCTGTTCACCCCAAGGCGAGGTGTGGCCGCAACGTTCAAATTCCTGAAACAGTTTGATGCGCTGTTCTTCGGCAATGCCCGGGCCAGTATCCCAGACGCCAATACGGATATGATTCGGTCTGCTGCTCGAACGTAATACACCGACCACCACTTTACCTCTGGCAGTATAACGCAACGCATTGCTGACAAAGTTCTGGATAATGCGGCGAATCCATTGTGGATCGGTATCAATCCAGAACTGTGCATCATGCACACTGAACTTGATACCACGCTGTGCAGCGATGGATTTGAACTGGAGTTCCAGATCGCTGAGCAGGTCATGCAGCGGATAAGCCTGACGTTTCGGCTGAATGGTGCCGCCTTCCAGTCGGGCAATATCCAGCAGGGCAGACAACATGCTTTCTGCACCATGCAAAGCACGATCCAGTTGTTGTAAGGTCTTGCGGTCTTCATCATTCTGCACGCTTTGTTCGAGTGCGGTACTGAACAGGCGCGCGGCATGCATTGGCTGCAACAGGTCATGACTGGCGGCTGCAATGAAGCGGCTTTTTGACATATTGGCCTTATCGGCCTGTTCACGCGCCAGTTGCTGCTCGGACAATGCATCGGCCAGCTGCTGGGTACGGTCCTGAACGCGGGCTTCAAGCACGGCTTCATTTTCACGGAAGGCAGTAATATCGGCGAAAGTGGTAACGAACCCGCCGCCTTCGATCGGATTGCCGCGCATCTGAATGACGCGGCCATCTTTACGAATCCGTTCAAATTCATGGGCACTGCCGACCTGCATCCAGTGAATCCGTTTCCGTACATGTTCTTCAACCGAGCCCGGGCCACATTCACCACGTTCAGCGTTATAACGGATCAGGTCTGCGATTGGACAACCGACATAGACAATATCGGTCGGATAATCGAACAGTTTCAGATACTGATTGTTCCATGCGACCAGACACATGTTTTCATCGACTACGCTGACCCCTTGGGTCATGTGATCAATCATGGTCATGATCAGATTCTGATTGAAGCGTTGCCATTGCGAGGCCTGATCGAGAATATTGGCGACCTGACCCAAGGCCAGGCCATTATTGACCATGGCGGTAGTAAGCAGGGTACGTGCTGAAGCTGCCCCGATAGTCCCCGCCAGATACTGTTCAGTGAAACGCCACCACATGCCATTGGCACTGCTGTTTTCATTCAGCTCAACGCTGTTTTGGGTACAGAATTGCTGGAAAGCGCGTGTGGTTGGGCCTTCGCCGGTAATGCGTTTGGCCAGGGTAATCAGATCGCCGACTTTTAAACGGGCAACATCCTGATGCGAATAGCTGACCTCGGTAGAAGGACTCTGCGAGGGTAGTGGCTTGGTTTCATAATAGAAGAAACTTTCGGCCTGAATCTGTTCGGCAATACTTGGGCGGAAAATACGGGAAATCCAGATATACAGTAGGGTATTTAAGCCCAGTGCCCAAACTACGCCATGCGTCAGTGGATCAAAAGACTCAAAACCGATCAGGGCTTCCGGTCTTAACCAGTTCCAGCCAAAAGGCCCTTGATTCAGCAAGCTTTGGCTAAAGCTGCTATAGGCTTCTGGCAGGCTTCGCAAAATGGTTGGAAACAGCAGGGTATAAGCCCACAAGGCAAAACCAGTCAGGAGTCCAGCATAGACACCCTGTTTACTACCGCCACGCCAGTACAGGCCACCGATCAGGGCAGGGGCGAATTGTGCCACCGCACTAAATGCCAACAGACCAAAAACCGACAACTGGTCAATATCATTAAAGAAATTGAAGAACAGGAAGCCCATCAACATCACGCCCAGAATACAGACCCGGCGGGTAAATTTCAGCACCAGCGGCAAGCGTTTGTCATGCCGGGAAATCAGCTTTAAACGCCACAACGCCGGCATGATCAGGTCATTGCTGAGCATGATTGACAGTGCCACGGAAGACACCAGCAGCATCCCGGTAGAGGCAGAGAAACCACCCAGAAATGCCAATAAGGTTAACCAGTCCTGATTATAGCTAAGTGGTAAGGACAGGACCGCCACATCCGGAATGGCCAGATATTGCGGTGCAGCATGTAGCGCCCAGCTGGCAATTGGAATAATCGCCAAGGTAGTCAGAATCAAATAAACTGCAAACCAACGCCGCGCACCACGAATATGTTTTTCATCACGTAGCTCAACCACAGCTACATGGAACTGACGCGGCAGGCAGATAATGGCCAGTGCCGCGAGCAGGGTCTGAATCCAGAAACTTTGTGGCACGCCAAACAGTTGTACATCATGAAAAGTAGTGCTGATATCGCTACTGATCTGTGCCAGATTTTCTGGTGCTTCAAACATAAAGAAACAGGCAACTGCCAGCAGGGCGAAGAGTTTGACAAAAGACTCAAATGCCACGGCCAGCATCAGGCCGCCATGCTGTTCAGTATTGGCAATCTGCCGGGTACCAAACATCATCGCCAGTATTGCCAGAACCCCAGTCAGAAACAGTACGCCATTGGTCGTGCCTGTTACCCCTGCGGAAGGTTCCAGAATGACGGCGGCACTTAAGGCAATCGCACGTAACTGCAAGGCCAGATAAGGCACAATGGCGACCACCGCCAGAATGGTCACCAGGGATGCCAGTGGGCCACTTTTACCATAGCGTGCAGCGACAAAGTCCGCGATTGAGGAAATGGCATGATGCTGGCGTACCCGTCCCAGACGGCGCCAGATATCGTAGCCCACAGCCACGAATAACAGCGGGCCCAGATAGATCGGCAGGAAAATAATGCCTTCACGTACCGCCGCACCAGTGGCCCCGTAAAAGGTCCAGGAGGAACAGTACACTCCTAAAGTTAAACTGAACAATAACATGCGCCCACGGGTACTCAGCCGGCTGGCATGTTTTTCTCCGTAAAAAGCGCAGATAAAGAGTAATGCGATATAGAGGGCAAGTACCCCTATGATGAGCCAACTGTTCATATAGCCTGATGTGTGCTGAGCATGCCGCTATGATAGCGCATCATGAACGCTGCAGTTTAAATTGATCATTTTTTAACGACCAAAGTCTAAATTACAAGCACATACGAATCTTGTTAACTTGTGATAGTGATAATTCAAATTAAAAATAGTAGGCCCATGGTTGGGCTACAGGAGTGTAACTATGGATGAGGTACAAGTAGATCGAATTCTACAAAATCCAAAATTCAAGGAAATGGTCCGCAAGAAAAGTATGCTCAGCTGGACGTTGACCGGCATTATGCTATTTATCTATGTGGGTTTCATGTTGCTGGTTGGTTACAACAAAGAATTTCTATTGTCTTCACTTTCAGGTGGTGTGACCACGTGGGGTATTCCACTCGGTCTGGGTATCATTGTCTTGTCGTTTATCTTGTGTGGTGTGTATTCATACATTGCCAATAACAAACTTGATCAATTGACTGCAGAAGCAATCCGTGAAGTCGAAGCGATTGCTCATGAAAAAGGACACCACTAAGATGAAATGGAATTCTCTTATTACCCTTGCTGCAACCGCAATGGCCTCAGGTATGGCTTTCGCTGGTCCTGATCTGGGTGCCGCAGAACAGCAGGCGACCAACTGGCACGCGATTATCATGTTTGTGATTTTCGTCGGTGCAACACTGTTCATTACCAAATGGGCAGCGAAACAAACCACCAGCACCACAGATTTCTATACGGCCGGTGGCGGTATTTCTGGTTTCCAGAATGGCCTGGCCATTGCCGGTGACTATATGTCAGCAGCATCATTCCTGGGTATTTCCGCGATGGTGTTCCTGTCAGGCTTTGATGGCTTACTTTACTCACTGGGCTTTATGGTCGGTTGGCCGATCGTATTGTTCCTGGTGGCAGAACGTCTGCGTAACCTGGGTAAATATAACCTGTCAGACGTAGTGTCTTTCCGCTTGCAGGAAAAGCCGGTACGTACCTTGGCCGCTTTAAGCTCGCTGGTGGTGGTTGCGTTCTACTTGATTGCACAGATGGTGGGTGCAGGTCAGCTGATCAAACTTCTATTCGGTCTGAACTATAACATTGCAGTCGTGATCGTTGGCTTGCTGATGATGGCCTACGTAATTTTCGGCGGTATGTTGGCAACCACCTGGGTACAGATCATCAAAGCGGTAATGTTGCTGTCTGGTGCGACCTTTATGGCATTCATGGTCATGAAAGGCGTGGGCTTCAGCTTTACCAACATGTTTGAACAGGCGATTGGTGTTTATTCAAAAGTACATGACTTGAGCCTGACAGATGCCACCAAGATCATGGGTCCGGGTAGTCTAGCGTCTAATCCGATTGATGCGATTTCTTTAGGTCTGGCATTGATGTTTGGTACAGCAGGTCTTCCACATATCCTGATGCGTTTCTTCACGGTAAAAGATGCCAAAGAAGCGCGTAAATCAGTCGTGGTTGCGACAGGTTTTATTGGTTATTTCTACCTGCTCACCTTCATCATTGGTTTCGGTGCGATTCTGTATGTATCGAACAACCCGCAATTCCTTGATGTTGCAAAAATGGCTGTGACTGGCAAGCTGGAACTGGTGGGTGGTAATAACATGGCTGCGGTTCATCTGTCTGATGCAGTCGGTGGTGACCTGTTCATGGGCTTCATTTCTGCAGTTGCATTTGCCACGATTCTTGCGGTCGTTGCTGGTTTGACTCTGTCAGGTGCTTCAGCAATTTCGCATGACTTGTATGCCAACGTGTTGAAGAAAGGCCAAACCACGCCTGAATCTGAACTACGTATGTCTAAGATTGCGACTTTAGGTCTTGCGATCTTTGCAATGATTCTCGGGATTCTGTTCGAGAAACAAAACGTAGCCTTCATGGTCGGTCTGGCATTCTCGGTTGCGGCATGTGCCAACTTCCCGGTACTGGTATTGTCTATGTTCTGGAAAGGCTTGACGACACGTGGTGCAGTGATTGGTGGTGTTGCAGGTCTGGTAACCGCAGTAACCTTGATTGTGCTGTCTAAAGCAGTATGGGTCGATACTTTGGGTATTTCTGATACGCCAGTAAACCCGTTCAATGGTCCTGCAATCTTCGCGATGCCATTGTCATTCTTCTGCTGCTGGTTGTTCTCTGTGACGGATAATTCGGCACAGGCTCAGGCAGAACGCAAAGCCTTTGATGCGCAGTTTGTACGCTCACAAACCGGTATTGGTATCTCAGGCGCATCGGATCACTAAGATCTGCGCTACGCTAAAAAAAGCCCCGTCAGGGGCTTTTTTTATGGAGATATCATCAAGTTTTTTCTTTAGTATAAACGCCGTATTGAATTGAGCTGGCTGGATTTGTGCAGTGTTATTTCAGTAATTTTCATACAAATCGCATCTCTGCAAGCGGCTTTGAGCATGCTATGTTAAAAGCTGCTAACCATAACAATGTGTTCCCTACATAAAGATAGTGACAAGAAGAGCAACAAGAAGGGCATTATGAAGCAATCTCTGCAGCAGTTCTGGAACAGCTTTATCCATTTGCCTTCAGCATGGCTGTTGTGCCTGCAATTGCTGATCCTGATCTTGTCGGTATTGAGTTATGGAAGCGTGTCTTATCGGGCGGGAACCTGGGTGCTGGGTGTTCTGGTTTTACTGGTGATTGCCAGAGTCATTCGCCAGACTCCGATGTTTACCATTTTAGGACTCAGCTTTGTCGCCGGCGCGATTTTCTTCTCCTCCCTGATTGTGCTGGGGCTGCATTATACTTGGATCCATGTTACCGCCAACCTGTTTGAAGCCGGTGCTTATTTCAGTGCAGCCTATGGCCTGCTACGTTATATGTTCCATGACCGTTATCTGACCAAGGATGAACTCTTTGCCGCTGGCGCAGTATTTACCTTGCTGGCCTGGGGCTTTGCCTTCCTTTACAGTATCTGCCAGCTCTTGGTGCCGTACAGCTTTTCAGACTCCGATCTGCAAGCCTATCAACCCTGGCTGGATCTGATTTTTCTCAGTTTCAGTGTACAGTCTGCAACAGGACTGTCCGATATCATGCCGGTCAGTCCGGTCGCACGGATGCTGGCGATTATCCAGATGTTTGTCGGGGTGATGTATCTGGCGCTGATTGTATCCCGCTTAATTGCCTTGCAATATATCGCACGTCTACCGCATAAAAAGAATGTGAAAAATAGAGAAAACCCGCCTGAGCAATGAAGCTCATTCTTTTATTGTATTTGTTACAGTAACTTAACGGCTTTATTTCGTGTCACACCCTAAAATAGCAGGAGATCTAGCTCCCATAGACTGAATCTGTCTGATCATTTTGACCTTACCAATAATTATTTGACGCTGTTTGTCGATCCAATTTTTAAAAAATGGAGGATGTATGCCTTCCACAAAACCATCTTGGTTTGCCAATATCAATCCAAATGTTTTTATCAGTACTGTCGCCATTATTGCGATATTTTTAGCGTTGGTCGTATTTGCACCCGATACTTTTTCAGTTCTCACCCAGCAAATGAACCAGTGGATTACCACCTCCTTTAGCTGGTTCTATGTATTGTCGGTGGCGATATTTCTCATCCTTCTGGTGTATATTGCCCTGTCGGATATGGGCAAAATCAAACTGGGGCCCGACCATAGCCAGCCGAAATATAGCAGTGCCTCCTGGTTCGCGATGTTATTCACCGCAGGGATGGGGATTGGCCTGATGTTCTTTGGCGTGGCCGAACCGGTGATGCATTATGTCACGCCACCTGCCGGTGAACCTGAAACCGTGCTGGCTGCACAACAATCTATGCGGGTCACCTTTTTCCACTGGGGCTTACATGCCTGGGCCATTTATACGCTTGTTGGCCTGTCGCTAGCTTATTTTGCTTATCGGCATCAATTGCCTTTAAAAATCCGTTCGGCCTTATATCCACTGATTGGTCAAAAGATCTATGGCCCGATTGGAGATGGCGTCGATACCTTTGCCACCATTGGTACGGTATTTGGTGTCGCCACCACGCTTGGTTTCGGGGTGACCCAAATCAATTCAGGTTTGAACTATTTGTTTGGCATTGAACAGGCACCCAGTACTCAGGTCATTTTGATTATTGTGGTCAGTGCCATGGCGGCGACTTCCGTATTTTTTGGATTAGACAAAGGAATTAAACGTTTATCTGAACTAAATTTGGTACTTGCACTGCTGTTGCTGATTTTTGTTTTTGTGGCAGGTCCGAGTATTTATCTGTTACAGACGACTATTCAGAATGCCGGCCAGTATGTTTCAAATCTGTTCAGTATGACCTTTAATCTGTATGCCTATCAGCCAAGTGGCTGGATTGGGGGCTGGACCATCATGTACTGGGCCTGGTGGATTTCCTGGTCGCCATTTGTCGGGATGTTTATTGCCCGGGTCTCGGAAGGGCGCAGTATTCGTGAATTTATCGTGGGTGTATTGCTGATCCCGACTGGATTTACCCTGATCTGGATGGGCTTTATGGGCAATGCTGCGCTGTATAGCATTATGCATGAAGCCAATACCAGCTTGCTAGAAGCAGTTCAACGTGATTCCTCTGTGGCTCTATTCGAATTTTTAGCTAATCTGCCTTTCAGCTCAGTGACCAGTATCATTGCGACTTTACTGGTGATGCTGTTCTTTGTGACTTCTGCCGATTCAGGAGCATTGGTGACTGATTATCTGACAGCAAAAAGTGAAAATTCACCGACCTGGCAGCGTCTGTTCTGGACCGTACTCATGGCTTTACTGGCTATCATCCTTTTACTGGCAGGAGGCTTAGAGGCTTTGCAATCGGCCACGATCATGAGTGCTTTGCCATTTACATTCATTATGCTGCTGATGTGCTGGGGATTAATCAAAGCCTTACATCTGGATGTCACCAAAATGCATGCGCTGCAAGCTGCACGGATCACCCCGCGTGCAATCCAGAATCCACGCAGCTGGCAACAGCGATTAGGCCTGATTATGCATTATCCGCACACTCAGGAAGAGGTGCAGCAGTATATTCACAATACAGTGAATAAGGCATTTCTCAGCTTTCAAAGTGAATTGAAACGGCGCCGATTACACGTGGCGATTAGCCCGCTAGAAGACGGTATACAGCTCCGTGTTGATCATCAGGATGAAATTAATTTTATCTATCAGGTCAATGCCACCCAGACTTTAAGTCCAAGCTTTATGTCTGAACTGGAGAATGCGGGCGTAGATTCCTATCAGGCAGAAGTCTTTTTAAGAGAAGGCGGGCAGGGCTATGATGTGATGGAATGGACGCAAGAAGATCTATTACAGGACATCATTGACCAATATGAACGTCATTTGCACTTCTTAAGTCTGGTACGTACGCCTGAGTAAACGAAGTCATAAAACAATAAAAAAGGACGCAATATGCGTCCTTTTTTGATTCAGAATCTAATCAGAAATTAGAAACGGAATTTGGCATTTACACCAATCGTTTGTGTATCCAGTGCTTGGCCTTCAGCATTTGCATTTACATAAGATGCGCCAACTGCAACAGCAGGAGTGATGAAGTAGTTTACGTTCGCGCCCCAAGCTTTGTCTGGAGAACCAGCAAAGCTAGATTCCATATAAGATGTGCCAACGCTTAACTGTGGGTTAAGGAAAAGAGTTGTACCTAAGTTGTAGGCAGTATCTTCACCATAAACCAGGCCACTTTCAAAACCAATTGACATGTTAGTACCGTCAATCGCGCCTACATATTTAGTGCGGGCAGTGATTGCGTCTTGGTCTTCATTGATTGTGCCAGATTCAAGAGCAGCTTTAGCAACACCGTTGTTAAACATGTTGAAAGCATCATAAGAAGTTTGGTCAGCAACGCTGGTATAACCCACAGCAACCAAGAAGTTAGGGATTAGTAATGCACCTAGTTCTAATGCATAACGGTCACCATTGCCGTCTACGTCGCCCGCTTTGTTATCCGCGATGGTATGGCTATAAGAAGCGCTTGCATAAGCAGGAACAACGTTAGTCGGGATATACGCTTCACCTTTTACACCGAAAGTATGGTGTACAGTGCGGTCACCAAATTCTTGTCCGTCTTCGCCGTATGTATAAGCAGCAGAAACATTAGATGCTTGGTTTAAAAAAGCAGCTTCAGCTAAAGGACCTTTAGAAGCATCAACATTGTTGAAGTAGTAAGTACCTTGAACTGCACCAGTGAAGTCTTGTTCATTTGCAGTGTTGTCGATGAACTCTGATTGACCTTGAACTTCAAATTGATATGCTTGAGCACCGGTCATGGCTAATAATAAAGCAGTGGCTAAACCGAGTTTTTTCATGATATTTACCGTTTTGTTACAAGATGTGTACAACTTTTGAACATATTGTATTGTAACAATTTATTAAGTCAATCCAATTCGAAATCGCTATTTTTTTAAGCTAAATCATTGTATTAATTTTGTGTAAAATTCAAGTATTAGGCTCCGAAGGTATTTTATATAAAAACTCTTGTATAACAAAAATCTAGACTTTAAATATAGAATCGGGACTAAAGATTAAGGAGAAATTATGTTGTTATTTTAATCAATTAATACGATTAATTATAATATATTTATCTATTAAAACAATTAATAATAGGTGAGCTAATTCATAAATTTGTCAAGAAGTGCAAGGTGTCTGGCGCCTCATGTCTTGATTGGATTGCTTGATTTTAAAGCATCATCAGCTTGGGTTTTAGAGTAGATGTCTGTTTTTTGAGCTAAATGGGCATGTTTTATAATCTTGACTGAAGCAATCGGCTTTACATTTTCAGGGGAATTTTACATAATATGAAAATCAAGTTAGAGTTCACATTTTCATAGTGATTTAGCCTGATTCTCCACAATTTTTTGTTTTATCGCCCAGCTTTCCCCAAGGTTGGGCTTTTTTTTGTCCCGCATTTTTTAATTCAGATCATTCTGTTTCTGAAAAAACCTTCAACTCAAAACAAGATGAGAAAAATAAATATTAGAATAATTTTAAGCACCAAAATAGTGCATATTGAAAAGTAAAAATAGAGGTCTAAAATTCAATAGCTAAAAAAAAGCCCGATTTTCATAGAAAATCGGGCTTTTTTCGCCAAAATTTGCGGGTAAACTAAAATATCTGCTGAGGAATAATTTAACTCGCCCTAATGCGGTGCATTATGCACCTATTTGTTGCAGGTGTAAATAGTGCAGAAAGCAAGTTTTTATATTTTTTAGCTGCTTAAATTCCCTTGCTTTTGTAAGACTTTATAGGGAATTGTGGTTATGAAACCCTGCATTAAAGTTTCAAATGAACTAACTTAAGTATCTGAAAATAATAGATGATAAAAATTCATTAAAAACATAAGTGAAGTAAGACTAAAGGCTTTAAGACCATCCTGTTTTATTTGTATAATAATCAATCTATTTAGCTTTGCTTGTCATATTGGGGCGTAATACAACAGCATGAATACCTTACGCTCTGAGTGGATCAGTAAACGTTTGTACTGGTCGATGTCGATTATTATTTTATGTTTGCTTTGCATCTGTATTCCCTTAATTGTGAGTAGTAGTCAAAGTTATTTAAAATCCAGACAAACCTATCAACAATTGAATGCCTTGCAGCAGGTCGCTGATCTGGCAAATAAAATTTCGCGTGAGCGTGCGCCTGCCAATAAAGCCATGTCCAGTT
This sequence comes from Acinetobacter lwoffii, assembly GCF_024129435.1. Classification (GTDB taxonomy): domain Bacteria; phylum Pseudomonadota; class Gammaproteobacteria; order Pseudomonadales; family Moraxellaceae; genus Acinetobacter; species Acinetobacter lwoffii_F. Next base: position 61,989 of record NZ_JAMXXN010000004.1, on the reverse strand, counting down.
CGGCCGAGGAATTTTCCCAGCATCAGCAAGAGTTAATCAGCTATCGTCAACAGGTGGATCGGCAATTGTCCCAGACCGCGGATGTATTGACGGAGGTCAGGTTTAACAACCTGAGTCAGCAACTTTCACAGCTTGAAAATAGTTTGAAAAAAGGGCGTGCACAGGTTGATGCCTATACCCGGATGCCACGTCAGCAACGTAGTGCGCAAGAACTTGATCAGGCGATTTTGGCCATGTTTGCTGCCTGGGAAAGTTGCCGCGAACTTTTACGTGACGTGGCAGTAGCTTCAGATAGCTCATCGACCCCTCTGAATAACTATATTAGCCAGATTCTATTTTTATCTGATTTACGTGATCAGGCCGGTCGTGTGGCCTCGTCTATCATGGCGCATGTGACTTTTGAAGCTCCGCTTCCCACTGAAAATATTACCCGCTCTTTACAGACCCAACATCAGGTGCGTTATTTGTGGGCCTTGATTGATACCATTCAACCTGTTAAAGATAAGACTGAGGAATTCATCCGTTTACATCGGCGGGTAGAAACCGAGTTTATTCAGCAAGGCTTACCGATTGTGAGTGAGCTGATCAGTGACAGTCTGGAGCAACGTGACTACCGTTTGAGCGGAACAGAGCTGACTGAAGCGATCGTAGATAAATTTGCGACTGTGGTAGACCTGCAAACTTACCTGCTGCAATATAGCAGAGATGCCGCTATTCAAGAGATGAACAGCAATATGCAGCGTTTGATCTGGAGCGTGTTGGTATCGCTGATTTCATTACTGACCGCGATTTCAACCATGATTTTTGCACGTAAACAGGTTTTTCTGCCGCTGATTCAGGCACGCCGCATGTTGTTGAGTTTGTCTAAAAACTCGGGTCGTCAGAAAATTGATATGCGGCTGCGTGAAGTGAATCATTCTGATTCTTTATTCGCTGCCATTCAGAAATTGCAACAGATGTTGCAAGAACGTGATGCGCTGGAATTCCGTTTAAAGAATATTGCCCATTCCGATTCTTTGACCGGATTATCTAACCGTTTCGCGCTGGAAGAATATATCCGCTTTATGGAAAATCAGCCGGGCCAATTGAGCCAAACCTGTTTGATGATTATTGATATTGATCATTTTAAACAGGTGAATGATCAATATGGGCATATTATTGGCGATCAGGTGATTCAACTGGTGGCCGAGCGTTTGCAAGCTAATGTCCGTGCTACAGATTTGCTGGTGCGTTATGGCGGCGATGAATTTCTGGTATTGATTGAAAATATCCAGATGCAGCAGGCACTGATTGTGGCTGATAAAATCCGGGCTGAAGTGGCTGAGCGTCATATTGTGACTGCAGCAGGAGACGAGATTCAGATTTCGGTCAGTATCGGAGTCGCGATTGGTGCCATGTCCTGGATGGCTTTATTGTCAAATGCAGATGATGCTTTGTTTGCAGCAAAGGCCAAGGGACGCAATGCGGTGGCAGAGGTTTAGTTCAAAAGACTGCTTTCTCTACTTTTGAATTGCACAAAAGTAGCAAAATGCATTTGTTCGACTGATGCTAAGTCCCTTTAGCATAGTCGAACGGGCGACATCCACGTCGCCAGTCATGTGATCTAATTTGGATCATTTTTGGTTTTGTCGATGAGATAGTTAATAAAATTTGTGCAGGCAACAAGCATAAATTTTGCATCGATATAAGAAAGATTTGATTCGTCTAACATTGCATGGCGAATACCATCTGCATCTGATGTATAACCATATAAAGATTTAATACTGGCTTTTAATGCAGGATGTATTGGATATTGTTTTTCAATTTGACCAATTGCATCACCTAAAGTTACTTTGTCTTTCTTTAATATTTTTTGACACATACCTTCTAATGCCGAAACAGATTCTTTAATTGAATTTCGATAATCGGGATTTTGACGATCAGACATCAGTTTTAAGGCTTGATTAAGATGTTGTTGAACACCTGAATATGGATTTGTACTTTCTAATGCTTCCTCGATGGATTGGATTTCTTGTTCTGAGGTGATAAGAATAATTTTATTCTCAATAATTCGATAAGCACTATTTTCTCTTTCTAAAACAGCATTTATGAGTTTTATAAGGGTCTCTTGATATCTAGTTTTTTTCCAATCAGATGGCAAATGGTCGATAGTAAACTCAATAAGATCGTAAATTTCATACCATTTTAATTGATTGAAAAAGTGTTGATATATATCCTTTTGAATATTGGAAACAGTATTTGGCATTTCATCGAGTGGTTTTTTTAGAAAAGTGATCCAATAAGCTCTAAAAAAAGTGTATAGATTATAATCTTGTATATTTGGCAATGATGAATGTTTGGTAAATTTTCCTTGTTCAATAATAATTTGTTTAAAAACATTCCAAATGGAATTCTTCAAAGCATCATCCATGCTTTCTTTTTGAATGATTTCTCTAACAGGTTTATAATCATATCTTTCTGAAAAGCGCATTTTGTTTCCCTACACAAATTTAAGAATAGATTTATTTTTTTAATCCACCCTAACCCTCCTTTGCGAAAGGAGGGAATTCCTCCTCTTTATCAAAGAGGAGGTTGGGAGGAGATTTTTTATTTCAACAACGGCTTCAAGAATTTACCGGTATGTGAGGCTTTCACTTTCACGACTTGTTCAGGCGTGCCTTCCGCGACAATCATACCGCCCCCCGAACCGCCTTCAGGGCCTAAGTCCACCACCCAGTCGGCAGTTTTAATTACGTCCAGATTATGTTCAATCACCACAATGGTATTACCCTTGTCACGGAGCTGATGCAGGATATCCAGCAGTTTGGCAATATCATGAAAATGCAGACCTGTGGTCGGTTCATCTAGAATATACAGGGTTTGACCAGTATCGCGTTTGGCCAGTTCACGTGCCAGTTTGACACGCTGTGCTTCACCACCAGAAAGAGTGGTCGCAGACTGACCCAGACGAATATAACCCAGACCCACCTGATGCAATGTTTCTAGACGGCGGTGAATCACCGGAATGGCATCAAAGAAATGCATCGCATCTTCAACAGTCATCTGCAAGACATCGGAAATATTCTTGCCCTTATAGTTCACTTCCAACGTTTCACGGTTATAGCGTTTGCCATGACAGGCATCACATGGCACATACATATCCGGCAGGAAATGCATCGCCACCTTGATCATGCCGTCACCTTCACAGGCTTCACAGCGGCCACCTTTTACGTTAAAAGAGAAACGGCCGGCGGCATAACCGCGTGCCTTGGCTTCCTGCGTCTGTGAAAACAGTTCACGAATCGGGGTGAATAGACCGGTATAAGTCGCCGGATTGGAACGTGGGGTACGGCCGATCGGACTCTGGTCAATATCCACGACTTTGTCGAGGAACTGCAAACCATCAATCGATTCAAACTTTTCCGAAGTTAAAGTGGTGGCACCATTGAGCTGGGTCGCCGCCAAAGGTAACAAGGTACGGTTGATCAAGGTCGATTTACCCGAACCGGACACCCCGGTAACACAGGTCATAATACCTAAAGGAATGGTCAGATCGACTTTTTTCAGGTTATGCCCGGATGCTCCCATCAGCTTGATCTGTTCTTTAGGCTTAGGCGGTTGAATCCGTTTTTTCGGCACTTCAATTTTTAATTTTCCGGATAAATATTTTCCGGTCAGCGAGTCCGGATTGGCCAGAATTTCATCATACGTTCCTTCGGCAATCACATGCCCACCATGCACACCGGCACCCGGACCGATATCAATAATATGATCGGCGGCACGAATCGCATCTTCATCATGCTCGACCACCAAGACGGTATTGCCCAGATCACGCAGACGGATCAGGGTCTGTAACAGACGGTCGTTATCACGTTGATGCAAACCAATTGATGGTTCATCCAGCACATACATGACGCCCATCAAACCGGCACCGATCTGCGAGGCCAGACGAATTCGCTGCGCTTCACCACCAGACAGAGTTTCAGCTGAACGTGACAGGCTGAGATAGTTCAGGCCGACCGAAACCAGAAAGTGCAGACGTTCACGGATTTCCTTGAAAATCTTGTCAGCGATTTCACCACGTGCACCTTCCAGATGAATACCTTGATAATAGCTTTCAGCATCGCCAATCGACATACGGGTAATGTCAGCAATGGTCTTGTCCAGAATTTTCACGTTACGCGAAATTTCATTCAGACGTGAACCATCACAGGCATCACAGGCTGCATTGGACAGATATTGGGCCAGATCATCACGCACATAATTACTTTCAGTTTCGCGGTAACGACGTTCCAGATGTGGCAAAATTCCTTCAAAAGGAATGACCCGATTGTGGCGACGGCCACGTTCATCGATATAGCTCAGATCAATTTTTTCTTTGCCAGTGCCATACAGGAATTTCTTCTTGGTATCGGCATCCAGTTCATTCCACGGGGTCTCTAGAGAAAAGCCAAAATGCTCGGCCACTTTCTGGATCATGCTGTAATAATATGGACGCTGACGGTCCCAGCCACGAATGGCCCCCTGACTGACACTGACTTCAGGGTTGGGAATCAGTTTGTCGGCACTAAAATGACTGCGTGTTCCCAAGCCATCACAGACCGGACAGGCACCAAAGGGGTTATTGAACGAGAATAGACGCGGTTCCAGCTCAGCCACAGCACGGTCACATTCCGGGCAGGAGTGTTTGGCGGAAAAGACCCGATCCTCATGTTCATCTTTCATCCAGGATAAAATCGCGATATCACCACCTAAACGTAGCGCGGTTTCAAAACTTTCTGCAATGCGGTTACCTAAGTCATCACGGACTTTAAAACGGTCCACCACGACTTCAATGGTATGTTTTTTCTTTTTATCCAGCTCAGGTGGCGGATCAATTTCCATGATCTCGCCATCCACACGGGCACGGACAAAACCCTGACTCTGCAGCTGTTCAAACAGCGCTGTATATTCGCCCTTACGTTCGCGCACGACCGGTGCTAACAATAATAGTGCAGTGCCTTCTTCCAGTGCTTTGACTGCATCGACCATTTCAGTGACTGTCTGTGCCACCATCGGCAGGTCATGTTCTGGACAATAAGGCGTTCCGACCCGTGCATAGAGTAGACGTAAATAGTCATAAATTTCGGTAATAGTACCTACAGTCGAACGCGGGTTATGGCTGGTCGATTTCTGCTCGATCGCAATCGCTGGACTCAGGCCCTCAATCGAATCGACTTCCGGTTTTTCCATCTGGGAGAGGAACTGACGAGCATAGGCAGACAGCGATTCCACATAACGGCGCTGACCTTCGGCATATAAGGTGTCAAAGGCAAGCGAGGACTTACCTGAACCAGACAGTCCCGTAATCACCACAAACTTGTCGCGTGGTATCTCAAGGTTCACATTTTTCAGGTTATGGGTACGTGCGCCTCGAATACGGATGTGGCTTTGGCTCATGCAAGGATCCTAGAATATTCATCAAAAACCCTTATATGATACCGGATGAAAAATGTTCAAGTGCAAATAAAAGTATTTTAAACGTCAAGTTATGTCGGTGATTGGTCAATTCATCACAACATTAACAAACGCAGTAGTCGATTGCCTAAATATTCACAATGATCATGTACAAGGCCAATACCTAATAAGCCATTGCATAATGGCGTTCAAAGATAGACTCGATCTCTTCAAAGCAGCGTTCACGTGACACATCATGATGCAGACGTGCATAAAAATTGACTTCATTTTCCAGAATGTGCAGAAAGTCCTCATAGTCTTTTTGGAAAAAATCCAGGTCGAGCAAATCGTTACGTCGCGCCTGATGACAGCGATACTTTTCAATAAATTTCAGCAGATGTTTCTGGATATGCGTGTTGGTATGGTAAATCAGATAAGTCGCTGCCGAGCTACAATCTGGACAGCCTTGTTCCAAATAGATTTCTTCATTATTGAGCCAGCAACATTGCAGGGTAAAAAATGCCCGAATCGCTTCGGTGCCTAAAGTGTGCATATCATCTGCCTCTTTCCGGGATTGATTTTATTAATTGATAATTATTCTCAATTATTGTTCGGCAATTTGGGGCTTATAGCTAGGTCTAGCGTACCGGCCAGTTCTATCCTTGTTTTTTTCAGACTAAGCCGTTTTTATGATCGGTTTATGACAGTAGAAATTTTTTGATCAGCTATAACCAAAAAGCCCTGTCTTAAACAGGGCTTTTTTTATTCGTCCGTCTTATTCATCCAGACCAGGCCACTGGCGTTGCTCAAAGGCACTGTCCCAGAACAACCATTCCAGACGGGCCGCATGCGTATAAGCTGCATGCATTTTTTCTAGTGTATCGGCATCAACACGCGCCGCAACACGGTCAACGGTCGCAATCACATTCCGCACCGCAGTGTGGAATTCTTCTCCTGAATAGGTATCCACCCAAGCCTGATACGGATTATTCGGCGCAGAGTTGTCGACAATATCTTTGCCAACTTCGGCATAAATCCAGAAACAAGGCAGCAACGAGGCCAGCACCACCGGGTAGCTTTCCGACCAGGCGGTCGAAGTCAGATAAGAGGTATAGTGATGACACGCCAAAGTCAGCGGGGTATTTTCAAACTGCTCTTTGCTAATGCCAAAATCTTGCATAAAGCCATCATGCAGGCTACGTTCCACCACAATCGCTATTTTGGCTGCCTCGGCAAACTGGATTACATCGTCCGCTTCAAAAGCTTTGGCGGCACACACGGCCAGTGCACGGCCATAGGCCAGTAAATAATGGGCATCCTGAATCACATAATGACTAAAGGCTTCACGGCTTAAAGTACCTTGCGCCAGTTGCTGATTAAAGGGCAGGGCCAGGGTCTTCTGATAAAGTCCGAGATTACGTTGCCATACCTCTTGTGAAAAACTCATGCTGAAAATCCTTCGCAGTTCAAGTTAAACCATGCGGCACTATAGCAAAGATCGGGCTGTTTAAAAGATCGGCAAATTTTAAAAACAGAAAATAAGATAAAACAGCTCAGGAAGTGCTTTGGTTTATGCGCTAAAAGTTTCATAATTAGCTTAACTTTTCCTATTCGTATAGCTGCTCTCTCGCAGCCATACATTTATTTAATTTATCCAAGGTCGTTGTGTATGTTGAAACATTTTGGTTTCTCGATTGCATTTTCGATCGTGTGTCTTGGTTTGTCTGCGTATTGGGGTTATACCCATGGTCCTGACGCAGGCCTGCAAACCATGCTCACAGCGCTAACCATCACCGCTATTCTGGCGATTATGGAAGTGTCGTTGTCTTTTGATAACGCGGTTGTCAATGCCTCAGTCCTACGGGGTTGGGATCATTTCTGGAAAATGCTGTTTCTGACAGTCGGTATTCTGATTGCAGTCTTCGGGATGCGTTTGATCTTCCCGGTGGTCATTGTTGCAGTGACTGCAGACCTGGGCTTTATGGAAGTAGTACGTCTGGCCCTGAATGATCCGAAAGAATATTCAGCACGTTTAATGGCACATCATCCTGAAATTGCTGCTTTTGGTGGTGCTTTCCTGTTGATGGTATTCCTGAACTTCTTCCTGGATGAAGAAAAAGACACGCATTGGTTCAGACGGGTGGAACGCCGTCTGTCCAATCTGGCCAATGTACCGGCGATGTCGGTGTTTATCGCACTGGTAGCCTTGTTAATTATGGCAGCCAATGTCGATGAAGCCAAGCGTCTGGCAGTGACTATGGCCGGGATCTGGGGCATCGTAATTTATATCGGTGTACAGGTTCTGAGTCATATGCTCGGTGGTGAACCGGAAGTCGATGAAGAAGGTAATGCGATTCGTCATGATGAAAATGGCGTACCGACCGGTGTAGTGAAAGCCGGTATTGGTGGTTTCCTCTATTTAGAAGTCCTGGATGCTTCCTTCAGTTTTGATGGCGTGATCGGTGCCTTTGCGATTACCTCAGACGTGGTCATCATCATGCTGGGTCTGGCAATTGGTGCGATCTTTGTCCGTTCAATGACGATTTATCTGGTTGAGCAGGGCACATTGGATGCCTATATCTATCTGGAACATGGTGCGCATTATGCCATCGGTGCACTGGCTTTCATTATGATTGCCAGCGGAACCGGTCTGCATGTGCCAGAAGTGGTAACCGGTCTGATCGGTGTAGCCTTTATTGTCTGGGCAGTATTTGCCTCGATTCAATACAAAAAGCGTCAGGCGGCTTTAGACAAATAAAGCACTGTCCCTGAATGAAAAGCGTAGCTCCGGCTGCGCTTTTTTGTTTTTAGATCGGCATCATCTTTATTTCAAATAAAATTCATGTCTTATTAATGAGCTGAATGTCCTATAATCTGGGCTCCAGATTAATTAACCCAATCGCCATAATTTATGATGAATGCTTTAGAACGTCGTTCAACCTTTGCCCTGAGCAGTATTTTTGCACTGCGCATGCTGGGGTTGTTTATGATTATCCCGGTGTTTTCGGTGGCAGGGCAGGCATATCAATATGCGACACCTGCACTGATCGGTTTGGCGGTCGGGGTCTATGGTCTGACCCAGGCACTGTTACAGATTCCATTCAGCCTGATTGCGGACCGTTATAGCCGTAAGCCGCTGGTGGTTTTAGGGCTGCTCTTATTTGCGCTGGGTGGTGCAATTGCGGCCATGTCGGACACCATTTATGGTGTCATTATCGGCCGTGCGATTGCTGGTGGTGGTGCGGTATCTGCTGTGGTGATGGCACTGCTGGCAGATGTCACCCGTGAAGAAAACCGCATGAAAGCCATGGCAATGATGGGCATGAGTATCGGCCTGTCTTTTGTGGTGGCTTTTAGTTTGGGGCCTTGGCTAACGGGTCTGGTGGGCATCTCGGGATTATTCTGGGTGACTACGGTGATGGGCCTGGCGGCGATTGCCATGCTGCTGATGGTGCCGAAAGTCACGCGGCATCATAAAAACTTTCAGCAAGGTTATCTGGCTCAGCTGAAACAGGTGATCAAAATCGGGGATCTGAATCGTCTGCATGTGTCGGTCTTTACCCTGCATTTATTGCTCACTGCGATGTTTATCTATGTACCTTCGCAGCTGATCGAATTTGCTGATCTGCCACTTTCTAGCCATGGCTGGGTATATTTGCCGCTGTTGGTACTGAGCCTGTTTTTTGCTTTTCCAAGTATTATCCTGGCAGAAAAATATCACAAAATGCGCGCGATTTTTCTGGTGGCCATTACTGGCATTATTCTGGGTCTAATGGTGATGGCATTTGGTTTTGAATCCAAATATGTCTTGCTGATTGGTTTAGGGTTGTTCTTCATTGCCTTTAATGTGATGGAAGCCCTGTTGCCGTCTTGGTTGTCGAAAGCGGCACCGATTCAGTCCAAAGCCACCGCTATGGGCGTGAATGCCAGTAGCCAGTTTTTAGGAGCTTTCTTTGGCGGTATGATTGGCGGACAATTGTTACTGCTGAACAATACCTCGATGGGCTGGAGTATTCTGACAGGGATCGCGATCATCTGGCTGCTGATGAGTTTTGGCCTGGCACAGCCACGTTATCTGTCATCGCTGGTGTTGCGTTTGCCGGAAAGCAGACAAACTGACGAATGGACTTCTCAGCTTTTGGCGATTCGTGGTATTGAAGAGGTCGTGGTGATGTCTGAACAGCAAGTTGCATATGTAAAAGTCGATAAACAGCAGATTGATGATGCTTCGCGACAACAATTAACGCACTTGTTGGGTAAAGAGGTAGCCATTTAAGCATAACTCTTATAAAGTAAAATACAGAAATATATAGGAAGTAAACGGCAAATGCGTGGTGTAAATAAAGTTATTTTAGTGGGTACTTTGGGTAAAGATCCGGAAACCAAAACTTTTGCAAATGGTGGCTCTCTCACTCAATTCTCGATCGCAACCAGCGATTCGTGGACAGATAAAAGTACCGGTGAACGTAAAGAACAAACGGAATGGCACCGTATCGTGTTGCATAACCGTTTAGGCGAAATTGCGCAGCAATATCTGCGTAAAGGTTCTAAAGTATATATTGAAGGTTCATTACGTACCCGTCAGTGGACTGACCAGAATGGTCAGGAACGCTATACGACAGAAATCCGTGGTGAGCAAATGCAGATGCTAGACTCTAGCCGTCCTCAAAATGATCAGGGCGAGAGCAGCTTTAACCAGCCACGCTTTAATAACAATAATCAGGCGAACAACAACCAGGGCGGTTATGGCAATAACCCGCAATCAGGTTATGGTTCAGCACCACAGCAAGGCGGTTTTAACAACAACCAGGGCGGCGGTTATGGCAACAATAACCCGAGTGGTTTTGCGCCAAAATCTGCACCTGCTCCAACAGCAGCACCTGCAGCAGATCTAGATGATGACTTACCATTTTGAGATGTAGGTCAAAAAGGTAAATCATCATTAAAACCCACCTGAATACGGTGGGTTTTTTATGTCTTGAAGATTGGTATTAAGTTTGTATAAGCCCATGATTTATTAAAATATTAAGAAGTGTTAAAGCATGGCGTTATTTTGATCAGAACAGCTCTACATCGAGAAAACAAATAAGATGAACAATACTGATAGAAACTGATGATCTAAAAAAGCGATCATTTTTATAAAAACTTGCGGTTTTACCTATTTTGAAATTTTTCGTATTCTAGCTTCACAAGATAAGCAATCCCAGAAATAAGCTAGAGGAAATATCTCATGAGTTTAATCAATACTGAAATCAAACCATTCAATGCAACTGCTTACCACAATGGTCAGTTCATCGAAGTTTCTGAGCAAGACCTGAAAGGTAAATGGTCAGTGGTGTTTTTCTATCCTGCAGATTTTACCTTTGTTTGTCCAACTGAATTAGGCGATCTTGCTGATCAGTATGCTGAATTCCAGAAAATGGGTGTAGAAATCTATGGCGTGTCTACCGATACTCATTTCACTCATAAAGCTTGGCATGATACCTCTGACGTGATTGGTAAAATCCAGTATCCATTGATTGGTGATCCAACCTGGACTTTGTCTAAAAACTTCGAAGTACTGATTGAAGCTGAGGGTTTGGCAGATCGTGGTACTTTCGTGATTGATCCAGAAGGTAAAATCCAGATCATTGAAATCAACGCGGGTGGTATCGGCCGTGATGCACAAGAGCTTCTGCGTAAAGTGAAAGCTGCACAATATGTACATGCGCACCCAGGTGAAGTTTGTCCGGCAAAATGGAAAGAAGGTGAAGCAACACTTGCTCCATCAATCGACCTGGTGGGTAAAATCTAATTCAAACCTAGTTCTTTGAAGCAAAAAATCCAGCACAAGTTGCTGGATTTTTTATTTTTTTAGTTTAGAGATTTATGAATTCTAGACAAAAACATCATGCCATTTGATTTCTATTTGAGAACAAAATGAGAATTGAGGAATTGCACTCTATGCTTTTTAAGCGGCTTATGCGAGGCAATCAAGTAAGCGCAATACCCTGCTGCATGATTGACTAGGCCTGAAAACAAAGAAGCCTCTGCTTTCGCAGAGGCTTTTATTTTATAAGGCGCTGTAGTTTCTTGTCGTTTTAAACAATTTTCGCATAAACGCATCTGAATGGAACCGGATGAATTTATGGTTTTCTTATGCTGCGAATCATAGGTATTTAAAAAGTATTTGTCAACCAAGGATTATAAAAATGGTTAATTAAATTATTTGTTTTTAAAGCGAATTTTCAAGTTTTTAGATAAAAATATGAATAAAATCTTAGATTTGATGGAATTTTAACTAAGGCAGAAAAATGAATAAAAAGCAGGTGAAATTGAACAAAAAGGCCTTTACGAAAAACATATATTCTGGAAGATTTTAATAACCTGTTTGATTGGCGCATGGTACATAATTTCTGTAGTTTTTCAATGACGGATGATCAGTTTGGATATCGCAGTAATTGGTAGTGGCATGGCCGGACTGGCTACAGCCAGAATTCTCCAGGACGCAGGGCATCACATCACGATTTTTGAAGCACTTCCAGGTCGCGGCATGGACAGTCATAGCCTTGAATTTGAAGGGGGCCTGATTGACGCACCTTTACGTGTGATGAACCCCTATCTGTGGAAAAACACCCTGAGTCTAGCCACACATCTGGGCATTAAAACTTATCCGGTGCGGACCTATATGGCCTGCAGCTGGTTATTTGAAGATAAAACTGAAACCTGGCTGACCACATCGCGTAGCCGAATTGGCAATATCCCGATCATCAATAACCGGAAAGGCCTGCAACAATATGGCTGGCGTCTGGTCAAAGGCCTGTTGCAGTTAAAAGTTGCATTGACCAAATTCTTTAAATCGAAAAATCAGGACATCAGCCTGGCAGAATTTATCAACCGCAACGAGATTGAAGAAGTATTCTGGCATGGTGCGGTGATGCCGGTGTTATATACCATTTGTACCTGTAATCCGAAAACTATTGGTGAATGGCCAGCTAAACCGTTGTTGATTTTCCTGCGCCAACTGACCGATGGTGATGCTTTACTGCGTCTGCAAGGCGGTACACCGGCACTGGTCGACAAGCTGATTGAAGGCATTCATATTGAAGACGGTTCAGCAATTACACTGGTACAAGAGCAGGGCGATCAGGTCAAAGTTGAAAATGCGGCCGGTTATTCAAAACTGTTTGACCGGGTGATTGTCGCGACACCGACCACCAAAATTGAGGAGTTCCTGGATCCAGAACAGTTTGCCAGTGAAATTGAATTATTGAAGAAATTCAAATTCGAACAGGGTGAACTGGTCATCCATACCGATGCCAGCGTGATGCCGCCAAAGCGTAAAGACTGGGCCGTACTCAGCTATATGATGGATCGTAAATTTACCCGTCAGCAATTTACCGTGTGGCTTAACTCGATTGAACCTTCTCTGGTCGGCAAGTCGGCCGTATTTCAGACCTGGCGTCCGGTAACCGAGATTGATCCGAAAAAAGTGATCAAATCGGTGATGCTAACGCGTGCAGTGGTCGATGCCAATACCGTGGCACTGAATAAGGAATTGCAGCAACGTCATCTGGATGCCAATCGTAAAGTCTTCTTCTGCGGTTCATGGTCATGTGATGGTTTGCCAATTCTGGAATCAGCAGTGACCTCAGCGATGAAAATTGCGGAAATTTTTGGTGCACCTTTACCATTCCAAGGTTTAAAACCTGTGGTCGAGGTGGCTCCGCAACTGGGTTATTAATCCATGCAATGGCTTCAGGCAATTCGTCAGCGTCTTCCCCAGCACAAGTATGCGATTGATGCCGCTGTGTTGGGCGATCACGCGCAATTGCCCTGGAGCAATTTAGGGTATTGGCAAGCCGGTCAGCAGGATTATGCGGCTGCCTGTCGTATGCTGGCCGATCACCTTGCGCAAACTGTAAATTTAAATTCAAAAGATAAACTGCTGGATTTGGGCTGCGGTCAGGGCGCCAGCTTGCTGCACTGGCAGCAACATTATCAGGTGCAATATCTGGCCGGGGTTGAGCTGCAGGCTGCCTGTGTGGCTAATATTCAGCAACATTTGCCAGAACTGAATGCCATTTATCAGGCGTCATTTTTGCGTTTAAAAGAATTGCTGTTTTCCCAGCGTTTTGATGTGGTGCTATGCCTAGATGCGGCTTATCACAGCCCTGTGCCTGTATTCTTGGAGCAGGTCCGCAGTGTTTTAAATTCAAATGCGCGGATTGGTTTTCATCATCTGGTTTTGTCCGAGCGCTGGGAAAATTTAAATGCCTTACAACGGCGTAAATATCAGTTTTTATTGAAATCTGCTGATGTGAATTTAAAAGATCTCATGTCTGTTGGGGCGCTGTACGCTTGTCTGGATCGTTTTGAATTTAAAAATATCCAGATTCAGGATCTGTCCGAGCCGGTATTTTCCGGCTTTGCTGATTATGTGCAAAAGACTTTGAATTCAAAAGCATCAGATGATCAGGCTCAAGGTTCAAAACTGGATCATTTTAAAATTCAGATGACAGCGAAACTATGCCGAAAATTATATCAGGAAGGGATTGTGAGATATGTGCAAGTGACGGCACAATCGAAGCACTAGAAAGTGCAAGAAGACTCAGCTGAAAATACCAAAACCCAGAAACATCAAAGCCTCACTAAAAAGCGAGGCTAAGATATGGTGCCGGCACACGGATTCGAACTGTGGACCTACTGATTACAAGTCAGTTGCTCTACCAACTGAGCTATGCCGGCATGGTGGAGTGCATTTTACAGATTTTTTTTGGCCACGCAAGCCAAAAAATAACCGTTCAATCAGTTTCTGCAGGATTTGTTTATTTTGACCAGATGGATGAAAAGTTCTGTTTTTGACTATGTGCAAAGAAATGGCCCATATGTGCAGATATGGGCGAGGGTGAAAGCATAGGATTTGCTATGGATATGAGTCGTTTATAAGGTTTATCTGTTTTTCAGGATGCGATCTAATTCTTGTGCACATTCCTCTAAAGTAAAGGCCATATCAAACTGCATTTGAGGTTTGAGTTCTTGAGCGAGGCTTCTCCACTGTTCGATGAGTCTCAAGGCTTTTTGAATTTTATGTTTATTGATGTCCTTGGCAATGGTTGGGGTATAACCGCCACGTTTTGCATTTTTAATCTGTTTGGCATAGTTTGCGCTGTTATTCATGTTCGCTCTCCGAATAGCAGTGTATCTATTTTTTAACTTCAAATTTGAATGGCCCGGTTCACTTGGTTATTTCTTTCTATCCTGTGGTTTTTATTCTCCTTTTAGTTGATTTATAAGCAACATAACATAGCTTTGATGACAATAAAATTAAGCTATTTCTGTGCCAGTTTTTTGTTTGAACACATAAATAAAAACCTGAAATGAATGGTGTACAAGAACTGCACAATTCATTGGTTTTTCTGGCTGAGGAAAAATGGAGATTTTAAAAATAAGATTAAGTTCGAGCGTTGAATTGAAAAAGATTTTTATATGCGATGATGTATATCAATTCAATGCTCTGATTAAAGTAATGTATAACAATATTTTATAAAATAGGCAGTTGATTTTTTTTCCGGCTAGATATGGATAAGATTAAATATAAAAAACCCGAATCATGTGATTCGGGTTTTTAAATTCTGGCGGTGAGAGAGGGATTCGAACCCTCGAAACGCTATAAACGTTTACACACTTTCCAGGCGTGCTCCTTCAGCCACTCGGACACCTCACCATAGGCCGAGGATAATAGCGAAAAAAACCAGCTGTGCCAAGCTGAAACAATTGATTTGCAGAAAAACTTTTAATGTGGTGCTATGATTCGCAAAAATGCTTGTTAAAAAACGAAGACAATATATGCAAAGCACTGCACAAAAGGCAGCTCTCCCGGTGATTACACTGGCTGCGCTTGGGGTCGTTTTCGGAGATATTGGTACCAGCCCGCTGTATGCACTGCGCCAATGCTTCCTCACCGCACACCTCGCCATTAGCGAAGCTTCTGTACTCGGCATCCTGTCCTTGATTTTCTGGTGCATGATGCTTACCATCAGCTTTAAATACGTCATGGTGATCATGCGTGCCGATAACAACGGCGAAGGCGGGATCATGTCATTGCTGGCATTAAACCTGCGTACCACACGAATTTCTGATCAAAAGAAAATATTCCTGATTGCTTTGGGCTTTGTCGGTGCATCACTATTTTTTGGTGACGGGATTATTACTCCGGCAATCTCCGTGCTCTCAGCCATTGAAGGCCTGAGTATTGCCACACCCATTTTCAATCAATGGCTGGTGCCGTTATCCATCGGGATTCTGGCCGGACTGTTTATGGTTCAGCGACACGGCACAGCCACCATGGGCAAGTTTTTTGGGCCTTTAACCATGCTCTGGTTTTTGTCCATTGGCGGTTTTGGTTTATGGAGCATTATCCAAACCCCGTTTGTACTCTGGATGGTGAATCCCTACTGGGCCTATCATTTTGTGGTCGATCAGCCCTATGTGGCTTTTCTGACCATGGGGGCGGTAATTCTGACCATGACCGGTGGTGAAGCGATTTATGCCGATATGGGGCATTTTGGCCGTCTGCCGATTCGTCTAGCCTGGTTCATTATCGTCTTGCCATGTTTATTACTGAATTATGCCGGGCAAGGCGCCTTGTTACTGCGTAGTCCTGAAGCACTGGCAAATCCTTTCTATATGCTACTGCCCGACTGGGCCTTGTTCCCGATGATTGGACTGGCGACTGCGGCGGCGGTGATTGCCTCACAGGCGGTCATTACTGGCGTATTTTCTATGGTCAATCAGGCCATTCAACTGCGTTATTTGCCGCGCCTGTCAGTCAAGCATACCTCTGCATTGGAGCGCGGCCAGATTTATCTGCCTTTCATTAACTGGATGTTGTTTATCTCAGTGCTGATCCTGATTTTACTGTTTGAAAATAGTGCCAATCTGGCCAGTGCTTATGGCGTTGCAGTGACCATGACCATGCTCTGCGGCACCATTTTGATCTCGATTCTGGCCTATGGCTTCTGGCGTTGGCCGGTCTGGAAAGTAGCTTTATTTGCTGTGCCATTCCTGGCACTGGATTTAGTCTTTGTGGCCTCAACCTCCTTGAAAATTGCTTCGGGTGGCTGGGTGCCAATTCTAATTGGTGCGGTACTGTTTACGATTCTCATGACCTGGAAAGATGGGCGGGCTTTGGTGCTGAATCGTCTGGAACAGGATGCCTTGCCGATTGATCTGTTTATTAAAAGTATTTCGATGGGGGAAGGCACCAAGTTTGTGCCAGGTGATGCCATTTTCCTGACCGGTACACCAAATATTGTCCCGCATGCCATGTTGCATAATATTAAGCACAATAAGGTCTTGCATGAACGCAATATCATGCTCACGGTGATTACCCGAGATATTCCTTTTGTCGACAGAAAGGAACGGATTGAACTGGAAAAACTGAGTGAGCATTTTTACCGGGTGTTTATCTATTATGGTTTTAAGGATCAGCCGAATATTCCGGAAGCTTTACAACAGGCCTATGAGCAATGGGATTTTGAATATGACCTGATGCAGATCAGTTTCTTTATTTCACGTGAACGGATCATGCATACTGTGGGTGAGGGCATGGCACCGTGGCGGGAAAAGCTGTTTATTTCCATGCAGCGCAATACCAGTCCGGTCAGTGATTTCTATCAGATTCCACCCAACCGTGTGGTCGAACTGGGCACCCAGATTCAGATGTAAATAAAATAAAAAGCATAAAAAAACCAGAGGGACACTCTGGTTTTTTTATGGGAGAAACAATAAATAAATGAGCTTCAGATTATTGCTCAAGTTCTACCGCAGCTGGCACTTCAGGTGCAGCATTCAAAGGTTCTTCCATTAGCACTGGCTCTGCATCAGATTGAGCCGCAATTTCAGTTTGCTCATTGCTGACGTCTGCTTCAGTCACAGCCGCTTGTTGTTGTCCTTCAGGCATCGGTTGTTCTGAGGCAATAGCTGCTTGTTGCTGCTCTTCAGGCATTGCTGGTACAGCTGCTTGTTGTTCTTCCAGTGCTGGTTGTGGTTGAGGCGTCGTCATAGATGTGCTGGCTTCTACCTCTGATTCAGTGGCTGGTTCAACCAGATTGGCCGGCACCTCTGATTCATTCATGCCTGGTTCTGTGACAGGCGGTTGAGGAGAAACTGTGCCTGAATTTGGTGTCTGAGTCATCGCTGGATCGTTGGGCATCGGCGCCTGTGTATTTGGCATGGCTGGCTGTGGAGCTGCTGCACGCGGATCGACCAGACGGATCTGACCAGAGTTCACCAAGCTTTCTAAAGAGGCTTCCTGACCATTCACCTTGGTACTAATTTTAGCTTTAGACAAGCTTTCAAGTGTTTCACCTGGTTGAACTGGTGGCTCGGCAAATGCAGCTACGCTGATCACACTTGTGAATAATCCTAAACCTAATGCTTTAGAGAGTTTGGAATTCATGATTGACACCATTACTAATAATTGTACGAATTGAGATAGGCCGTTAGCTTTACACACTCAATCTACTGGTCCAAACAAAGCTACGCAAACACCGAGAAACCTCATTTAAAAAGAAATAAAATTAGACAGTTTGTTACAACTGCCCGGGATTTTGGATACTTATTGTTTATTTAGTAAACGAATGGTAGAGCCAAGATATACTTCACTTATACAGCTTGTTAAGCTCGGTCGAAATCTGTATTGATCTAAAAAGTACGTGTAAGAATGGCCAAGAAGCAGCGTAAACCCAAGAACTCTTTTTTTCAGTTTTTAAATGATAATAGTATTAAAGTCATTCTGGGCGTGGTGGCTTCGAGCAGCTTCGCCATCGCTTTTGGCCAGGAAAAAATCAGTCAGTGGGTGTCACTATCCTCTTCCAGTGATTCTGCCTGTCTGAACCAGTTTTATCGTGATGTACCGCCATATTTGATGAAAGACAGCCTGAAAAAAGACAGCTATTCGCTGTGTTTTAATGGCTTTAATGTCGGTTATTCCGGGGTATCTAAAACGCCACTTTGGGTTGCAGAAGCCTTAACGCCAGCACGCTTAAGCCAGAAAATTCCCCGTGAAGATAATTTTCATGAAGAAGATCGGGTCAGTGCGAAGCATCGTGCCACATTGGCGGATTATCGTGGTTCAGGTTATGACCGCGGTCATATGGCGCCGAATGCGGATATGCCTAACAAGGCTGCGCAGTCTGACAGTTTTTCATTGGCCAATATGGTGCCGCAAGCGCCCAAGAATAATCAGCAAGTCTGGCGTGAGCTGGAAGAAGCCACTCGTGCCATTGTGACCAAGCAGAAACAGGATGTTTATGTGGTAACCGGGCCGGTCTTTGCCGGGAAGAAGCTGAAAACCATTGGCAATGGCGTGATTGTGCCAACTGCGGTCTATAAGGCAGTTTATATGCCGAAAACCGGTGCCATTGGTGCTTACTATGCACCGAATGACAATTCGCTCAAAGTGCGTATTGTTAGTGTCTGCTATCTGGAAGAACAGCTTGGAATTAATCTGTTCCCGCAGCTCACCGAAGAACAGAAACGCAATACCTATAAGCTGCCACTGACTGGAAATGCAGTAAAAGCCAACCAGAAAATCGAATATTCTAATTGGGATGCAGAAAGCCAGTGTGCCGAAGATGTTTCTGAAGAAAACCTGCAGGCATTACAACGCGAGTTTAAGTCTTCCGGTTCAAGCAGTTCGGCCTCCTCTGCGACTGGCGGTGCGATAGACAATGCAACGCAAGATGCCATTGTGAAACAGCTGATTGATGCCTTGTTGCAATATATTTTGCAGCTGTTGAAATAAGCTTGCTGAAAAAACCGGGATTCGGGTAGCATCGACATCAGACGTTCATTGAAAATAACAAAGACAGGTGAAGAGGATATGTTTAAAGCATTTGAAAATGGCAGCGAATCCCATGCCATTCATGATCTGACTTTGGAAAATGATCTGGACTGCGTCAGCCTGTATGGCAACTTGCAAATCACCAAGGATCAGCAGGGACTGAAAGTGGCCAAAGCCTTGCAGGCTTTTCTGAATGATGTGGTACAACAACTGGAAAACACGCAGGACTTGCCAGAAAAAATTCAGCGTGATGATCTGGATGAAATTGAAAATCCATTTTTATAAGCATTTTTAAGCGCGATGATCTGCATGCTCCATGTGAAACATGCAGAAAAATGGTATTTGGAAATCCTGGCTTTTTAGAGGGTTTTTATTAAAAAGCCTAATTTTCTGCTCCCACAATATCTCCAAACACCAGCCAGAATGTGCCGAGCAATTCGGCAAGATATTTATCCATATTCTAAGTCCTTATTTTTATATTTATTATTAGGTCATAGGGACAAGGGATTTAAATTATCAACGTTGCTTGAAGCCCATCTATCAAACCAACATGCTTGTGGTTTAAGCGGCTGGCATATTCTGTTGGCGCCACTGCTGCGGCGTCAGTTGAGTCCATTGCTTAAAGGCGCGCTGAAAAGCACTCTGTTCAGAATAACCGAGTAACATGGCGGTTTCCTGCAAGCTCAAGTGCGGATCTTTCAGATATTGCATGGCCATCATGCAGCGGATTTCCTGCATACGTTGCTGATAGGTTTTGCCCTGTTTTTGCAAATGGCGTTGTAACTGACGCACGGAAAAATTCATCTGCTCGGCAATATGCTCGATTTGGAACAGGTTTTTTTGCAGGCCAATCAGAATCGCCTGTTGCAGCTGTTGATCTACCAGAGTGGAGTGCGGAAATTTTTCTAAGAGTGCTTTGGCCTGCTGCATCAGCAGTTTCTGCAAGGTCTGGTCGCCCTGTTTTAGCGGTCTGGACAGTTCACTGACATGCATCAATACCTGATTTCTGGCTTGAGAAAAGCGGACTTTACAGCCGAAATACTGCTCATAGAGTGCAATATTTTTAGGCATTACATGCTGGAAATGAACTTCATATAACTGAACCCCGTGCGGGTTCTGAACATTGGCTTTTACGAATTCCGTCATTAGCGCAATCGCGATTTCATCGGTCAGTTGGATATTCAGATGAAAGGGAACTTCAACCCAGCCAATCGACAGATAATCGCCTTGCCATTGCAGCTGAAGTGGGCCGCCATCATAAATCAGACGATGATAATCATGATAGCGCATAAAGGCTTCACCCAAGGTCTCACTTGAGAGTGCCAGATAGCCAATAATACCGAGGTGTTTAGCTTCAACCAGTTGGGCGATTTCCAAGCCTAAAGCCGGTCGTTGCAGCTGTTGATCAAGTGTCGTTAATAGATCACGCCACAAGGCGAAATCAAAGCGTTCCAGATTTTGAATGGCCAATAATTTCTCAGGGACTTCAAGCTGTTTCAACTGATAATAGTCCAAAAGTAAATGTCCTAAACCACCGTATACTGAACCTACGTAGTTTTTTAGAACCAGCATTTTTAATTCTTTTATTTTGTCGTATTTTGTCAATCATATTGAATATTTTGGTCAATATCTAGTCTTTTATTTAGCCTATATTAAAAATAGACCAAGAGGTAAAAGATTATGTGGAAAGGTTTTCTGGCAGGACTTGTCGTCGCAAATGGATTTGAATGGTTTGCACATAAATATGTATTGCATGGTGTTCACCAGCCGGGACAGAGCCGTTATAGTCCGGTACCCGAGAGTATGCGCTCACATTGGGAGCATCACCGGATTGTGCGAAAAACGGAATTTTCCGATTTCGGCTATGTAGAAGGATTGGACAACTGGCGTACCCGCAATGAAATTGCCTCACTGGCAGTCGTTGCGACCGTCTTTGGACTCAGTTTTTATCCCTTCTCCAAAGGCATGTCACTGGCCGCCCTGTATAGTGCAGGCAACTATTATTATTTACATCGCCGGGCTCATCTGGAACCGGAATGGGCTAAAAAGACACTGCCTTGGCATTATGATCACCATATGAATAGCAATCAGGATGCTAATTGGTGCGTGACCAAGCCCTGGTTTGACTATCTGCTCGGTACCCGGGTGATTTCCTCGGCAGATTTGCAGGAACAGAATCCTTTAGGTTTGAGCTTGCCTGCACCGATCTCGAAAAAATTGAACCGCTGGGCAGAACAATATTTTCCGGTTAAATGGGCGGGAGCTTCTACTAAAATAACGAAAAATACTGCAAAAAATATGGCAATGAAGCAGTTAAATACGTAGGTCGTGGAATAAGACAGGGCTTTGTCGTGATTTGTCAATAAAATACGATTGTATTGTCAATATTGTCCTGCGGATTTCACTTATAGTTGCTCACGTCGGTGAGCAAAGCCTTATACTGATGATGTTTCTGGGGGGGATGAGTTCTTTTGAATACCAAGTGCTGTAGTCTTATCTTGGTTTTATAAGGAGTCGAAAGACTCCTTTTTTTTGTCCCGTATTTGCTGTGTTGTTTTATTTAAGGCATAAAAAAAGAGTGTTTATAAAAACACTCTTTAATTAAATCATCATCTAAAACGGCTTAAAGGCGCATTTCAATACCTTGGGCTGCCATATAGGCTTTGGCTTCCGGAATGGTGTGCTGGCCAAAATGGAAAATTGAAGCTGCCAGTACTGCATCAGCACCACCATGGATAATGCCGTCCGCCAAATGCTGTAAATTACCCACACCACCAGAAGCAATCGTCGGTACCGTGACGCGGTCATTGATGGCACGCATCAGGGCAATGTCGTAACCGGCTTTGGTGCCATCGGCATCCATCGAAGTAATCAGTAATTCACCTGCGCCGAAGTCAGCCATTTTCACAGCCCATTCAATCGCATCAATCCCGGTTTCTTTACGGCCACCGTGGGTGAAAATTTCCCATTTGTGGTCGCCAGTTTTTTTGGCATCAATTGCAACAACGATACACTGTGCGCCAAAGCGTTGAGACGCTTCCTGCACAAACTCGGGATTATAAATCGCAGCCGAGTTGATGCTGACTTTGTCTGCACCGGCATTTAGCAATAAACGGATATCTTCGACTTTACGGACACCGCCACCGACAGTCAGGGGGACAAAAACCGATTCGGCCATGCGCTCTACGGTACGATAAGTCGTGTCGCGTCCATGATGTGTAGCGGTAATATCAAGGAAAGTAATTTCATCGGCACCTTGTTCATTATAACGGCGCGCCACTTCGACCGGGTCACCCGCATCACGAATATCAAGGAACTGAACACCCTTGACCACACGGCCGTTATCCACGTCCAGACAAGGAATAATACGTTTAGCTAGCATAAATTTTTCCAATTATTACAGCCGATTATGAAACTCACCCACGCAAGCGCTACACCTTGGCAGATGGAAACGGTATTCTAGCAAAATTATGTAAGTTTTTTCGCAGGTTTTCTATGTCGGTTTATACCACTTTGACTTTAAAGGAAGTTCAGGATTTTGCAGCGCCTTATGGTTTAAAGGCGATTGATCTGATTCCCATTCAAGGCGGTATTCAAAATACCAACTACTTTTTAGTCTGCGAAGACCAGCAATATGTGCTGACCGTATTTGAAGATATGGATGAACAGGCAGCAGGTGAGCTGGTTCCTGTGCTGGAACATCTGGGTCACGCCGGGTTGGCCGTTCCAGTGCCTTTATCCCATTCAGGCAAAGCCATTCACAGTATTAAAGATAAACCGACACAGATTGCACCACGCCTGATGGGTGAACATCCGATGCCATCTACCGTCGCGCAGGTTGAAGCGATTGCAGTGGCTCAGGCGAAAATGCATGTGGCACTCAAAGACTTTAAATTAGAACGTAATTTTGTGCGTGATCATGCCTATTGGCTGGCCGTTTCTCAAGAGATTAAACCAAGTTTAAGTCCGGCAGATAAAGTCTTGCTCGGTAAATTATTAGGTTTATATGAGGCGTTGACGGCGGTATATCCGGATCGTCCACGTGGTTTCATTCATTCGGATCTGTTCCGGGATAATACCTTATTTGATGGCGATCAGCTGAATGGCATTCTGGATTTTTATGAGCTGAATAAAGATGAGTGGTTGTTTGATATCGCCATTACGTTAAATGACTTCTGTACCGAATATCCTGACGTAATCTTAAACGAAGAAAAAGCGATTGCCTTTTTAAATGCCTATGAAACGATTCGTTCTTTAACCAGTGATGAACGCGCCTGTCTGGAATTGTATCTGGCCATGGCGGCAGGACGGTTCTGGATGATGCGCCTGCAGGTGGCTCAGCGTAATGCAGCATTAGGCCGGACGGGCGAAGATATTTTGCAAAAAAATCCGGATGAAATGCGTAATATGCTGATTGAACGCTTAAAATTCGTCACCGCTTAAACAATCAAATCAAAAGGGATAGGGGATATGCGCGATCAGGGACGTTTGGTGGAATGGTTTGATGAACAAGGCTATGGTTTCATTCAGCCCAGTGACCCAGCCAAAGATCGTGTATTTCTGCATATCAAGGATTTTGCCAAGCCTGGCCCACGGCCAATCGTGGGCTGTGCGCTGGATTATCTGGTCGTTCTGGATGAACGCGGTCGTTATCGCGCACAGCATGTGATGTACCTGAAAGCAGCTCAAGCCAAAAGTCTGCAAGCAAAATTCAAACCGTCCAAGCCACAGCAGACACAGAAATTACAGCCGATGCAGATTGCCTGTGTACTCTATATTCTCTTTCTGGTGGTTTTGACCTTGGGTGGTTTACTGAGTGGATTGGTGTTGTTACTGGTCAGTCTGATGAATGCGCTCAGCTACTGGCTCTATGCGCAAGACAAGGAAGCAGCACAGTTGGGTAATCGCCGTATTCCGGAAAATACCCTGCATCTGGTGGCCTTCTTAGGCGGCTGGCCGGCAGCCTGGCTGGCACAGCAGAAATTACGGCATAAAACACAAAAACAACCTTTCCGGCAGATATATTTTTGTACCATAGCCTTTAACATCATTTTAATTATATGGCTGATTTCCCCATTGAATAGTTTAAATATCTAGGGGGAAGTACTAGGAGGGGACGTGAACTATTCCATTGATAAAGATTCAAACCGCACACTGACTTTTGCACTGTACATTTTATATATTGTGGCCATTTTTAGTGCTGGCCTGCTGGCTGTCGTGGCGTTGATCATTAACTATGTGAAACGGCGCGATGTGCGCGGTTCCATCTTTGAAAGCCATTTTACCTGGCAGATCCGCAGTTTCTGGTGGTATCTGTTCTGGAATATCGTCGCCTTTATTCCATTTTTCTTTTTGTTCTTTACCGGCGAAGATCCTGACCTGTTTGCAGGGGTCGCATTTGGTGCATCCGCTTTCTGTTTAGTGGTGGTGGTTTTGGCCTGGATCTGGATTGTGTATCGGGCAATTCGCGGCATCATGCGCTTAAATGACAATAGACCGATGTATAGCAAATAATTTTAGCCGTATTTCCTTAGAGAAAAAAATCCCCCTTTTTTAAGGGGGATTTAGCGGAATTAAGAAAGATCTTGCTTTAATTCTTCTGTGGGTTCTTTTCTTAAAAACTTTGGTTTCCATTCACTGGCAATCACGCCAAGCACCACCATCAATCCACCTAATAATGTCAGTGATGGTAAGCGTTCTCCGGCCAGACGGCCAAACAGGGCTGCCCATACCGGTTCGCCGGCATAGATAATTGCTGCCTGTGATGGATCGACCATGCGCTGCGCCCAGTTCATCACCAGTTGAATCAAGGCACTGGCAATGCCCAAACCGACTAAAATCCCTGCCAGATGCCAGTGAAATTCAGGTAACTGAGATTCACCTAACACGGGTGCAATTATAAAGCAGAATAAGGATGCAAAAATCAGTTGCAGCACCGTGACCCGGCGTACATTCACCTGCTCGGCGAAATGGCTGATAAAAATAATCTCCAGTGCAATCGCGATGGAACCGAGCAACGTCAGGGTTTGCCCGAAACTGAGCTGAATTGCAGCAAAGCCATTGCCTGTCAAAAACACCAGACCGATAAAGGCAAACAGCGCTCCGATCCAGGTCATGACATGCGGTTTTTTACGGAACATGAGCCAGAGCAGGATCGGAACCAGTGGAACATATAAGGCGGTTAAAAAAGCCGACTCACTGCTGCTAATGGTCTGCAAGCCCACAGTTTGGGTGCCGTAACCGATGGCGATCATGATCCCAATCACTGCGCCAGCGAACACCTCTTTCAGGTTCATGCCTTTTAGCGACTTCAGTGAAATCAGGGTGACGGCAAGCGCTGCCGCAGCAAAACGCAGGCCGACAAACATAATCGGACTACTAAAATTTAGCCCGTATTGCACAGTAATAAAACTGCCGCCCCAGATAATGGTGATCAGGATCAGGGCGAGTTGCGGTGCTTTTACCATCCAGCCGGAGTGATTTTTGGAAATAAGTGTAGACATGCCAGGAGATCAGAAAATTAAAAAATAAAAAAGAGGTCCGAAGACCTCTTTTACAGCAAGCTTAATTATAGCGCCTGTTGCTCATCTAGCAACAACTGTGCTTCACGCAAGCTTAATGTACCTTCGTAAATCGCACGACCGGTAATTGCGCCTAAAATACCTGGTTGGTCTTTCAGGTTACGTACGTCATCCAGGTTGGTTACACCACCAGATGCAATCACAGGCAAACCTGAGTATTGCGCCAGATTCACGGTTTGCTCAATATTCACACCCTGCATCATGCCATCACGTGCGATGTCCGTATAGACAATGCTTGACACGCCAGCATCGGCAAAACGTTTCGCCAGGTCAGTAGCCTTGACATCAGTCACATTGGCCCAGCCATCTGTTGCTACCATGCCATTCATGGCATCAATCCCAACAATAATATGACCAGCAAATTTTCGACATGCTTCTTCAACAAATTCAGGATCCTGAACTGCTTTGGTGCCAATGATCACAAAAGAAACACCGGCTTGCAGATAATGCTCAATGGTTTCCAGAGAACGGATACCACCACCAATCTGGATCGGCAAATCAGGTTGAGATCGGACAATGGCTTCAACCACTGGCTTATGGATTGGTGTACCTGCGAAAGCACCGTTTAAATCTACTAAATGTAAGCGGCGAGCGCCTTCATTTACCCAATGCTGTGCTGTTGCGACCGGATCCTCTGAAAATACGGTATCGTCTTCCATACGACCTTGCTTTAAACGGACACATTTGCCATCTTTCAGGTCAATTGCAGGGATGATCAGCATGCTTTCGCTCCTTGCTTAATCTTTAGAATGAATTTGAGTGTATTCATCTTAGCAAATAAAGTCGAAATTTCTAACTCTTAAACGGTATGAATAAAGAAAACCTGTCCATAGATAGGTAGCAGTGAGGTAATTTATTTTGCTCGTTTTAATGATTTTAATGATCCGTCTCTTGAATGGAGATCAGATTTTCCATAACGGATCGTGTACTGAGCTGGTCGATAACCGAAGCTGTAAGACCTGTTAAAGTCACAGCTCTCTCATCGAACGCGCTCATCACAGCTTTTATGCGTACATCAAGTTACCAGAACCAACACGCCACTTAAGCGCTTAAGCCGTCGATGAAGGACGGATTCTTAATTTTAATGAAGTATTGGGAATCTCTCTGGGTAATAAATCCCGACGTAGTAATTCTTCAAATACCAGCACGGACGCGTAGGCATCTGCGGCTGCATAATCAATTTGTGCCGGGCTTAGCTTCTTGCTGGCCCAGTTCGAGGTACTAATCCGTTTGGATTTAGGAAAATTTACTTGAAATAGCAAAGCCATGGCATTTTTTAATCCGACCGGATTGTTTAAACCAAAAGCTTTAAAACATTTGGACAGTTCAATCACACTATTCAGTTCAATGCCTTTTTTACGGAACAGGTGCGCATCATTTTTCAGGCCAAAACCGACCTTGATCTGCTCGCGACTGGCAAAGATCGGTTTAAGAAAATCCCAGATCGAATCATTCATTTGAAATAAATAGGCTTTATCTAAAGTGGCCAGCTGAATCAGATGTGGCCCGGTAGAAACCTCACCAACTTTAAAGGTCGGTTTGGATTCAGAATCGAAACCCAGGACTGCATGGCTTTTTAGCTCCTGTGCAAGGGCATGACACTGTTCCAGACGATTAATCACCTGAATCTGTTGCATCGGAAGATTTTTAAATACAGGAAAGGTCTGAATTTGTTCCTTGCTTGGTAAAGTATCCAGCAGCTGTTGCATAAGCTTCAATCATGAAATGAATGCGTTCAGCTTAATCACTTTTCCTGTTCTAGGCAAAAATAAAGCCCATGAAGAATGGGCTTTATGCAAAATTTAACAAGGATTAATCAGTATGATAGCTACTCTGTTCTATCTGCGCCTGTTGAGCACGCTCAACATAATTCTGATAAGCAGGGACAGCAAAGGCTGCCAAAATAACTGCGAGTACCAGATACAGCACCACCAAAAGAGTTTCCCAGCCACGTGTGGTGCGTGGAGAACCATAGTCATTACTTTCGT
This sequence comes from Acinetobacter lwoffii, assembly GCF_024129435.1. Classification (GTDB taxonomy): domain Bacteria; phylum Pseudomonadota; class Gammaproteobacteria; order Pseudomonadales; family Moraxellaceae; genus Acinetobacter; species Acinetobacter lwoffii_F. Next base: position 34,177 of record NZ_JAMXXN010000004.1, on the reverse strand, counting down.
TGTGACCTGGTGCCAATAACAGGTAAAGTGTAAAGACAAGGTTTACGACCGGCACAAAAATCAATAAAGAAAGCCAGCCATTATGATTACGGTCATGTAAACGACGAATTAAAAAAATCACGCTAAAATAAATCGCAACGCCGTAGATCAAAACCAACATCACCATTAAAGGCATGGACATTTTATCATCTAAAGTCTCGGGACTCATTCCAGGCAAAATGAAAGCAGCAATGATTCCGATGATCATAAAGCAAAAACCCAGCAGCATATTCCATGCGATATAAGAACGTCGCCCAAAACGTCCTGATGCATTCCACCCCGAATCCTGAATTGTATTACTCATTATTTTTCCTTTGTTTTCATTAGATTTTTTATAAGTAAGTCTATGATAAAGGGATTTTTTATAAATGAAAAGTGTAAAAAATAATCAATAAAAAAGCCCGCAATCTGCGAGCTTTTAGGCGAAAGGAAAATCAGATTTTCCAGTCCACAAAGTTTTTCAATAACTGCAAACCGGCAGTATGACTTTTTTCCGGATGGAACTGGGTCGCGAACAGGTTTTCTTTATGAATTGCAGTACAGAACTCAATGCCATAGGTACAAGTAGCTGCCACCAAGTCTGAATCTTGTGGTTCTACATAGTAGCTATGTACAAAGTAGAAACGCGTATCCTGTTCGATATCGTTCCACATCGGATGATCGGGATCAGCCTGATGCACCTGGTTCCAGCCCATATGCGGTACTTTTAAACCTGCCATTTCCGGAAAATGCTTAACCGCACCTTCAAAAATACCCAGTGCATCGGTACCACCATTTTCTTCAGAATGCTGCATCAAGGCTTGCATACCCACACAAATGGCCAACACCGGTTTGTTAAATACGGCATTGCGTACCACTTCATCAATTCCGGCTTCGTGCATGCCTTGCATACAGTCACGCATCGCGCCTACGCCCGGAAAAACAATCTTGTCTGCTTGTGCAATCAGTTTTGGATCATTGGTCACATCAACCGTGGCACCGACATGTTCTAATGCTTTTGCCGCAGAGTGCAAATTTCCCATGCCATAATCAAGAAGGGCAATACGGGTCATTACAGTGTACCTTTGGTTGAAGCTACCGTATTGGCAGCACGTGGATCGACTTCACAGGCCATACGCAGCGCACGCGCAAATGCTTTAAATACGCTTTCGATCTGGTGATGGCTGTTTTTGCCTTTCAGGTTGTCGATATGTACCGTCATCAAGGAGTGGTTTACAAAGCCCTGGAAAAACTCAGAGAATAAATCCACATCAAAACGGCCGATCATGGCACGGGTAAATGGAATATCCATAAACAGACCCGGACGGCCAGACAGATCTACCACGACACGGCTTAAAGACTCATCGAGTGGCGCATAGAAATGACCATAGCGTTTCAGGCCTTTTTTATCGCCCAATGCCTGTGCAAATGCCTGACCCAGCGTAATACCGCAGTCTTCCACAGTATGATGGTCATCGATTTCCAGATCGCCATCACAATGAATATCAATATCAAACAGGCCATGACGCTTGATTTGATCAATCATATGATCTAAAAAGGGAATACCCGTGTTTAAGGTGCCTTGACCAGTACCGTCGAGATTCAAACGAACTCGAATTTTGGTTTCGTTGGTATTTCTTACCACTTCACTGATACGATCTGTCATAGACACGTTCCTCAAATACGTCAAAATGATTGATGTAGAAAATATTTTCGCCGTGACGAAGTCACCGCATATTAGATTGCTCAGGAGGGTTTATCAATGCCTATCACCGTACATGCTTATACTTCTTTAGAAAATGACGAAGTGCGCAGCCAGCTTGAGCGACTGTATGACACGAGCCCTGAATTTAGTGACGGGGCAGATGCCATGGAACAACTAGAGCAAAACCTTGCACAGTATACCTCAGTTTATAGCGCAGAATTTAATAGCAAAATTATTGGGGCAATCTGGTGCACCGGACAGGGTGAAAGCCGGATTCTGGAAAATATCGTCGTACATCCGGCCAATCGCGGTCGTGGCGTTGCAGAAAGGCTGGTGAGTGAGGTCTGCCGCATGGAAGAAGAAAAAGGCGTGAAAAACTTCGTGCCAGGCTGTGGGGCCATTCATCGTTGTCTCGCCAATCTGGAAAAAATCTGAAGATAGAGCAATATCAAGCAGCCGTTAGGCTGCTTTTTTATGTAAATAAACGCTTAAATCTGTTTTATTACTGAGGTCTTTGGTAAAAACTGTTCGATTTATGACTCAAATTCACGCGAGTTGATGGAAAAGTAAACATTTAACGAAAATTATTCTCTCTGCTCTTGACGATTTACAGCTGAAACTGTTTAATACGCGACATCGGCGTGATAGCTCAGTAGGTAGAGCAACGGATTGAAAATCCGTGTGTCCCCAGTTCGATCCTGGGTCTCGCCACCATATTTTAAAACGATTTCAAAGTTTTCAATCCCTGATCCCATCAGGGATTTTTTTTAGGCCAAAAATCAGCCACTCAAATATTTTTTTCATAATTTTGATTGACTAATGAGGCCAGATACGGCTTAATACACCGCATCGGCGTGATAGCTCAGTAGGTAGAGCAACGGATTGAAAATCCGTGTGTCCCCAGTTCGATCCTGGGTCTCGCCACCATATTCAAAAAATCCTCAAACTTGGTTTGGGGATTTTTTTTTGCCTGCACCAAAGCCAGATCAGCATTCTCTTTTATTTTTCAGTCTTTTTAATTCCTTCTTTTCCCAGTTTCCTGCCTTTTTATGCATCATTGACCGTTTATCAAACTTAACAATAGGCACTGGCATTATTTGTAAGATTTAGCTTTGACGCTTTCCCTTTTCCAAACGAGGGTGAAAATGATGAATCTCCTAACACCAATTAAACTCGGCTTTCTTACGGCCTGTACTGCTTTTAGCCTGCCGATATTAAGCCATGCTGCGCCTGCTGCTGATTCTGTCGTCTTGCCGACTCTGACCGTCATGGCGGAACCGGAACTGCGCGCCGTGACTGAAAAAATGTTGCCTTATCAGGAGCAGAACAGCCAGCGTAAGGCCCTGCAAATGCGCCTGATGAAAATTGAACGTGAAATTCAAGCCTATAGCGTGGACGGCGACGTAGTGGCGAATATAGATGTGATGCGTGCACCTGCCGATCCTGATCTGGATAGCTTGCCTGTGGTGTTTCGCGAATATGTATTGGCCATCGCACAGGGCTTGCAGTCTTCAGACCCAAGAAATGGGGTATATGTACTGCTGCAACCTTTTGGAATTAACCGCGATGCCACCAATGTGAATATTGTTCGGGAACAATTCGATCCGAACCGGCTGAATCTGAGCCTGCCATTTAATTCCCCATAATGTGCGCCTGTCGGTCTAGATAATTTTGTTTAACAAGCTTATTCAAGCTGTCATGCAACGAGATCGACAAAATAGTGTTCTGGGAAAGGGTGGCTTTGTGAGAGGAGCAATTTCTGTCTAAGCTAGACATATTATTGGAAAAATCAAATGCCTTGAATTGTGTTTAAAAAATAAGCATAGTGGATGTAAATCAACAAGATCTGACTGACAGAGCTGGAGCGTATACATGCCGCGTGTTTTTATGATTGTAGCCGCTGTGACACTGGCAATTTTTATTGGGCTGTTTTATCAGAATTCGGTTCAGCAAAAACATCAGGCCGAGCTGCTCGAATATGAAACCGTGCTCGAAGAAAAAACCGAGAGCATTGCGCAGCAGGCACAGGACTGGTCTAAACCGATTCAGATTGAACTTGAAGATGACCGTCTGGATGGTGACTATGCCATCATGGCTGAGTTTATGCTGGGGCAATTGCGCGATAGTGCCGAGGAACGCAATCAGTATCTACGCGACTTAAAAGCCGCCAACTGGCAGAATTTTCTGAATATCGACCGCTTGGCCAAGGATCAGGCACAAGGCTATAAAGAAACTGAAGCCATGCTCAAGCAAGTCCATCAAATTGTGAACAGCTATCAGCAGAAAATCCAGCAGCGCGATGCCGAGCTGATCGACAAGGCCCAGCAACTGGATATTAAAAACCGTTATCGGCAGCAACTGAGCCTGACCCTGAAAGACAGTCAGCAAAATAGTAATGCACATGTCATTTTTGAAATTGAAAAACAGACTCTGGCCAAGGCCGATGCCTTATTTGCAGTACTGAAAAAGCATAAATGGCAAAAGAAAAATAATACCTTTATGTTCTATGATGATAAAGCCGTGCAAGAGTTTAATGCGCTGTATAAAGAAATGCTGCATCTGAATAAGCAGACGGAACGAGTGGCGACTGCCAACCAGAAAGCAGTTGAAAACAAGTTGTAGCCTGACTTAGATGACAGGGCTGCCATAGGACTGTCATCTGCTGTTCAAACTCTCTTGCTAAATTGAAGGGGTCGCACAGATCACGACATAACATTTAAGCAGGTGAGTCATGCAAACAATTCAGGTTTTTGCTGATATTCAGCAGGTGTACGGTGAGTTTGTCGCAAATAAAAAATGTCCAAAATTACAAAGGATGAATAACGGGGACAAGAACCGGTTGTTCTTGAATCAATATTTCACGCTGATCGAGGACTGGCACTATACCGAACAGATTGTGATTCAGTTCAATCAGCAGTATTTCAGTCTGGATCTGGGGAGCGCACCGGATTTTATGGATCAGGACAAATACATCAACTGGCTAAAGTCGGAACTGCTGCATTAATCAAGTCGCCATATTCCTCATTGATATACAACCGAGCTGTCTCAAGAGAGGCAGCTTTTTTATTTTGATAAAAAACTGGTATTGATCTTGCTGTTGCATCGGCACAGCGCGAACAGGCGCTGATTCCAATTCCGATTTGAACAGGCTATGCTGAATTAATTACCGCTGCCAAAAGAATGACAGGCGGAGCATGGATGATATGGAGGGCAAAAAATTATGCAACAGTTGAGATGTTATAAGGAACTTCCAGTCTGGACCCAGCAGAGTATTCCTCAGGGCTTCAAGAATCAGCACAATACCAAAGCGGGTACCTGGGCGAAATTGACAGTATTAAAAGGTGAGCTGCATTTTGCCATGCTGGAAGAATCTGGTGCAGTGCAATCCGAGCATGTGTTTACACCAGAGCAGCAACCGCCATTTATTGAGCCTGAGGCCTGGCACAAAATTGTTTCTGCCAGTGAGGATGTTGAATGTCAGCTGCGTTTTTACTGCCGGCCTGAGGATTACTTCATCAAGAAATATCAGTTGAATCCTACCCATTCTGAAGTGCTGGCCGCCATGCCCTATTTAAAAGGTGGTCGTGCGCTGGACGTCGGCTGCGGTACAGGGCGTAATGCGCTTTATTTGAGTCAGAACGGCTTTAATGTCGATGCTTGGGATGTCAACGAAAACAGTTTGCAGACTTTAAGACAGATTGTACAGACGGAACAGATTGATCATATGCAGGTGCAGCGCCGCGACCTTAACACGGATACCAGTATTGCAGGCCAATATGACTTTATCTACTGTACTGTAGTAATGATGTTTCTTGAGGCGAAAACCATTCCACCGCTCATTGCACAGATGCAGCAGGCGACCGTGCCGGGTGGCTATAACCTGATTGTCTGTGCCATGGATACGCCAGATATTCCGGCACAAGCCGATTTTCCATTTGCTTTTCAGCCGGGGGAGTTGCGAGGGTATTATGAGGGCTGGAATATTGTGAAATACAATGAAGATATCGGTGAGCTGTATCGTGTCGATGCACAGGGCCAGCGGATTAAACAGCATTTTGCTACCATGCTGGCGCAGAAGGTTTAAATAAGATTAAGTCTTTTAATTCCTGAAAATAAATTAAATCATCCAAAATAAAAAAAGATGTCAGGCTGACATCTTTTTTTATGTTTAAAAAATTTTAAGCTGCTTTTTTAAACCAAGAGAACCAGCCTTTTTTCTCGGCTTTTACTTCTGCTTTTTCAGCAGCAGCGTCTTTGGTTTCTACTGCTTCAGTTTTTGCAGCTTCGACGTGTTGTTCTGCTGTAGCTTGAGCCGTTTCTACTTGAGTCGTCGCTTCTATTTTTACTGCTTCAGCTTTAGTTTCAGCCGCTTGTTGAGTTGCAGCAACAGTCGCTTGAGTCGCTTCAACTTTCGCTTGTACAGGTGCAGCAGCTTCTTTGGCAATAGTTTGGGTTGTTTTAGTTACAACAGTTGCTGGCGCAACTTGAGCTTCAGTTGCCATTGCAGATGCAGAAGTCGCTACGATTGCAGTCGCGATCATTGTTTTAAGCATGTTCATATAAACCCTTTTAAGGAAATAGGAAAAAAGAGGCTTGATCATACATTTATAAAATTTAAGTGCTTCATAAATATGGTTTTATTGGTTGAAAAATAAACCAATCTTACAAAGGGATAACATTTATAAAGAAAAGGGAGCCAAGGCTCCCTTTTCTATTTTCTAAAGTTTCTTCGATAGATATCCATTGCTATTTCATTCCTAAATTTAATCAGGAGTTGAGGATTTTCAATGATACCTCTTATGATATTTCCTTTATTGGGTTTATATTTCTCAGAGCTTCTTAAGTCTTTACTAAGTACCTGAATATTTCCTTTACGATCTCTACTTAAACAGGAATCATTATTAAAGATAGCCTGTTTTTTGAAATGTTCCTGAGCTGTATTTGTATAAAAATACAGTGGGTTGTAGGTGGGAACACTAGGAATGAATGTTCTTGGAATAAGAATTAAAAACTCATCAGTATCATCAATATGTGGTAATTCAAAGTAATCTTCCTTCCATAGACCACTAGTTATACAAAAATAACTTAACTTTGATTTAGTTTTTCTCATAGAAATACCATATTTACGGCATTGGTCTTGAGTGAAATCAATCAAAGGAAGTTTAATAATATCTATAGTGATATCGGAGATTCGATCAAATTTTAATTCATTACATAGAAGCGAGCATTCTTCCAGATAATTAAAAATACCACTTTGTATCAAATGGCGAATTCTTTTTAACTCTTCAAGAAAAAGAGCTGCTAGATGTTCACCAGCACCACTCCCATCTCTCTTAATTTTTGAATAACCTAGTCTTGTGCCATTTGGTTCATTAAACTTGGAACATAAATAGGTTGATCGAGTGTGACTTTGATTCTGAATTGATGTGAGAAGTTCCTTCATAAAGAAATTAATACATCGTTGAGATGCTACACCTGTTGGTGTTGGCGTCTGACTAATGCAGTATGGATCTACGAATCTCTTGGTGTCTGCATAAATATCGATATCAAAAAACTCAGGGGTAGGGTCGGTAATACTAAATTTTTTTGAAAAGCGCATAGGATTAGTCCTTATGAATTAGGCGCGAATGTATTGCCTAAAACCAGAACTTGGACTAATATTAAACTTCTCGTTCCATAGAGAATAATTTCAATCAGTCTTAAATTCCAGTTTAGGCTTTGAAATTTAAAGATTTTATAAAAAATCATCTAACGGCTTAAGTATTCCAGTACTTAAGCCGTTTTTACTTTTCATTAAAGATTTTCATCTTTTCCCTCCTCATCAGTTGCTTCTTCATTTTCAATATTCCACTTGCTTGTAGAATATTGTCCTTTTTTAGAAGGGTGTGTATAAATCAACCCTTTCTGTGACATTCGATATAGTCGTGCCATCAACTTATTTCTTTCGTAAATCTCACTAGAATCTTTATATATTGCAATAAGTAACTTATCTAAACTGATGATTCCGCCGCATTTATCAATCAATTTTGCCAAATACATATCTTTTTTATCGGATTCAGTAATGTTGAGCTGATCAATTAATTCCGGTGGTAAGTCTTCGAGATCTTCAGTTGTAAGATACAAAGGAGAGCTTTTTATTTCTTCAATATACTTATTCACGATACACCTTTTAGATTTTTTACTCTAAAAATATTGTACACAAAATAATCATACACGCAATATGTGCATGAAAAAATAATGAATAAAAGATGAGAAAAATAAAATTATTAGATTGAGATAATGAACGCAAATGAACGCAAATGAACGCAAATGAACGCAAATGAACGCAAATGAACGCAAATGAAAAAGAGAAAATTTAAGAATATATAAAAAAACCCCGCACTAAGCGGGGTTTTCTTTATCTACGTATTTAAGAATTAAACACGTTCGATCACTGTTGCAATACCTTGACCAAGACCGATACACATCGTCGCAAGACCGATTTGTGTATCTTGCTGTTCCATCACGTTCAACAATGTTGTTGTGATACGCGCACCAGAACAACCCAATGGGTGACCCAATGCAATCGCGCCACCGTTATGGTTCACGATGTCTTGCTTGTCATAAATGCCTAAGCCTTTAAGAACAGACAGACCTTGTGCAGCAAAAGCTTCGTTCAATTCAAAAGTCTGGATATCAGCAATTGACAAGCCAGCGCGTTTCAACGCTTTTTGCGTTGCCGGAACCGGACCATATCCCATGATCGCAGCATCACAGCCCGCAACCGCCATAGAGCGAATCACAGCACGTGGCTTAAGACCTAAAGCTTGAGCACGTTCAGCAGACATTAACAACATTGCAGATGCACCATCAGACAATGCTGAAGATGTTGCTGCAGTCACTGTACCGCCTTTCGGATCGAAGACTGGACGCAAAGATTTGAACGATTCAAGGTTCGCATCTGGACGGATCACTTCATCGATATCACACAGGATTTTGTAGCCATCTGCATTATGACCTTCAATGCCAACGATCTCGTTCTGGAACAGACCGTTTTCAGTCGCAGCCCAGGCACGGCGATGTGATTCCACACCAAACGCATCCTGTTCTTCACGGCTAATGCCGTTCATACGACCCAGCATTTCAGCGGTTAAGCCCATCATGTTCGACGCTTTGGCATAATGCTTAGATGCTTCAGGATTCAGGTCGATGCCGTGCATCATGCCGACATGGCCCATGTGCTCAACACCACCGATGATGAAGATATCACCCTGGTTCGTTGCAATTTGCGCAGCCGCAGTGTGAATCGCCTGCATAGACGAACCACAAAGACGGTTCACCGTTTGACCTGCAACGGTCTTCGGTAGGTCTGCCAGTAATGCGATATTACGGGCAATGTTCATACCTTGTTCTAGGGTTTGGTTCACACAGCCCCAGATTACGTCTTCAACTTCATGCGGGTCGAATTCGTTACGTACCAATAGGGCACGGACAAGCTCAGCAGACATCGAGTCGGCACGTACATTGCGGAACATACCGTTTTTGGTTTTACCCATTGCTGAACGTACGCCATCAACGATGACAACGTCACGTGGATTTAAAGTAGCCATTCACGTTGCTCCTTAACCGTAGAATTTTTTGTTGTTAGCAGCCATTTCGCGCAACATTTCTGGCGCTTCATAAGCTTTACCAAGGTGCGCATACTTATTGCAAAGCGCAACATACTCAGCTACACCGGTTTGATCGATGTAACGGCATGGACCACCACGGAATGGAGGGAAACCAACACCCATAATCATGGCCATATCTGCTTCAGCAGCAGTGGCTACAATGTTGTCTTCCAGGCAACGAACTGTTTCGTTACAGAAAGCCAGCATCATGCGATCAATGATTTCCTGAGCGTCAAATTCACGTTTTTCCGCAGTTGCAACAGAGGCCACAAGCTCATACGCAGTTGGATCAACCACTTTGGCTTTTTTACCTTTACGGTCAAGTTCATACTTGTAGAAACCAACGTCGTTCTTTTGACCCAGACGTTTGTTTTCGTACATCACCTGAATCGAACCTTTGAAATCAGGTTTCATACGATCCGGGAAGCCTTCAGCCATCACTTCTGCACCGTGTACGCCAGTGTCGATACCGACAACGTCCATCAGGTAAGCAGGGCCCATTGGCCAGCCGAATTTTTCCATGACTTTATCGATTTGCTGGAAGTCAGCGCCATCTTTAAGCAACAGGTCAAATGCACCGAAGTAAGGGAACAATACGCGGTTCACCAGGAAGCCCGGGCAGTCATTGACCACGATTGGTGTTTTACCCATTTTCTGAGCAAGCACCACAGTCGTTGCAATCGCTTCGTCAGAAGTCTTCGCACCGCGAATCACTTCAACCAGTGGCATCATGTGTACCGGGTTAAAGAAGTGCATACCGACGAAGTTTTCAGGACGTTCCAGGTTTTCAGCCAGACGCGTGATTGAAATCGTAGAAGTATTAGATGCAATGATCGTGTTTTCACGAACTTTCGCTTCAGTTTCTTTCAGTACGATGCCTTTGACTTTTGGATTTTCAGTCACGGCTTCGATCACGATGTCCACTTCTTTAAACTCGTCATAGCTTAAAGTTGGACGGATGCGCGCAAGAGTTTCACCCATTTGAGCAGGCTTCATCTTCTTACGTTCAACTTGTTTGGTCAGTAAACCATTGGCTTCTTTCATACCCAAAGCAAGCTGCTGGTTACCGATGTCTTTCATGATGATCGGTGTGCCTTTGCTTGCCGCCTGGTAAGCAATACCACCACCCATGATACCCGCGCCTAGAACAGCCGCTTGGTTCACTGGATGCGCACCTTTTTCATAGCGCTTCGAGGTTTTTTTCACGATCTGGTCGTTCAGGAACAAACCGATCAAGGCACCTGCTTGTGGTGTGACTGCTGCTTTAGCAAAGCCTTCAGCTTCCGCTTTCAGCGCGTCATCACGATGCAGGCTCGCACCGGCTTGTAATGAATCAAGCAATAATTTTGGCGCAGGGTATTGAGCTGGATTCGCTTTTGCCAGAACCATGCCTTTCGATGAGTTAAACGCCATCATCTGTTCGATCGGGCTGAGTTTAACTGGATCGAGTTTTTCCTGACGTTTGGTTTTCCAGTCTAAACGGCCATGAATCGCCTGTTTTACCAGATCAAGTGCAGCATCTTGTAGCTTGTCAGCAGGAACGACAGCATCGACTGCGCCGTCTTTCAGTGCGGCAGCAGGCTTTTTAGGATTGGCCATTGCCATCCATTCTACCGCGTTGTCGATACCGATCAGACGGCTTAAACGTACTGTACCACCGAAGCCCGGGAAGATCCCCAGCTTGATTTCAGGTAGGCCCACTTGTGCCTGTTCTGACATGACACGGTAGTCACACACCAGGCACATTTCGAAACCGCCACCCAGTGCCATGCCATTAATGGCAGCCACTTTAGGAATGTCGAGGTCTTCGAAGCTGTTAAAAATTTCATGTACTGGCATTGCCCAGTCAACAATCGCTTGTTCACCCTGAGCAAAGTTGTCGCCGAATTCAGTGATATCAGCACCTACAATAAATGTAGATTTGCCTGAAGTCACAATCAGACCTTGAATATCGGCATGGGAGACGGCTTCGATAGCAGCCTTGAAATCTTCAATCGTTGCACGGTTGAATTTGTTAACGGACTCACCTTGTAAGTCAAAGCGGAATTCTGCAATCCCGTCCTCAAGCATTTGGACGGTAATGGCATTGCCAGCGTGGATCATGCCCTGATCTCCTTTATTTTGGAGGACTTCTAAGTTGATGTTGTGAAGCAAGTGCGCATGTCCCGCGCACTTTTTGACTTCGCTAATCTTACGATAACTATATCCAAAAAGAACATAACAAGTTGTATCAAGCCGTGACGCAATGGTCATCAATTTCTGCCAGACTGATCCGCCCCGCTATAACTTTTCCTTTCAGTTTTCTAAAAGAAGATGAACCAAAGATTTTGTTTCAATTCATTATTTTTTATCAATCAGCCTGATAGATATGGAGCAGGGTGACTGATTTTCAAGGTGCATTTCTAGCGGAATTTTGTCAATTCAGTCAATTTCTATCCTTGAACTTGCCATTTTTAGCCTCGAAGTATGCTGAGTGCAGGGCTTTCAGGTCTTTGCTGATAGTATTTAATCAGCACAAATAACAGTGTATTAGATCATTTGAGTTACTGAACTTTTCTGATGAGATCGAAAATGGGAACGATCCTGTCGATGTGTGATTTAAAATAATTTCCATCCTGCCGGGTTGAATCCCTGTCATCTGCTATGGAATTGTTTATGATGATCTTGCACTTAGATATGGGGGATATCGATGCACGTATTTCGTTCTAAAAAAGACTGGTGGCTGCTGGCTTTTGTGATTTGTATGAGTGGCCTGTTGCTGCAACTACTGCTGACCATGCAGGCCAAAGGCACTATGCAGCAATATCCGCTGCACACTGCGGTTTATGTCCTGACTATTATCATTTTATGGTGGCCGCTGTGGAGTACGCGCTATGTGATGGACAATGGGGTGTTGATCATTAAAAGCCTGTGGTTAAGCTGGAAGATTCCGTTAAGTGAAATCCAATCCATTCAGCCCACAGAGCACTCTATTATTGCACCAGCCTTGTCCTTAAAGCGTCTGCGGATTGACTATACAGATGCGGGCGTGCAGAAATTTGTATTGGTTTCACCCAAAGATCAGACTGCTTTTATACAGGTGCTTCAGCCGAATAAAAACTGATAGCGAGTCTGCCTTAGTTAAGCTTTTGCTTGCTCAGGCAGAACCATAAGTTGTCCATCGACACAGTCCAGATGCAGACTGAATTGCTCAGGCTGGTTTAAAAAATACAGTGCCAGAATCGGCTCCAGTTCGGTACGCATCTTACGGCCCAAATGCCGGGCGCCGTAACGAATATCATGGCCCTGATAGAAATAGGCTTTGGCTGCAGCGCTTAAATGCACGCTGCGTTGCTGATGCTGCAAGCGCTTGTTCAGTTTATCCAGTTCAATTTCGACCAGACGTGGCAGGGCATCATGCTGTACCGCCTGATAATGCAGGCTGCGGTCAATCCGGTTCAGAAATTCAGGGTCGAATTTACGCTGCATGACTTTTTCAATGATGCGCTGGGTGGGAACGCGCTTCAGACACAGTGCCTGCATTTTCTCAGGCAGATAGCTGAGTTTGTCCAGATATTGCTGCGCCGCCTGTGCCCCGACATTGCTGGTCATAAAGATCATGCAGTTGCGAAAATCGATAGTTTTAGTGCCCGCTTTCAAGGTCAGCCGGCCAGTATCCAGCACGTTCATCAAGCCGCGAATCACTTCGTTACTGGCTTTTTCCAGCTCATCAAACAGCATGATGCCGGGACGGGTATGACTGCCGGCAATCGCAGTTTCATCAAACAGGCTGTGACCTTCCTTTGATCCCACATAACCGGGCGGTGCGCCGGTCAAAGCCGCCGCATAATGTTCCTGTGCCAGAGTATTCATATCAATCCGGCAAAAGGCATCCGGGCGGCCATAGATCGCATCGGCAATCAGACGCACGGTTTCTGTTTTACCGACGCCAGTAGGCCCAGCATCAAGGTAACCGACAAAGGGCGATCCGGACTGGAAAAATCTGCCTTGACCACATGCAACATTTTTTCAATTTCATTCAGGGCTGCATCCTGCCCAATAATCCGTTCACGTAGCAGTTGCATTACCTTACTCGGCTCGAAATGAAAACGCGGTTTACCAATCAGGCGAGCACGTTCAGACGGGTGATGGGTGGAGGTGGAGGGTTGAACAATATGAATGCCCGATTGCTGCAGGGTCATGCGAATCATCTCAAAACTAGACTTTTTGAGCATAACAAAGTTAAAGGTTGAAACTTATAGCTTTTAACAATCAGTTTATGTCGTGAGGATTATAGATTGGGGGGATAACCCGACAGGAACTTTAAGATTAAGTGGCAGCTTCAGGGGAATTTTGTGTTTTTGCTTGAAAATGACGCAACAATCATCACATATATCTGCAGATTGTAGGTGAAAATAGGCTTTAGGTGAACGAAAACGCACGCCCCCATATTGAAAAAATCCTGGCGAATATGACCAGCCTGCCCGGGGTCTACCGGATGTATGGCAAAGACGGTGAATTATTGTATGTGGGTAAAGCCAAAAACCTGAAAAACCGGGTCTCCAGCTATTTTGTCAAAACGCTGGATCATCCCAAAACCCAGGCCTTGGTGGCACGGATTTATGATATCCAGACCCTGGTGGTACGTTCTGAAACTGAAGCCTTGTTGCTGGAACAGAACCTGATCAAGCTGCATCATCCGCCCTATAACATCATGCTGCGTGATGACAAATCTTATGTCTATATTTTTGTTTCGGCAGATAAACCCTATCCGCGTTTAGCCAGTGGGCGCGGCAAGGGCAAGCACCAGGTGGGCAAGTTTTTTGGACCTTATCCGAGTGCGTATACCGCCCGGGATACTCTGGTGGTGCTACAAAAACTGTTCAATGTGCGTTCCTGTGAAAACAGTTTTTTTGCCAACCGGACCCGGCCATGTCTGCAATACCAGATCAAACGCTGCTCTGCGCCCTGTGTCGGATTTATTTCTCCGGAAGACTATAAGGCAGATGTCGATAACTCGATCCGCTTTTTGCAGGGCGATACCAAGGAGCTGAATCAGGAACTGATCGCAAAAATGGAAGCGGCCGCTGAAGCGCTGGAATTTGAAAAAGCGGTGTTCTATCGGGACCGGATGGCGCTGTTAAGGGATGTGCAGTCGCAGCAGGCGATCTATAAGCTCAAAGGCGAAGCGGATATCCTGTCGATTGCCTATCAGGCCGGTGTGACCTGTGTGCAGATCATGCATGTGCGCAACGGTAAAATGCTGGGTGGAAAAAGTTATTTCCCGGATATGCTTAGTGATGACCTGGGGCAAATGCTGGCCGATTTTATTGCCAATTTTTATTTTCAGGTAGCAGATGAAATCCCGGCTGAACTGATTGTCAATCTGGAAGTGGCTGATCGTAAGGAACTGGAAGCAGCACTGTCGCAGCATTTTGGCAAGAAAATCCAGATCAAGTCCAAAGTCCGCGAAACCCGGGCCGAATGGCTGGAACTGGCGCAGATGAATGTACAGCACGCGATTCAGGGCAAGCTGGCCAATCATATAGAATTAAATGAGCGTTTTCATCAGCTGGAGCAGGTGGTCGGCCATCCTGTAGACCGGATCGAGTGCTTCGATATTTCACATACCATGGGCGAAGATACCGTGGCATCCTGTGTAGTCTTTGATAGTGGTGGTGCGCGCAAGCGCGATTATCGCCAGTTTTCCATTCACGATATTCAGGCGGGTGATGACTATGCCGCCATGCGTCAGGCGCTGACCCGTCGTTATAAAAAAGCCCTGTTGCCAGACTTGCTGCTGATTGATGGTGGCAAGGGGCAATTGCACATGGCAATGGAAGTCATGCAGGAACTAGGCTTAGAGGCCTTTATGGTCGGTGTGTCCAAAGGTGAGGGACGTAAGCCCGGTCTGGAAACCCTGCACTTTACCGATGGCAGTAAAATTCAATTACCGGAGGATCATAAGGCGCTGCATCTGATTCAGCAGGTACGTGATGAAGCACACCGCTTTGCGATTACCAAGCATCGTGCTAAACGTGACAAGAAACGAGGTTCATCAGTGCTGGAAGTTATTCCGGGGCTCGGACCAAAACGCCGTCGGGATTTGCTGACCCATTTTGGCGGGATTCAGGGCGTACTGAAAGCCTCAGAAAGAGATCTGCAACTGGTGCCGGGACTGGGTTCAGTCATGGCGCGGATGATTTATAAAGTGCTGCATGAATAACTTGGGGTTCGAATGCAAGGGCAAAAATGCGCATTGACGCATGGGTCACGTGACATTCACAACCTGATGAATTTTGCCGAATATACTGAGCATCAAGACTTACTGAGGGATCAACATGTCTTTGCATGCACTTTATGCACAAATTGCCGAACAGGAATGGGTAGAGTTTCCACAGGGATGGCTACAGGGGCGTACCCTGTATGGCGGTCTGGCTGCCGCGATGATGATGCAGAAAGCCGTCACTCACATCAATGATCCGGCCAAGCATTTACTCAGTTGCAGTGTGACCTTTGTCGGCCCGATTCAGCAAGCCAAAGTACGGTTGACGGCTGAAATCCTGCGGCAAGGCAAGTCAGTGACCACGATTGAAGTGCGCTTATGGCAGGACGACGCGGTGCAAAGTATTCTGATTGCCAGTTTTGGTATTTCCCGTGATTCAGAGATTCAGGTACAGCAACAAGTTCAGGCACCCGACTATGCTGCGCCAGAGCAGCTGTTTCAGATTCCTGTTGGCTATGGTATGCCAGACTGTTATGACCATTTCGAAGTAGCCTGGGCGGATGTCAATCTACCTTGTAGTGCCAGTCCTCGTCCGGACTTTGGTGGCTGGTGCCGGTTTCATCCTGAAAAGCATCACAACCGTGAATTTCTGGTCGCAGACCTGATGGCTATTTTTGATATCTGGCCACCTGGGGTGTTGCCGATGTTTAAAAACATGGCGCCTGCGAGTAGTCTGACCTGGACAGTGACCTATGTGCATCCGGTTCAACATCAATTGCATGATTGGTTTAAATATAAAGTATTTACCGACTATGCTGCGGATGGTTATGCGACGGAGCATGCCTATCTCTGGGATGCCGAAAATCGCCTGATTGCGATGGCAAGACAAACAGTGACGGTGTTTGCCTAGTGACACTGCAAGTCAATTCGTATAAAGTGAAGCCTATTAATGATGGATCAAACCTCTAAAAAAGTGTGCATTTTCATCGTACATGAGGGGAACAATTGGCGGTGTCTATGACTACAGGTCGTATCCTGAATATTCCAAATATCTTGACCTTGGCGCGTATCGCTCTTATTCCGGTATTTTTATTGGTGGCTTACTGGCCACCTGCAATGGGCTTTGATGCCCATAACCCCGACATGACGCGGCATATTATTTTGACCACGATTTTTGTGGTGGCTGCAGTAACGGACTGGTTTGATGGCTATCTGGCACGTACATTAAACCAGACTTCTGCTTTTGGACGTTTTCTCGACCCAGTTGCAGATAAATTGATGGTCGCAGCTGCACTGATTGTGCTGGTGCAATGGCAGCCTTCCATGTCGATGGCTTTTGCTGCGATTGTGATTATTTCGCGTGAAATTACTGTGTCAGCCTTACGTGAGTGGATGGCAGAGTTGGGTGCACGGACCAATGTTGCGGTTTCAACGGTGGGGAAATACAAAACTGCTTTCCAGATGATCGCCATCACCGTATTTCTGTTAAATTGGCCACCGCTGGAAATGCTGGCGTATGCCTTGCTATACACCGCAGTGGTACTCACCTTATGGTCGATGTTCATTTATCTGAAAGCGGCTTGGCCATATCTGAAACAGCCTTAATCGAAATGAAAAGAGAAGCTCCTTGAAAGGGGGCTTTTTTTATGCGCTTAAATTATCAAGCCAATCGGCAAATTGCAGGCAAAAAAATACCCAGCCTTTGGGGGAAGAACTGGGATGAAATCGGGGTATTTGTTGCTTATTATTATAGTTATTCAAAGATATCTCATCTTCTTAGGGATCATTATAGAGAGACAGTTTTTTTTAATCATGTGGCTTCTTGTAGCAGAATGTTGTGTTTTGTGATTACTCTGTATATTGCTTTTACAATCTATTATTTTGATACAAATCTGAATGTTTTTCAGCAGGATAGTGGCTGACTAGATAAACGAAATAGAATAAGTAAAAATCTGTTTTTGTGCTCTAAGTGTGAGTTAGTAAGATTTGCTAGAATTAGTCAAAAAATCCCCTGAGATAGGGGATAGATTTATGCCTACGCGGACTTCATTCTTCTTTTGTGTAAAAAAGAAAGGCAGGGCTTTAATGTGAAAAGTTCCTGCATTGGGAGCTCTTCACATTCAAAACTACCCGCTTCGCTGGTCTTGAGTAATGTTTAGAGCAATACATAAAAAAAGAATCCCCAATAATGGAGATTCTTTTAGATTAAAGCCTACGCGGACTTCGTCCTTGTCTTACATAAAAAAGAAAAGCAGTGCTTTCTTTTTTACTCAGGCTTTAGCCCTTCGGCTTTTTCTAGGGATGCATCATTGTTAAAGAACTTTTCACGCTGTTCTTCTAGAAACTTTTTCGCATCAGCTTCAAACACGTTCAAACGCTTTTCATTAATTAGCGTGGTTTGGTGTTTTAGCCATTCTTGCCAAGCCTGTTTAGACACGGTATCAAACAATTCCTGACCCTTTGGCCCCGGGAATGGAGCAAAGTCTAAACCTTCCATGTCCGCCTGATACTTACGGCAAAAAACTTGTCGAGACATATCCATACTCCAAAATTATGCGTAAAGTTGTTCCAAACGCGCATGTGCACGCTCAATGGCTGCTTTCACTTGAGCAGGCGCGGTGCCACCAATGTGATTACGGGCATTCACCGAAGCTTCAAGAGTTAGGGCTTTTTCAAATACGTCTGCTTGAATCAGGTCAGAGAACTGTTGCAGTTGTTCGAGTGTCAATTCAGACAGGTCTTTAGATTCTTGTACACCGAGTGCAACCGCTTTACCTACAATCTCGTGCGCATCACGGAATGCAACGCCGTTTTTCACCAGGTAATCAGCTAGGTCAGTCGCAGTTGAGAAACCACGCAGCGCTGCTTCGCGCATTTCAGCAATGTTTGGAACCAGTGCAGGAATCATGTCAGCAAATGCCATGAGTGAACCACGAACTGTATCGATCGCATCGAACAATGGCTCTTTATCTTCCTGATTGTCTTTGTTATAGGCTAGAGGCTGGCCTTTCATTAAAGTCAGCAGGCTCATCAAATCGCCATAGACACGGCCGGTTTTACCACGTACCAGTTCAGGCACATCCGGATTTTTCTTCTGCGGCATGATTGAAGAGCCAGTACAGAAGCGATCTGGAATATTCACGAATTTGAACTGTGCAGATGTCCATAGAATCAGTTCTTCAGACATACGTGATAAATGCATCATAATTAAAGATGCAGCGGCATTAAATTCAATCGCAAAGTCACGATCCGATACTGCATCCAGCGAGTTTTCAGCAACAGCTTCAAAACCTAGCAGTTCAGCAGTATAAGCACGGTCGATTGGATAAGTAGTACCTGCAAGTGCAGCAGAACCAAGCGGCATACGGTTAACACGCTTACGGCAATCAATCAGACGTTCTGAATCGCGTACCAGCATTTCAAACCAAGCCATTAGATGATGACCAAAAGTCACTGGCTGAGCGGTTTGCAAGTGGGTGAAGCCTGGCATGATGGTGTCGGTGTTTTTAGCCGCTAAGCTTAAAATACCTTTTTGTAATTTTTTCAGTAATTCCAGGATGCTATCGATTTCATCGCGTACATAAAGACGGATATCTGTAGCCACCTGGTCATTACGGCTACGACCGGTATGCAGTTTCTTGCCAGTAATGCCGATACGTTGAGTCAGGCGTGACTCAATGTTCATGTGGACATCTTCTAAATCAATGCGCCATTCAAAGTTGCCTGCTTCAATATCGGCTTGAATCGCTGTCAGACCTTCAATAATGTCATCGCGTTCTTGCGTGGTCAGTACGCCCACTTTTGCCAGCATGGTTGCATGGGCAATCGAGCCTGCAATATCTTGTTTATAAAAACGTTGGTCAAATTGAACAGATGCTGTAAATTCAGCAACAAAAGCATCAGTCGCTTCAGAGAAACGACCGCCCCACATACCCGAAGTCTGGGCGTGTGATGGATTAGAGGAATTAGAAGATGTGGTCATGTCGGCTCAATCAGATTAAAAGCAGTAGAACGAAAAAGAGTATAACAAATTCAAAGCCCATTGCCGAAGTCACATCTGCTCAATCTTTTACATTGATAAACGAACAGACGCAAAATTCCTATTTTTTTAGCCAGATCGGCAATCTACGCTATTTGCTGGAACTGTTTGCTGGCGGCAATATTCTGGCCATGATTCTGGCGCTTGCAGAAGCGCAATCCTGGCAGGCTTTGAATGGAATGCACCTGCTGCAATATATCCTGTATATCAACTGGGTACTGTTATGTTTTGCAGCACTGGTCGAGCTGTTCCATCAAGCCTTTCAACGTATGGGAATCAAACTGGCTTTGATTTCTGGATTTCTGCTGTTACAGGCAATTGTACTGCTCACTACGGTGAACCTGAATATCTTGATATATTTTGGACAGAATTTTAATTTTCAGGATTTAAACCTGGCGATTGCGCTGGATCGGGTCGGACTCCATTTAAGTCTGGGAATTTTGCTGGGAACTTTCTGTTTTCGCTATCTTTATTTGCGTGAGCAATGGGAGCAGCAGCAGCATAGTGAGTTGAATGCTAGGATTCAGGCCATGCAGGCACGGATTCAGCCGCATTTTTTGTTTAACAGCATGAACAGTGTGATCAGCCTGATCAGTATCAATCCGGATAAAGCCGAGCACATGCTGCTGAATTTGTCACGGTTATTTCGTGCCAGTTTTCAGGAATTAAAACTGGTCAGCCTGCAGGAGGAAATTGATCTGTGCCAGCGCTATCTGGAGATTGAGCAGATCCGTCTAGGTGAGCGTTTGCAGGTCGAATGGAAGTTAGAAAACAAAGACTTATACTCACAAGTTCAAATTCCATTATTAACTTTACAACCCTTGCTAGAAAATAGTATTTTCCATGGAGTTGAAAAAATTCTTACAAAGAGTACCATAAGCATATTGGTTGAAATATTGCAAAATCAAATTAATATCATCATAACCAACCCTTATGCACAGGATAATAAAACTTTAAAAAAGGGACATGGTATTGCAATAGAAAATGTCAGACAGCGTCTGCAAGCTTATTATGGACCCAGTGTGACTTTTCAAACCTTTGCCGGCGAAGGGATGTTTACGACGGTAGTGCGATATCAATATAAATAAAAATAAATCAAAGAAATCGCAGTTAGCTTTATCATTCATCTGATGATGTTAACTGGGTAAGGAGGAGAAATGGACATCCTGATTTGTGATGATGAGCCTTTGGCCGTCGAGCGTTTATCACGTTTGGTCTCTCAACTGGGGCATGATGTGGTGGCGACAGCAAGCCATGGCCGTCAAGCGATTGATCTGGCTCACCAATACGAACCCGATGTCATCCTATTAGATATTCAAATGCCTGAAATGAACGGACTGGCTTGTGCGCAACATTTGCGTCAACTGGATCCAATGCCGGCCATTGTCTTTTGTACGGCCTATGACCAACATGCGCTGGATGCATTTAAATCAAATGCCGAAGGCTACTTGCTTAAACCGGTGATGCAACAGGAATTGGCACAGGTTTTAGAGCACTTAACTAAACTTACCCAAGCTCAAATGAGCCAACTAAAACAAAAAGAAAATATGGACGAAATCAATATCAGCCGCCAGCAGATTGCGGCAAAGACCTATCGTGGTGTCGAATTGGTGCCAGTTGAAAATATCTATTATTTTCTGGCGGATCAGAAATATGTCACTGTGCGTCATAAAAACGGCAGTGTATTGATTGATGAAACCTTAAAGGAGTTAGAGCAGGAGTTTGGGAACCAGTTTATCCGGATTCATCGTAATGCCTTGATCTCGGTGCATTATCTGGATGGTCTGGAAGTGGTAAGTTCAGGTCAGTATCAGGTACGTTGTCGTGAGCTGGACGATCGTTTGGCGGTTAGTCGGCGACATTTACCGTTTTTACGAGATCGGATTCAAAAGCTTTAGCGGGGGATGAATGAGAGCATTCAGTTGAAACTTGTATAAATTCACTTGCATTTTCAAGTGAGCAGGTTAAGTTTAGACTATTGTTCTCATTTACTGTTATTGAAATTTATGAAGACCCTAAAAATTGCAACTCGACAAAGTCCACTTGCGCTTTGGCAAGCGGAACACATCCGTGCGCGCCTACAAGATTTGCACGCTGGTTTGCAGGTCGAGTTAGTCACTTTTGTTACACAGGGCGATAAAATTCTAGATACACCACTGGCTAAAATTGGTGGAAAAGGACTGTTTGTAAAAGAATTAGAAGCCGCTTTACTGGATGGTCGTGCAGATCTGGCTGTGCATTCCATGAAAGATGTCCCGATGGCCTTGCCCGAAGGTCTGAGTCTGGCAGTGATCTGTGAACGTGAAGATCCCTTAGATGCCTTTGTGTCGAATACCTACACTAGTTTTGAAGAATTGCCACAAGGCGCCAAAGTCGGAACCTCAAGCTTGCGCCGTAAAACCCAGATTTTAAAACAGCGTCCAGATCTGGACATTATCGATTTACGCGGTAATGTCGGCACACGTTTATCTAAACTGGATGCAGGCCAGTATGATGCGATTATTCTGGCCAGTGCCGGTTTAAAACGCTTGGGTCTGGCAGAACGTATTCGTCATACTCTGACGCCTGAAGTCAGTCTGCCGGCCGTGGGTCAAGGGGCATTGGGACTGGAATGCCGTACTCATGATCAGACGGTGCTGGACTTGATTCAGCCACTCCTGCATGCGGATACAGATGCGTGTGTACGTGCCGAACGTGCCTTTAATGCCTATCTAGAAGGCGGATGTCAGGTGCCGATTGCTGGTTATGCCACGCTCAAAGAGGGTGTGATTTCAATCGAAGGTCGTGTGGGCAGTGTCGATGGAACAGTTTTGCTCCGGGCACAGCATACTGGCAAAATGGCAGCTGCGGAGCAATTGGGTGTAGAGCTGGCAAAAGACCTGCTTGATCAAGGTGCTGGCGAGTTGCTGAAAGCACTCTATTCACACTGATGTTATTGATTAATACTCGCCCCAGTGATCGTGCTGCAGGCTTGACTCAACAGTTACAGGCAGCACAGGTGTCTGTTCTGGAATTGCCCTTGCTCGAACTGCATGCCATGCCTTATTCCGATGAGCTGTCGATTTTGTATCAGCAGCTGGAGCAGGCACAGATTATTGTGGTGGTCAGTCCGACGGCCGCTCAGATTGGCATGCAATATTTACAACAGGCGGGTATTAAGCTCTCGGCCTTGGCGCAGGTGCATTGGGTGTCAGTGGGAAAAGCCACTGAACAGGCACTGGCGAGCTATGGCATTCATAGTCATGTGCCTGAGGTCGAAACTTCGGAAGGCATGCTGCAATTGCCTGTGTTGAAGCAACTGGCTTCTGGTTCAGGTGTGGCTTTCTGGCGCGGAGAAGGTGGTCGTCAATTTATGATGGATCATTTACGTGCCAGCAATATTAAAGTTTTAAACTTTATTTTGTACCGGCGGCAATGTCCTAAAACGACGGCAACGATTTTGGCAGAGAATTTGGCGCTGCTTAAGACACAGCAGCGTTTTGCAGTGCTAATCACCAGTGAGGCAAGTTGGTTAAACTGGCTGATACTCTTGCAGAGGAATGCGGAGTTTATACAGCAAGCCTGTTATTTGGTTTTGGGGCCACGTTTGGCCAATATTCTTGGGGAATATCAACAGCAGCATCAGGCAAGTTTTCAATTCGTAAAAATCGATGATTTAGACGCAAATACGATCTTGCAGAAAATGGGGCTGATATTAGGGAACGCATGAAGAAACTATTCATTGTATTGTTCATCTTAAGTTTGTCATGGCTGGTCAAGCTCAGCTACGACCTTCATGTTCTGAATACAGCACAGACTGAATTTAATCAAAGCATTAATCAGTTACAGCAGCAAAATGCCAATCTCAATGATCAGTTTGTGGCTTTAAAACGCCAGATTTCTGCTCAGCAGGAAAGTGCTGGAGCTACTTCAGCGAAAGCGTCAGTAAATGAAGCGGCAACTGATGCAACGCAAAATGATATTGTCTTGGTGCAGCAACATCTGGATCTGATCGAATTTGCACTACAACAGCAACAATACGCCACTGCGATTGAGAAATTAAATCAGTTATCTAATGAGCTGGATGATTATATTTTAGCGCCTGCCTTGGTCAGCAGTTTGCAGCAAGTGATTGCAAAAGATCAGGACATGCTGAAAAAATTCGTGAACAGCCGATTAGTGCAGCAAAATAAAGTAAAAGAACTCTTGGTGCAGATGGATGCTGAAATTGAAAAAGAAATTCAGACACCACATCGTCAGCGTCCAGAAACTCAACGCTCTTTCTGGCAGCGCTGGATTCAGGTTGAATCCGCAGATCAGCCAAGCACAGTCTTGATGCAACGGCATCTGGTACTGAAAGAGGCCCAGTTGCGCTTGCTCATCGCACAAAATACCTTGCAAAAAGACCAATCTGTCGCTTTTCAGCAAGCACTGAATGCCGTGATTGAAGTTTTGGGACAATTGCCGGATGCGCAGAGCCAAAAATGGATTCAGCAATTGAATCAAATCAAGGCTACCCCGATTACTCCGATTCCATTATTAAACACACGCACCCTAGTGGGCTAATTGCTTATGAAACAGATTCTGCTGGCCTATTTATTTGTCTGCTTACTTGGCATTGCGGGGCTGAGTATCTTGAGTTATGGACATGGGGCTGGCTATGTCTATCTGTATTGGCGCGAGTGGCAGTTACAAACCACCCTCTGGTTTTTGGCCGCATCCTTGGTCAGTGTAAGTTTTCTGATGCATTGCATCTGGTATGCTATCAAGCAGTATCGCAGTCGTGAAAAGCGTAAAACTGAAACAGTCTTTAGTTTTTCCCGCTTGCACCCTTATGAACAATTGGCCGTGATCTGGTTATTAAACGCTGCGCAGGATCAGCGGGATTTTATTCAGCAGTCTTTTACTAAGTCGGGTTTACTTAAACATATTATTGATGCACGTTTATCTTGGGGGCAACAGCAATATACCCATGCATTAACTGCTTTAAATCAGTCCAATCCCATGGCATTTGAATTGGCAGAATTACAGCGGATTGAAATTTATTTATCACAACAGCAAGGTGAACAAGCACTTACCCATTTAGAGTTTTTAAATCAGCATGAATTATCACCTTGGTTAATACAGGTTAAAACAGCCTATGAGCAGCGCCTTGTCGCCTTATGGGGGGTATTTGCCATGCAGTTTCCTTGGTTATATTTACGTTCGACCCAATATGGGCATTTAGACCAAGAAGTAAAAAAAACATGGCTTGAACAATTATTATTAGCCTATGACCAAGCCACACAGGACGATTTATTTTATTTACAGCAACGTTATTTAGATTTAAAACCGCAAATATTTGATCGTGACTATTCGGTCAAATTATTATGGTTGAAATTATTATTTAGAATGCCAGAAATGAGTGCCGAGCATGAAGTGCTTGCGATTCATTTAATGGAACAGCAATTTAATCAGGATGTATTTTATTTGTGGTTCCAACAACAGTTATTGCGTCAAAACCCGGATTATGATGCGATTGCACAACAGATTTCGCACTGGGAAACCAAGTATCCGGCATTACCGGTTTTAAGCTTTGCGAAATGGCATGTGTTGCAAGCCACAGGCTATACAGATCAAGCCCAGCAACTACTTGACTTGTATCCGGATGATATTCGTATGAGTTATTTAAGAATTAAAGCTGCCTTACAAGATCGGGAGGACTTGCTACAGCAGTTAAATGCAGTATTTGAATCGAATGTAAACTTTATAGAAATTAAGACTTGAGCATAATGATGTCAGAATTAAAACAATATCCAGTTATTTATGAACAAACAGTTGCATGGGGCGATATGGATGCCTTTGGACATGTCAATAATGCCATGTATTACCGTTATGTCGAAAGTGCACGTCTAGCTTATTTAACCCAATTAGAAATTCTCTCTGAATCGGTATCTACCGTAGTGGCATCCAATCAGTGCCGTTATTTAAAACCCGTGGTTTTTCCTGATCATTTAAAAGTGGCAGCACGTATTGAAGAAATCCGTAATATTGCATTCAGAATGCAATATCTATTATGGAGTGAAAAACAGCAAAGTATTGTCGCCACTTCAGAAGCAGTTATTGTCTGTGTCGATAAAAAGACCATGCAGAAAACAGAAATTCCGGAACATATTCGCGAAAAAATCAAAGCACTTGAATTAAGCGTTCAACATGAAATTTAAAAATGAATGAAGCATTTTATTTTGTAATTTTTTTTAAACTTTATTGTTATTGCTTTAAGGTTTTATATTGAATGTTTTATTTAATATAAATATGATGGGGCTATTATTTAACAAAATGAATAATATTATTTTTCGGAGAGCATTATGCCAGATATTACGCATTTATCAGTAGAAGAGTTAAAACGTTTACAAGCAGAAGCAGAATCACTGATTGCTTCAAAAAAAGATCAAGAGATTGAAGATGCTTATCAGCAAATCTTGGCAGTTGCCGAGAAAGTTGGTATGACGGTTGAACAGTTACTTGAATTTGGTGCGTCTAAGCGTAAGAAATCATCACGTAAGTCGGTTGAGCCGCGTTACCGTAGCAAAAGCAATCCGGACGATACCTGGACTGGCCGTGGTAAACAGCCGCGCTGGTTGGTGGCTGAATTGGAAAAAGGCGCAAAGCTGGACGATTTCCTGATCTAAGCCTTCATTTGATCTGGTCATTAGGCTGTCATACAGACAGTCTATGATCATTAAACCAAGCATACCTGCTTGGTTTTTTTATATCTATGAATTGGCGTTGACAGAAAAGTGTGCATAATGTGTGGGTATAAGGGAAAAATTATAAATGGGGATTTGGACTTGAGCGATTGGTCGTGGTGGGGATGAGCAGTAAACCGAAAACTTTAAGATGGTTGATCCTTGCTCTTGTTGCATTTTTTATTTTTGTCGTATTACAAGTGCCAGCAGCCTGGTTAATTTCGAAATTTTATAAAAATAACCAGACTTTGCATAATGTAAACGGAAATATCTGGCAGGGAAGTGCGGACTGGAAAAAAGGCAATCTTCGGGGCAGTCTGAACTGGAAAGTACGGCCTCTGGATTTGCTGTTGCTGCGGGTTGGGGCACATGTGGATTTGCATAGCGGCAATACCCAGCTTTCCGGGATCATGGCTTATGGTCTGAATAAGTCTTTGATTGTCAAAAATCTTGAAGGGCAGATCGCGCCTGAAACTCTAAAAAAACTTGCAGACTGGCAATGGCCGAGTACTGCGATTCAGTTTAAAGATCTGGATTTTAAATATAAAAAAGAACAGGGTTTCAGTCAGGTGGATGGGCAAATGCAATGGGCGGGTGGTGAGCTGATTTATACCTTTGCTCAGCGTCAGGAACGCATGAATGTACCCGCAATGACTGGAAAACTCGCAGATGAAAGCGGACAGCTGTTAGTTGATGTTCGGGATAGTCGCGATCAACGCATGCTGAATATCAAGCTTGATCCGAGTCTGATGCTGGATATTCAGCTCACCCAGCGCTTTTTAATGAATGCGCCTTCTTATGAAGGTAAAGCCGGATTAGATACCTATGTGATTAGTACCCGCCAACCCTTAATGGGAGGCTTGGACTGATGGCAGTTTCTCTGAATGATTTAAAAAATATTGACGTGAAGCAGATCAATCGTGCTGCACCTGTGATTTTGTTGCTGCTCATTCTGTACTTATGCTGGAAGCTGGCGGCTTTGTTCTGGTTGCTAATAGCTCCACCCCAAGCCATGCAGCTGGATCGGGTAGAACTGGGTTCACAGCAGGCACAAATTCCGAATATCGGTGCATTTTCACTGTTTCAGGAAGTTGGGCAGTCTGCGGGTGCTGTTGAAACTACCAATATCATTTTACAAGGGGTGGTGGTTGCCAGTCCAAGTTATAACTCTTCTGCGGTACTGAAAATTAATGATCAGGTCGATCGTTACCGTATCGGGGAAATGCTGACCAATAGCGGTTTTGAGTTGGCTGAAGTGCATTGGGATCGGGTTATTTTGCGTCGATCCACAGGTGCTACTCAGGAAGTTTTATTCAAAGGTCTGGAAAATGGCTTGAATCAGCCGATTGTGCCGGAAATATCAGCATCTTCAAGCTCAATACCTGCTATGCCTTCTAACAATGGTATGCCTGAGCAGCCTTCGCCACAGAATGAAATTGGTCGAGCCATCCAGCAGATGCAGGAAAACAAGGATCAGTATTTACAGAATATGGGGGTGAGTGCAGCAGATGGTAGTTATGAAGTGACTTCACGCACACCGGCTGCATTGCGTAATCGCCTGGGTTTAAGACCAGGCGACCGGATCTTGTCTTTAAATGGTCAGACGCTGAGCCAAGGACAGACCGAAGCACAATTACTGGAACAGGCCCGACGTGAAGGTCAGGTCAAACTCGAAATAAAACGTGGTGATCAGGTGATGACCATACAACAAGATTTGAAGTGATGTGTCATCACATATAGGGTTAGGAAACACGAAAGTTTATGGCTTTATTTAATAATAATCGATCAGCATGGGCATTCTGTGTGGCCGCACCGTTAATGGCTATGGTCAGTACGGCGAGTTATGCACAAACCTGGAAAATCAACCTTCGAGATGCTGACTTAACTGCATTCATTAATGAAGTGGCCGACATTACTGGCAAAAACTTTGCAGTCGATCCGCGGGTACGTGGCAATGTGACGGTCATTTCCAATAAAGCCCTGAATAAAAATGAAGTCTATGACCTGTTTTTAGGCGTGTTGAATGTCAACGGTGTGGTGGCAATTCCTTCGGGGAATACCATCAAGCTGGTTCCGGACAGCAATGTCAAAAGCTCGGGCATTCCCTATGATGCCAGAAGCCGTGCCAGTGGTGACCAGATTGTGACCCGGGTGTTGTGGCTGGAAAATACCAATCCGAATGACCTGATTCCTGCATTGCGTCCTTTGATGCCGCAGTTTGCCCATCTGGCGGCGGTGCCCGGGACGAATGCCTTAATTGTATCGGATCGCGCTAGCAATATTTACCAGCTGGAAACCATCATTCGCAATCTGGATGGCACCGGTCAGAATGACATTGAAGCGGTCAGCTTGCAATCCAGTCAGGCTGAGGAAATGATTGGACTGATCGAGTCCATGACTGCCACCGGTGGAGCTAAAGATGTCCGCGGTTCGCGAGTGCGGGTGATTGCAGATACTCGTACTAACCGGATCATCATTAAAGGTGATCCCACGACGCGCAAACGGGTGCGTCAAGTAATCGAAACTCTGGATGTACCGGCTGCGGATCGTTTGGGTGGATTAAAAGTTTTTCGTCTGAAATATGCCAGCGCTAAAAATCTTGCGGAAATCTTGCAGGGTTTGGTAAGCGGGCAGGCGGTGAACAGTAATTCAAATTCGAGTAGTACATCCTCGAACTCGTCTTCACTCAGTTCTGGCAATAATTTAAATAACAACAATACGACTACCGGTTCGAGTAGCAACACTTCTTCAGGCATTCAGCTGAATACAGGCATGAATAACGAGCAGGGCGGAATTACCAGTTTTAATGGCAATGGCGTCAGTATTATTGCCGATACCACACAAAATTCTCTGGTGGTGAAAGCTGATCCGCAACTGATGCGGGAAATTGAATCAGCAATTGACCAGCTGGATATCCGTCGTCAACAGGTGCTTATCGAAGCCGCGATTATTGAAGTGGAAGGAACCGATGCGGATCAACTCGGTGTGCAATGGGCCTTGGGTGATATCAGTAGTGGTATTGGACTGGTGAACTTCGATAATTTTGGGACTAGCCTGAAAAATATTGCGGCCGGTTATCTGACGGGTGGTGGTGCAGGTGCTGCAAGTGCCGTGGGCGCGGGCAGTTCACTGGTACTCGGTGATTATCGTGAAGGCAGTGATGGTTCCCGACGTCTGTATGGCGCGATGATTCAGGCACTTAAAGAAACCACTAAATCCAACCTGTTGTCTACGCCGTCGATCGTGACCATGGATAACGAAGAAGCCTATATTGTAGTGGGTGAAAACGTACCCTTTGTGACAGGCTCAGTATCTACAGGCGCTGCTGGAGTTGCTAATCCCTATACCACCATTGAACGTAAGGATGTCGGGGTCACTTTAAAGGTGGTTCCACATATTGGCGAAGATGGTACGGTACGCCTGGAAGTGGAACAGGAAGTTTCTGATGTCAAAGCCAGTAAAGGGCAGGCGCAGGATCTGGTTACCAGCAAGCGAGCGATCAAAACCTCAATTCTGGCCGAACATGGACAAACTATTGTGCTTGGCGGTCTGATTTCGGATAACACCAGTTATGGACGCCAAGCGGTGCCAGGTTTGGGTGCGATTCCAGGCTTGGGACGTTTATTCCGTTCAGAAGGTAAGTCCAATCAAAAACGTAACTTATTGATCTTTATCCATCCAACCATTGTGGGGGATAAAAATGCAGTGCGTAAACTGACCCAGCAACGTTATAGTCAGTTATATAGTCTGCAACTCGCACTCGATTCAGATGGGAACTTTGCCAAGCTGCCAGAAAGTGTTGAAGATGTATATCAGCAGCGCATTCCGATATCCAGAACGCCATTGCAAAACTCGACTTATCAAACTGTGCCGACCGCACCGGTTCGGGCGCAACCAGCCAATGTAGTCGTTACGCCGGTAGCGATAGAGCCAGTGATTCAGCGACAAGTGGCACAACCCGTACAACAGGTAGAAAAAAGTAAAAATACCGTTACAACAACCACACTTAGACCCAAAAGCTAAGCCATTCGCATTTGCAGACAGCATGTTATGATAATGTCAAAGAGAACAGAGAAGTAACTTTCATGACTTGGAAAATACACGCGATTACAGGCGACTTAACAGGACAGGAAATTAGCATTGACCGTGACATGCTGGTGGGGCGTCATCAGGCTGCGGATATTGTATTGCAGGCTGCGGAAATCTCCCGTAAACATGCAGCATTTTTACTGAAGGATGATGCGCTCTGGGTGCAGGATTTGGGTTCATCAAACGGTACTTTCGTCAATGATGTGCAAATTGCGCAGGAAACCTTATTAAAGCAGGATGACATTGTTCAGTTTGCCAGCTTGAAATTTTCAGTACTGGCGCCTGTGGCTGCAGTCGAGGTTCCAGCAGAAATTGAAGCAACGGCAGAAAAAGTTGTGGAACAGGTCGAAGTCGCTGAGCCTACACCTGCACAGCAAATGAATGATCAGGGAATGCCGGAACTGAAACATCGTGATGCTACGGTACAATTAACCCGTGATGGCATGCCAACCAATATCGGTATTCCAAAACCGGCGCCTATTCCGGAAGGCGTGGACATTAATGCGGTAAAACCAGAGCCTACCCCAATTCCGGTTGAGCAGCCTGTATCACGTGTAGAACAGGAAAAAGAAACCCAGAAAAATGTATCTGTAGGTTTGATTTCAGTGATTGTGCTGATTATTTTGGCAATTATGGCTTGGTTGTTGTTCAAATAAGCTGATGATTGGTTACAATCAAGGCATGCATAGCGCATGCCTTTTTTGTGGCTGCGCACATTATAAAAGAGGGTCGGGATGTCTATTGCACAATTAGAAAAGCGTGAACTGATCTTGTTTGATCTGGATGGTACCTTGGTGGATTCAGCACATGATCTGTATCGCGCCATGAATATGAGCTTGAATGTGCTGCAATTGCCTCTGGTGACTGAAGAGCAGGTACGGACCTGGGTAGGTAAGGGCACGTCGATATTCTGTGAAAGTGTACTCCAGCATCTGGTGGGTGAGGTCACACCGGCACAGCATCAGGAACTCTTAACGACTTTTCTGGATATCTATAATGTCGATCCCTGCGTCGATACCGTTCCTTTTCCGGGAATCCTGAAATTTCTGGACTGGGCTAAAGCCCAAGGTAAAACCCTGATTTGTGTGACCAATAAGCCTGAACTTCCTGCCCGCAGCATTTTAGATACCTTGGATATGGCTCATTATTTTGCCGATACCATTGGTGGCGACCGTTTTACTGAACGTAAGCCGCACCCACGCCAGTTGTTGCACTGTGTCGAACATTATAAGGTGAGCAAAGAACAGGTCTTGCTCATTGGCGATTCTTCCAATGATGTTGAAGCCGCACGCCGCGCCGGGATTGATTGTGTTGTGGTCAGCTATGGCTATAATCATGGTGAAAATATTGCAGATTGTCAGCCGCAGCAGATTGTGGATGATCTTAGAGAATTACTTGCCTAATACGCGTACTAAGGAAAGAAAATGAATAGTTGTAAGGTTTTTCGATGGCGTCGCTTAGTTCAATTCTATTTACATACTGAGTAACCCTAATTTAAAGAGAAAAACCGCATGACCACTCAAGCACAATTCCAAGAACTTGCCGCGCAAGGCTATAACCTCATTCCTGTTTATCGTCAGCGCCTGGCGGATACCGATACACCACTTTCTATTTTTGCTCGGCTTAAACAGCATCAGCAGGCTTATTTATTCGAGTCTGTAGAAGGTGGTGAGAACTGGGCACGCTATTCGATTATTGGACTAGGTGAATCCACGGTATTTTCTTGCAATGCAGGCGAGTTGACGGTACAGCACGCAGATGATTCGATTGAAAAGCAGCACTGTGCGGACCCATTTCAATATATTCGCGACTTTCAGGCGCAATTTAAGGTGCCAACCCAGGCAGAATTACCGGACCTACCGAGTTTTACTGGTGGATTAGTCGGTTACTTTGGTTATGACGCGGTGCGTTATATCGAACCGAAATTAAAAAATGTGCCGGAAGCGGATCCGGTCGGCTTGCCAGATATCTGGATGATGCTCTCTAAAACAGTGATTGTCTTTGATAACCTGAAAGATACCTTGTTCTTAATTGTACATGCGGATGCCACTGCCCCCGGTTCTTATGAAAAAGCACATGAACAATTAAATGAATTGGAAAATATTCTGGCCACGCCCATCAGCCTTAAAGCTGAAAAACATACGCCGCCACATTTTGAGTCCCTCACCGGATATGACAACTTCATTGCTTCGGTCGAAAAGGTCAAAGAGTATATTCGTGCCGGTGATGTAATGCAGGTGGTGCCGGGGCACCGGATGGTCTCTGATTTCGATGGTGATCCGCTACAAGTGTATCGTGCGCTGCGTCATCTCAATCCATCACCGTATTTGTTCCTGGTGCAAGGGCAGACCTTGGAAAACAACACGCCATTCCATATTGTCGGTTCTTCACCGGAAATTCTGTCCCGTCTGGAAAATGGAATTGCCACAGTTCGTCCATTAGCGGGGACCCGTCCACGCGGCAAAACCAAAGAAGAAGATCTGGCGCTTGAGCAAGACTTATTGTCTGATGAAAAAGAAATTGCTGAACATGTCATGCTGATTGACTTGGGACGTAATGATGTAGGGCGTATCGCAAAAATTGGCAAAGTGCAGGTGACTGATCAAATGGTGATCGAACGTTATTCGCATGTGATGCATATTGTCTCCAATGTGCAGGGTGAAGTGCGTGATGATGTCGATGCTCTGGATGTTTTTAAAGCAACTTTCCCTGCTGGTACACTTTCAGGTGCGCCAAAAATCCGTGCCATGGAAATTATTGACGAAGTTGAGCCGGTAAAACGTGGAATTTTTGGTGGTGCTGTTGGTTATTTAGGCTGGCATGGCGAAATGGACATGTCGATTGCGATTCGTACCTGTGTCATTCGCGAAAATAAGGTCTATGTGCAGGCCGGAGCAGGGCTAGTTGCCGACTCAAATCCTGAATCTGAGTGGAATGAAACCCAAATAAAAGCTCGCGCAGTGATCAAAGCGGTTGAATTATCATCAAATGGTTTGATTTTATGAGTTTTTGACGTTTTTTTTGAAAAAAACACTTGCAAGGATTCTGAGTTTTGCTAAACTGCACACCGTTCCGATACGAAACGTACGAAACACTAAGAAACGCCGGCATAGCTCAGTTGGTAGAGCAACTGACTTGTAATCAGTAGGTCCACAGTTCGAATCCGTGTGCCGGCACCATCTTAGAAGTTTGGTAGTGTGAAGTAAAGAACAGCACTGATGTAAGTGTAAAAAATGGTGAGGTTCCCGAGCGGTCAAAGGGGGCGGACTGTAACTCCGCTACGAAAGTTTCGAAGGTTCGAATCCTTCCCTCACCACCAATTTTAAGACTTCAATAAGTGGTTTGTACCAACATCGTGCGGGAGTAGCTCAGTTGGTAGAGCGGTAGCCTTCCAAGCTACATGTCGCGAGTTCGACCCTCGTCTCCCGCTCCATTGAAGTACTAATATTTGCTCTTATAGCTCAGTGGTAGAGCACTCCCTTGGTAAGGGAGAGGTCTCGAGTTCAAATCTCGATAAGAGCTCCAGATTACAGTTTAGCAACTTTGTTGCAAAGAAATTCCAAAAGCAGGCTATTTAGTCTGCTTTTCAAGTATTTGGTGTTCGGTTTTTTTAAACGATATGTCGGAGCTGGGTTTTACTCAGAATTGTGTTCGACGTAAACGAGGAAGATTAACATGGCTAAGGCTAAGTTTGAACGTAATAAGCCACACGTTAACGTGGGCACAATTGGTCACGTTGACCATGGTAAAACAACTTTAACAGCT